>NZ_CAMQAY010000012.1 GCF_946998875.1 uncultured Peptoniphilus sp. | reverse complement strand
CAAGAGAAGAAGTGCCTTCAAGAAAGGGCTATCCAGGACACCTTTATTCTGATTTAGCAGCTCTTTATGAAAGGGCAGGTATGATTAAGGACAGCTCTGGTTCTGTAACTCTTATTCCAATTTTAACTATGCCTAATGACGACATCACTCACCCAATCCCTGACTTAACTGGTTATATTACAGAAGGTCAAATTGTAGTAAGTCGTGATTTATTCTCCAAGGGAGTTTATCCACCAATAGATGTTCTTCCATCTCTATCAAGACTTATGAAGGACGGCATTGGTGAAGGCTACACAAGAGAAGACCACCCAGACCTATCTTCTCAACTTTTTGCATCCTACTCAAAGGTACAAGAAACTAGAGCCCTTGCACAAATTATTGGTGAAGATGATATTTCTGATGATGAAAAATTAATTTTAAAATTTGGAAATGAGTTTGAAAAGAGATTTTTGACACAAGACCAAAATGAAAATAGAGATATAGAAGAAACCCTAGATTTAGGTTGGGAATTATTAAAGATACTTCCAACTCAAATGATTGATAGAATTGATCCTAAGTTAAAAGAAAAATATTTAGGTGATAAGAATGGCAATTAAGGTAACTCCTACTAAGGCAAATCTAATAGCATCAAAAAATGCCCTCCTCCTTGCAGAGAAGGGTTATGATCTCCTTGATAAGAAGAGGACAGTCCTCATTAAGGAAATGATGGACTTAAATAAAAATGCCAAGAAGCTTCAATCTGAAATAGAAGAAAAATTTGCAGCATCCTATGGAGAACTGGTTGAAGCCACAATTTCTATGGGCGCCCTTTCTCTAAAGGAAATGGGAGAAGCAGCTCCTCATGAAAAAGAATACCAAATAATTTCTCGTTCAGTAATGGGTCTTGAACTTCCTAAGATTAAATACGACAAGGCGGAAGTGAAGGCAGATTATTCTCTGCATCAATCTAATGCAGCTTTTGACAGGGCAAAGATAAATATTTCTGAAATCCTTCCAGTCATTTATGAACTTGCAGAGATTGAGACATCTGTCTTTAGACTTGCCAACGAAATAAAAAAGACTGCCAAGAGAGCAAATGCCCTAGATAAAATTCAAATTCCTAAGTACAAGCACATTATTAGGGAAATTGAAGATATTTTGGCAGAAAAAGAAAGAGAAGACTTTTTTAGACTTAAAAAAGTAAAAAATAAAAAGAATAGAAAAGTTAAAGAAAATAAATAAGATAGAAAATAAAAAATCCTAGAGCTATTTAAGCTTTAGGATTTTTTCGTGTAGAAAATTTCTACAAATTTAACTTTTTAGTTTTTTAAATTTTAGCTAACTGGGAAAAATACATTTATAATTTGTGGCAAGAAGACCATCATTACTGTTGCAGTTGGTTGTGTAGCTGCATAAAAAGATGAAACTTTGTCATCATTTGTAACTTGAAGTAGGGCTCCAAGAGATGGTGCTGATGTCATTGAGCCAGTTGTTGCACCAAGTGCTGCAAATAGTGGCAACTTGAAAACTTTGTAGGAAATAAATAAGGATACAAGAGCAGGAACAAGAGTCATAATAACTCCTGCTAAAAATAATTTTGCCCCATATTGTGTTACAACTTCAACAAATCCAGTGCCAGCACTTACACCTGATTCCAAAAGGAAAAAGGCAAGGCCAAGGTCACGAACAAGTGAAAGTCTTTCTTTAGAAACAGTTAAATTAACTTTTCCAATTCTTCCATAATGTCCAAGTACTAAACCCATAATTAGGGATCCACCACCTGCACCAAGGGATAGATTAACACTATCGCCAACAGGTATTTTTATTGATCCAAGTAAAACACCAAGAACTGAAGCAAGTGCAACTGCAAAAAGTCCATTTTTCTCAAAATTTATTAAATCTTTTACTTCAAGACTTTCCTTTGTGCCTTTGTCCACTGGAAGAATTAGTTTTTTGTTTTCTTCATCAACATCAACCTTTAAAATTCTTGGAAGGAGTTGAACGATTAATACAACGCCCACGACTCCAAAGGCATAGGCAATGCCGTAGCCAACTCCTGGCAAGTTTGAATTTGTAAGACTCTTTACAGTTCCAAGCATAGATGTAGATGTCATTGCTCCAGTGGCAAGACCCATGGAAAGGGAGAGCTCGATGTTAAATAATTTTGAAATTAAAACTATTAAGACACCACCTATTGCTGTTGTGATAAAGGAAATTGCCAAAAAGGAAATTCCATTCTTCTTTATATTTGCCATAAAACTTGGTCCAGCCATTAGTCCTATTGGTGCAAGGAATAGGACGAGTCCTAACTTTGCTAAAAATTTTGGAACTTCAAAACCAAAGTGTCCAAAGAAAAGAGCAACTATTAGAATTGCTGAGGCGCCAAATTTTATTCCAAAAAAATTAATATGTCCAAAGGCGTAGCCAAGGACCATTATTAAAAATATTATTAGTAATTCATTCATAAAAAACCTCCTTGAGGTAATTAATAATAACATTTACAGATGATAAAGTAAAGCTAACTTGTACAAAATAAATACAATCTTTCACAAGAAAACATTTTTTAGTAAAATTTTAAAAAAATATTTTACAAAAAATTTTTATTTTCTCTTGCATTTTTTAAAATTAGGTTTATAATAATTATTGTATTAAGGGATTGATACAACAATACAAAATTTAGCTTTAATTGTGTCTTTAAACCTTAAATAAAGCCGAAAGCGAAAGCAAAAGCAAAAACAAAAAATAAAATCTTACATATAAGGAGGTTTTTATGGAATTTGATAATAACAGACCCATTTATCTACAGCTTCTCGAAGATTTCAAGCTAAAAATTTCTAGTGGTCAGTGGAAAAGTGGAGAGAAGATGGACACTGTTAGGAATCTTGCCACTATCTATGGGGTAAATCCCAACACTGTGCAAAGGGCACTGCAAGAACTAGAAAGAGAAGGCCTTGCCAAATCAAATAGGACTAGCGGAAGATTTATCACTGATGATAATGATTTAATCGATGAGATTGCTAAGGGAGCTTTTTATAGGTCCTGCGACGATTTAATCAGTGTGGCAGATGAACTTAAGCTCACAAAGGAAAAATCACTTAAACTTTTAGAGGAATATTGGAGGCAGTAATGAGCAAATTAGAAATAAAAAATTTATCTATGGGCTACAAGCATAAGGTCCTTGACGATTTAAACTTAGAACTTGAAAAGGGACAAATCGTTGGACTAGTTGGTCCCAATGGAGCAGGCAAGTCAACACTTTTGAGAATCCTTGCAGGACTAGAGATGACTTATAATGGCAGCGTAAAAATTAATGGCGAGGAAATTTCTTATAAAACGGGAGAAATTTTATCTTATCAGCCAGATAAATTTGCCTTAAGTGAAAAACTTTCTGTAAAAGAAGTTGTTAAAACTTATAAATTATTTTTCAAGGATTTTGATGAAGATAAATTTTATAAACTTTTCAGGGAATTTAACTTGCCAGAAAAGGCAAAGGTCAAGGAAATGAGTAAGGGCATGAGAGAAAAAATGCAAATCGCCCTTAGCCTTTCAAGAAAAGCAGAAATATTTTTACTTGACGAGCCAATTTCTGGCGTGGATCCTTCTGCTAGAAAGGCAATAATTGAGACTATCTTAAATAATTTTGAAGAGGACAATCTCATCATAGTTTCAACTCATCTTATAAATCAAATCGAGCCCCTTCTCGACAGAGTTTTATTCCTATCAGATGGAAAAATCACAGTGAATAAAACAGTTGATGAGATAAGAAGTGAAGAAAATATGAGCATAGAAGACTACTTTACGGAGGTATTTTAATGGGAAAATTACTTGGACATCAAATAAAAAATCACTTTAGATATAATTGGTTCATTCCAATTTTGCCAATAATTTTTATGCTATCAGGCTTGGCACTTGGAAGGGTTAATGTTAATTATGGAGGCGTTGCCTTTGGACTTGCTGGCTTGGCTGTAGTATTTGGCTACATGGCAGCAGCTATTACAATAATAGTTGGCGACTACAATATGTTTTTTGGAGACAGTGCACTCTTTTATGAGTCAACACCAATTAGTCCATCAGCAAAAACTTTTTCGAGACTTTTGTATTACTTCATCATGCTTTTAATTTACTCCCTATTTGCTGGCATATTTTTATTTTTCTTATTGGTAACAAATGTTGCTGTTACAGAAGGGGAAATGACTTCCTTCTGGCAAGAAATTTCACAGTCCTTAAATCAACTTGGAATTAAAAATATATTTATGCTAGTTTCTTGGGTAGTTCTAGGAATACTAAGCTCAATAGTAAGTGTCATCTTTGCAGTTACTCTTGGTGGCGGAAAAAAATTCAGAAGATTTGGCTTTGGCGGTCCTGTTATCGTATATATAATCATGGGCTTTATTGAAAGCACAATAGTCTATGTCTTAGGTCTTTTAAATCTATTTTCAGAAGTAGAACTTAGGCTGACAGATGGAACAGTATTTATGAGAGGCTTTGGCATTACAGGTTTAGTCTTAATGATTATTGAAATACCTTTACTACTCTTTGCAGTTTATTACATGCACAAAAATAGAATTTCTGTAAATTAAAATTTAAAGTAAATTTAGAGTTCACTAATTTTTTAGTGGACTCTTTTTATTTTGCAAAAAATTTAAAATAATTTTCTTCACTTTACAAATTCTTTACCTTTTATATATTGTTTCTATTTAATTAATAAGTAGAATAGTTGAGGTGAAAGGAGGAGGGCAATTGTCCAAAATTAGCTTAAATAATATATGCAAAAAGTATGAGGAGAATGAGGATTATTCTGTAAAGGATTTTTCCATTGAAATAGAGGAGAATGAATTTATCGTCTTTGTTGGTCCTTCTGGCTGTGGCAAGTCCACAAGCCTAAGAATGATTGCAGGTCTTGAAGATATTACCAGTGGAGAACTTTATATTGATGGAAAATTATCTAACGACCTTGCGCCAAAGGACAGAAACATTGCCATGGTCTTTCAGTCCTACGCCCTTTATCCTCATTTGTCTGTCTACGACAACATAGGATTTGGATTGAAAATCAGAAAACTGGACAAGAAAATAATTGACGACAAGGTTAGAAGCACTGCTGAAATTTTAAATCTTACAAATTATTTAAATAGAAAGCCCAAGGATCTTTCTGGTGGTCAAAGGCAAAGAGTTGCTCTGGGAAGAGCCATCGTTAAGGAATCTGACATATTTTTAATGGATGAACCTCTGTCAAACTTAGATGCAAAACTAAGAGTTGAAATGAGAGAGGAAATTGTAAATTTAAAAAACAAGTTGGGTTCCACAGTTATTTATGTAACTCACGACCAAACTGAGGCAATGACTATGGCAACGAGAATTGTCTGCTTAAATGATGGAATCATTCAACAAATTGGCAGTCCAAGAGAACTTTATACTAATCCAATTAACGCCTTTGTGGCAGGATTTTTAGGGTCTCCTGCAATGAATTTTATCAATGGAGAAGTAAGATCCGGCGCCTTTTATGATGATAAAGGCAATAAAATTTTAAGTGGAATATGTTTAGAAGATAGACCTCTTACTCTTGGCATAAGAGCGGAAGCTCTTGAACTTTCAACAGAAGAAGGACTGCCCTTTAGCGTCAATTTAATTGAACTTTTGGGGTCTGATTACAACATTTCTGGCAAGTTATTTGACAATAAAATAATTTTAAAGTGCGACCTTGAAAAAAATCCAAGGGACAAGGGTGAACTCTTTGTAAAAATTCCAAGGGACAAGGCTTATTTCTTTGACAGGGATTGTGGAGATCGAATTTTTATAGGTGAAAGCTATGAAGACTAGGGCAAGAAAATCCTATGAGAGAAGGCTTGGACCTAAAGAATTTTTTATTTATTTTTTCCTTCCCTTGGCTCCACTAATAATTTTTTGGTTTCTGCCAATGCTTGCATCACTACTCATTTCCTTTACCAACTGGAATTATGTAAGCCCCAACTTCGATTTAGTTGGAGTGGAAAATTACAAGTACATCTTGCAAGATGATTTTTTTTGGCAGGCTTTAAAGAACACTCTTGTCTTTGGTCTTGGCACAGTAGTGCCTGTCCTATTTTTTGGTTTTGTTTTTGCCCTATTCTTGCAGGGGAAATTTAGGGGAAAGTTAATTTATCAGGGCTTTTTGTTTTCGCCCTGGGTAACTCCCATGGTTGCCATGTCAATTGTCTGGTCTTGGATGTTAAGAGGAGATGTTGGCCTCATAAATAGGTGTCTTGCCAACTTTGGCATAAACGGACCTGACTGGTTGTCTAACGAAAATACAGCCATGGCAGCAGTAATAATGGTAACTATATGGAAAAATTCTGGCTGGGCAATGCTTTTTTACACCGATGCCATGAGTAAGATTCCCAATAGTTTATTTGAAGTGGGAAAGCTTGAAGGAATAAATATTTTTGAAAAAATAAAATATATTTATTTTCCAATGACAAAGAGGACAACTTTTTTTCTATTAATTATGAATCTTATTACATCAATTCAAGCCTATGATCAGTTTTCAGTTTTAACAAGAGGTGGACCTGCTGGCTCCACAAGGACACTTTTATATCTGTTTTATCAAATGGCCTTTGAAGAGTTTAATATGGGAAAAGCAAGTGCAGTGTCACTTATTATAGTAATAATAACGGCAATTCTATCGCTTCTTATAATTTTTATGAGAAAGAAGGTTCAGTCATGATAAAAAAAATAGGAAGACACCTTGTCCTCATAATTTTATCCATAATCACATTTTTTCCACTAATGTGGATGATGTCAAATTCTTTTAAGACTACAGAATCTATTATGCGTAAGCCTCTTAGCTTTATGCCAGATTTTTTAGATTTTAGAAATTTTATGGGAGCCTTAAATTTAGCCCCCTTTGATTTATACATCTTAAATTCAATTGTCACATCAATTGTAATTGTAATTCTTCAAATTGTAACTGGAGTAATGCTCGCCTATGGTATGTACAGATTTTCTTTTAAACTGAGAGGACTTATGTTTAAGGGAATCCTATTGACTTATATGCTACCAGCTGCCACAACCTATGTGCCAAGTTATGTAATAATTGCAAAATTAAATTTAATCGACACCCTATCTGGGATTATTATTTCCAATGCAGTTGCAGTTTTTACAATTTATATGCTATACAGCACCTTTAAAGAAGTGCCAAAGGAGTTAATAGAGGCAGCGGAAATGGATGGTGCAAGTGATTTGGACATACTTTTAAAGGTTGTTCTTCCAATTTCAAAATCAACTATCCTTACAAATGCACTGATCCAATTTGTGACAATGTATAACAACTACATGTGGCCTTCACTTATTACAAATTCAAAATCAAAGTATTTAATAAGCGTGGGTTTAAATAAATTTTTTACCTCACAGGGTAATTTTGGAGAAAACTTGCCCCTTTTAATGGCGGGCAACACTATATCAGTCCTTCCTCTCTTAATTCTATTTATTGTTTTACAAAAGTGGTTTATAAAGGGAATTTCTGATAGCGGTATTAAGGGTTAATATTTATTAACATAAAAAATTTAAAGGAGAAAAAATGAAAAAACTATTCAAAACAGCATTACTTATGCTATGCGGACTTATGCTTTTGACAGGTTGCTCTAGCTCTGCAAAAGATGCAATGAAGACAGAAGAAAAAACAGCAGATTCAAAGGGAAAAACTGAAATTCAATTTTGGTATGGACTTGGTTCAGTTGCTGGCGAAACTATGGAAGAAATTATCAAAGAATTTAACGAATCACAAGACAAGGTAAAGGTTGTTGGCGTTCAACAAGCTGACTATAATGAAACTTTCCAAAAGGTTCAAGCAGCTATTGCAGCCAAAGAACCACCAGCAGTTTACATCGGCTCAAACATTGAACTTAGAGTTAAGGATGGCATGCTTGCAGATTTGACAAAGTACATGGATGACAGAACTCCTCTTGACGATTACCTTGATGTATTTATGAACCCAGCCATTGTAGACGACAAGGTTTATGGCTTCCCAGCTTATGGCACAACTCAAGTAATTTATTACAGAAAGGACTTACTTGAAAAGGCAGGTCTTGATCCAAAGGAAGTTTACAGCACTTGGGAAAATACTTTTAAATATTCAAAGGAAATCCAAGATAAGGGCATAGCAAAGTGGGGACACCTTGTAATGTATAACCACGAAAACCTAATGGATATTGCCCTATCTAATGGCGGCAAAATTTTATCTGATGATGGGAAAAAAGTTTTAATTAACAGCAAGGAATGGGTTGACTCATGGAACTTTGTCAGACAACAAATTTTTGACAACAAAACTACAAAAATCGAATCTGGTGGACAAGGCTGGGAATACTGGTACAGAACTATTGACAATGTAATGAATGGCGACGCAATGTCCTACACTGGTTCATCAGGAGACAAGGGAGACCTTGACTTTACAAAAATTTCTTCTCTTCCACAACCAGGACTAAATGGCAACCCAGGAAAGCCAGTGGCAAATGCTCACTCACTACTTGTTCCTGCAGCAGCAAGTGAAGAACAACAAAGGGCAGCCTATGAATGGATAGCCTACTTCACAAGCCCAGAAGTTTCTGCCAAGTGGTCAGAAAAAATTGGCTACATTCCAGTTAGAAAATCTGCAGCAGATGTTGCTGAATACAAAAAATTCATAGAAGAAAATCCTTACGCAGGAGTTCCTTATGAACAAGCAATGCACGCATCTCCTGCCTTTATAGACCCAACAGATGGAAAAATCACAGATGCACTTTCCATTGCAGCAGATAAAGTTGAGCTTCAAAATGTAGATGCAAAGACTGCCCTTGACGAAGCAGCTAAGACTGCCCAAGCAGCACTTGACCAAATAAACAAGTAAGAAAATTTTTTAAAAGCAAGCTTTGGGTAATGCCCAGAGCTTTTTTTAAGGAGAAATATGAAAAATATTATAGAAAATTTAAAAGAAGGCTTTAATGAAATTAATTTAAAAATAAATTTAAAGGATTTAAGGGAAGACTCACTAAGATTTTCCATTAGTGGAGAAAGTTTTTTTATAAGTCTCTTTGTCTATAAGGAAGATAAAATTGTGGGAAGCATCACTGCAAATAGGGAGGCAGAAAGATTTATGGCTGTGGACATGGAAAAGTCTTCCAATGGTTTTAAAAATTTAGAAGATGGCGACTATAGGATAGCCTATCTTCTTTACAAAAGTGGAGATGTCATTTTAAAAATTCATGAGGCTAAAAGTCCCATAGATTCTAAGGGAGAAGTGGACATAAAAAAAGATGAGGTCAAGTGCAGGGAAGAAAGCTGGTACTCAGGTGACTTTCACACTCACACTTTTTACTCTGATGGAAAATTATCGCCAGAAGAAAATATTGAAGTTGCAAAAAAGAGGGGACTAGACTTTTTTTCTCCAACGGACCACAATTTTAATCAGACGAAATTCCCTGACACAGATTTATTGATTATTGAAGGCACAGAAATCACATCAAAGTTTGGCCATGTAAATTTATTTTTCACCAATGAATCTGTTTTTGAAAAACATTCAGTTAAGGGACTTAACACAGAAGACTGGATGCTAGAAGTTTTGAGAGAATTAAGGGGAGAAATTTATTCCATCAACCACCCCTTTATGGATACTTATGAATTTTTAGTTGGCGATTATGAATTAGAGGACTTAAAATTTATGGAAATTATAAATGACCCAACTTACATGACTTCCCTTGATGCCATGGAAAAGGCCCTAAGGGCATGGGACATCCTCCTTCAAAATGGTTATGTGGTCTATGGACTTGGCGGCAGCGACTCTCACCTCTACCCTTATGAAAGATACGAAAATGCAGACTATCCATCTTTACTTGGAGATCCAAAGACCTTTGTTTTTGCAAAAAATCTTTCCAAGGATGAAATAAAAAAAGCCATGCTGGCAGGGAAAATTTCTGTCTCTCGGGAAAATTTACTTGACCTTAAAAAAATTGGGGACAGTGAATTTTCCATGAACTTAGAAAAAAATACTTTTCACGGCAAAAAACTTCATATAGAATTAATAGTAGATGGCGAAGTTTATAAGGCTTGCGAAAATAGTTTGCAGGTAAAATTAAATTTTGACGAAAATTATCACTATGTCAGGGCAAATGTGAGGTGTGAAGACGGAGAGCTCTACGGCTTTACCAATCCGCACTTCTACAATTTGGACAAAAGTGAGAAAAAAATAAAAACTTGGAAGGAACTTCAAGACTTACTATGATTAAGGCAATTTTATTTGATAAAGATGGAACTCTACTGAAATTTTCAGATATTTGGGTGGACTCAATTGTAAAGTATTTAAGTAAAAAAAATTTAAACCATGATGGAAAGAAAAAATTATTTAAAAAAATTGGCGTAAAGGAAAATAATGAAGTGGAGGAAAACTCCATCTTGTCATCGGAGACTGTGGAGGACTTGGCACTTATTTTTTCTGAATTTATGGATGAAAGTGTAGAAGAAATCTATAAAGATATAGACGACTTCCTCCTAGAATTTTTAAAGGAAAATAATAGGGAAATAAAAGAAACTTGCGACCTTAAAAGTTTATTTACGGACCTAAAAAATAGAGACATAATTATAGGACTTTTCACTTCAGATAATTATAGGCAAGCAAAATACTCTATGGAATACTTGAACTTAGACAGTTTTATAGATTTTTATGCAGCTGCAGATTTATACGAAAAGAAACCAAGCACAGAGAGCCTAGAAATTTTTAAGAAAAAATATTCTCTAAGGGACCAGGAAATTATTATTGTTGGCGACTCCAAGGTTGACATGATTTTTGGAAAGGACACCCTAAAGCTTGGCGTCTTGTGTGGCACAGGGTCGAGAGAAATGCTTGAAAGATACACAGAAAATATAGCTGAAGACCCCAGGGGAGTTTTAAAATTTCTTTAAAATTTATTGGATAATAATTTTTAAAAAATAAAAATTAAAAGATGAAATAAAAATAAAAATTTGTAAAAAAATAAGGGCTCTTGGAGCCCTTAAATATTTTTTAAATACAAATTATTCTTCAGTTTCTTCTTTTGCTTCAGTTTCAGAAACAGTAGGAACTTCTGCAGAAACTTCTTCTGCTCCTTCTTCTGGTTCTTTTTCTTCTGTTGGTTCAACAAGAGTTGCAACAGTTTCTTCAGCATCCATGTCAATCTTGATGTTTTCGTCGCCGAAGATATCTAGGTCAGCAACAGTTACTACATCGCCAATTTGCATGTCAACAACATTTACAACAGCTTCAGATGGAAGATATTTTGGAAGACAAGTAACTTGAACTTCGTTTAATACTTGGATTAATGAAGATGGTTGAACCTTAACTTCGTCTCTACCTTCAAGAACTACTGGCACTTCAACAGTAAGTTCAGAGTTCATATCAACTTCATATAAGTCAAAGTGAACCATTGCATTTTTGATGTGGTGCATTTGAACTTCTTTGAAAAGTACGGAAATAGTTTCTCCGTCAACTTCGATTTCAAAAATGTTTGAATATCCTTCTTCAGAAAAAGCCTTTAATAAATCTTTTTCTAGACCATAAAGTAATTTTGCTTCTTGTCCCTTTGAGTAAAGAACTCCAGGAACTTCACCATTAGCTCTAAGTTTATCAACTTTGTTTTTACCCTTAGCTTCTCTTTTGTTTAAAAGTAATTTCATATATACCTCCAAAATTTATTTTATAATACCTGAACCAAGACATACATCGCCTTGATAAAAAACACAAACTTGACCAGGCGTTACGCCCTTAAGTGGTTTTTTCAGTTTAACAACATATTTACCATTATCATTTTCTAGCCTTGCATCTTCATCCTTTGCCCTATATCTTATTTTAACAGATAAATCTAGGGGAAGAGAAGGATTTTCTGTAATCCAAAAAATATCTTCAACTTCAAATTCATCTCTATAAAGGATGGGATTATTAATTCCTTGAGCCACAAGCAAAAGATTGTTTTTCAAATCTTTATCATATACGAAGAAGGGCTCGCCGCTGCCAACTCCGCCAATGCCTATTCCTCGCCTTTGACCTATGGTGTAGTGCATAAGACCTGAATGCTCTCCTATTACCTTGCCCTTTTCGTCCACAATTTTTCCAGGCTTAGTAAAGAGAAATTGGTCTAAAAATTCATTGAAATCTCTTTCGCCAATAAAACAGATTCCAGTAGAATCCTTTTTTGAAGCAGTAGAGAGCTTGTACTTTTTGGCAATAGCTCTCACTTCATCCTTGGTCAAATCGCCAACTGGGAAGAGAGTTTTTGCAAGTGCCTCTGATTTAACTCTGGACAAAAAATAAGACTGGTCTTTATTAAGATCGGCGCCCTTTAAAAGATAGGTTTTTCCATTGACATTTTTTGTCCTGGCATAATGACCCATTGCAATATAATCAGCATCAAAATCCATTGCATAGTCAAGGAAGGCCTTGAATTTAATTTCAGTATTGCACATCACATCTGGATTGGGAGTTCTGCCTTTCTTGTATTCACTTAAGAAGTAAGAAAAAACTCTATCCCTATATTCCTTTTCAAAATTGACAGTAAAATATTTTATGTCAAGTTGTGAACAGACAGAGACCACATCGATGTAATCTTCTCTTGCAGTGCAAGCTCCGTCATCTTCAGCCCAGTTTCTCATAAAAACAGCTGTGACATCGTAGCCGGCTTCCTTTAGGAGAATTGCAGACACAGATGAATCTACGCCGCCACTCATTCCGAGAATGACTTTTTTCTTTTTTTGCATCAATACCTCCAATCCACTCAATAACAATACATAATTATACAATAGTTGCCTTGAAAAATCCACCCTTATTTCACAAAATGCAAGTTCTTAGAGCTTTTTAAAGTAAAAAAATAAAAAATAAGACCAAAAAATATTATTATAAAAATAATTGTGAAAAAAATTAAAAATTATTAAAAATATTTTAAAAATTAAGCATAAAATTTATTGACAAAGAAAAATTTATGGAGTAAAATTATAGATTTATTTGACAGGAATCCATTTTTATAGTATAATTAACGAGTATTAAAAGTCTTTGGAAGGAATGGATATGGAATGAATCAAATGCAATTGATAAAGAAAGAGCTTGAGAATCATATAGGGAAAAAAGTTATTGTAAGGGCCAATAAAGGCAGAAAAAAAATTGTCACTCGCAAGGGTGTTTTAAAGGCAATTTATCCAAGTCTTTTTGTACTTGAAGTATTTAACGGAGAAGAACTTGTAACTGCATCATACACTTACTCTGATGTACTTACTTCTACTGTAAAAGTTACAGTTTTAGATGAAGATGTAACTTATAAAGACGCAAAGATGATTTCATAAAATAAGAGCTGCTTAGGCAGCTTATTTTTTTGCCCAAATTTAAATTTTATTAAAATTATTATCAATATAAAATCTGGGGTTTACAATGATGCAAAATAATAAATTATGAATTATAATTAACTTGAGGTGTATTATGATTAAAAAAAATGCTCATGCCAAGTTAAATTTATCTCTTGATGTCCTTGGAGAAAGAGCTGGTGGATACCACGACATAAAAACTTTAATGGTAATGACAGATTTATGTGACCAGATGATTTTTTCTAAAAGCGAGAAACTAGAAATAATACCAGAATTTTCCTTTGACTTAAAAAGCAATTTAATTTATAAAGCCTATGAACTTTTAAAAAACAAGGTGGGCTATGACCTTCCCTTTAAAGTTGAAATCAAAAAGAAAATTCCCATTGCAGCAGGCCTTGCTGGTGGAACTTCCAATGGAGTAGCTTCTCTTTACGCCTTAAATGACCTTTACAAGATAAATATTCCAAGAGCTGAACTAATTGATATGTCCAAGGGCCTTGGAGCAGATTTTACATATATGATGACTGGCGGAACGAAAATTGCAAAGGGAATAGGAGATATTTTAGAGGAAGTAGACCCAATAGAGCTTGACCATGTTTTAATCATAAACCCTGGCTACGGCGTCTCCACTAAGGAGGTCTACCAAAAAATAAAAATTGATAAGGAGAGAATTGATTTTTCTAAAATTTTAGAGGGTCTTTATGAGCTAGACATAGAAAAATTAAATTTTTATCTCAGAAATAAAATGGAAGATGTAGTTTTTTCTTTGCACCCAGATTTATTGGATATAAAAAATAAACTAAGAGCCTTTAATTCAGCTCCTCTTATGAGCGGAAGTGGCGCCACGATTTTTGGCATCTTTGCAGATGAAAAATCCTTGGAAGAGGCTTATGATTATTTTAAAAAAATTTATAAGTATACATATAAAGTGAAAGTAGGTGAAGGCTTTGGCAGTTTTTGACACAGGTCCTGGCATAGTTGGACTTTATGAAGTCCATAGAGATTATTTAAATTATTATGTTGACGACAGATTTGAATACTATGGACTTTACAAGAGGGAAGCTGTAAACGCAAGAATAGAATTTTTACAAAAATTTTTTAAAAAGGATAAAAAGATTTATGTCATGGACTTTGATGCCATAAATTATTTTAAGGATGATGAGAGGGCAGACTTTGGAGAAAAAGCCCTTAAGAAACATTTAAAGGATAAGAGAATTTTGTGCCTAGGGACAGAGCTTACTTCAGCTGAAAAAACTTTAGAAAATTTCACAGATTCTCCAGTATCATACTTGAGCTTGCCCCTACTTATTAATGCTTGTAACGATGGTCTTGCCCCTGAAATAGTAAAAATGATTTGTGACGAATACTTTAATGGTAAAGATTTTAGAGAGTATGACTTAATTTTCTTGGCTTCCAGTGGTCTTCACCTAAAAAAAGAATTTTTCAAAAAATATTTTGCTGATAAGTCTAGTAATATTGAAATCTTTTCGAATACTGATGCCATTTTAGAAGATTATGACTACAAAAAGGAAAATTACATAAGAGATTATTTTTATGTGACTGGCTCAAAGAGGGGATTTTATTCCAGGGCAGAAAAATATTTGAGAGAAAAGAAAGTTTTAAAGGAGGGTGAACTTTTAAATGTCTCCAAATTTTTAAAAAAGAGCAATAAAAAAGTCCCAAATAAATGGGACTAATATGTAGCCATGCACCCAATGTCGAAAGTCAACCTCACACGTTACCCTTACAGTTAGCTCAAATCAGGCGACCCTTGCGGCACACAAAAGATCTTACTTAGTGCTGCTTCGATCAAGATCTGACACGGTTCATAAGTTTCTGTTGCGCAGGACCCAATCGTCAACACCACTTATAAGGGGCAGACTGCAAAATTAAAGTCCTCGAATGGGAATTCAGCCCTGCTGTAGCGAATCGCAGGTACAGGACATCGCTAATTTCCCGCTTAGCATGGCGATGGCGGAGAGAGGGGGATTCGAACCCCCGATACATTTTCATGTATACTCGCTTTCCAGGCGGGCTCCTTCAGCCTCTCGGACATCTCTCCACAGCCTAGAAAATTATTTTACAGTAGATTTACAAAAATGTCAAGAATAAGGTGATATATTGAAAACAAAGGATATTGTATTAAGAGAATTAGAAAGAAATAGGGCAAATTATATTTCTGGTCAAGACTTGGCAGAAAGATTAAATATTTCAAGAACTGCAATTTGGAAGGCTATTAATTCTTTAAAGGAAAGTGGATTTCAAATTGAATCACAGACAAAGTTGGGTTATAAACTTGTAGAAAAGGACGACAAATTATCTGACGAAGGCATAAGAAAGGGCCTTCGAGATGAATTAAAGGACATTGATATAGTTATTTATGACGAAATTGACTCCACAAACACGGAAGCAAAGAGGAGACTTTATTCTAGTGATGTCAAAGATTTTACTGTAATTGTCTCTGACATGCAAAAGGGTGGACGAGGCAGAACTGGCAAGAGCTTCACATCACCTAAGGGTAGCGGAGTTTACTTTAGCATAATCCTACATCCCAAGGACTCCTACGATTTTTCTTATTTTGACTTAACTACAGTTAAGGCAGCCGTAGCCACTCTAGAGGGAATTAAGGAGTCTACAGGTAAAGAAGCACAAATAAAATGGGTAAATGATTTGTTTTTAAAGGGCAAAAAAATTTGTGGAATTTTATCTGAACTTGATGCAGACTTTGAATCCAGAAGCGTAAAGTCTGTTATAGTGGGCATTGGAATAAATGTAAACAAGCCAAAGGACGACAGCTTTAAAGATTTAAAGGACATTGCAGGTTACATTGGCACTGATGTCATAAGGAATGAAATTTTATCCTGCGTCTTAAATGCCTTTTACGAAAATAATTATGTAAAAAGTGACAAAGAAATAATTGACTACTACAAAAAGCATTCCCTAGTAATTGGAAGGGACCTTTCCTTTGTATTAAATGGCAAAAAATATTCTGCCAAGGGAGTGGACATTAACGACAAGGGCAATTTAATTGTAGACACTGGCAGCGAAAGGCTCACTCTTTCCAGTGGAGAAGTTTCTATAAAGGGAGATTTTTATAAAAAGGGCTAACTTTTAAATGCTTTTAAATTATAGTATAATTAAAGGAAGTTGAGGAGAAAAGATGAAGACCCCTTTGAAAAATGAAGTGGACAAAGTAAAAAATTTAATTTCTTTTGGCATGCCAGGTCACAAGGGCAAGGACTTTTTTGACTTGGACATAAAAAATGATTTGACGGAAATTTTAGATACAGATAATCTTTTAAAGCCAAGGGGAGCAATAGAGGACCTGCACAGAGAGATAAAAAAATTATTTGGCTCAAAGGAGTCCTTTATTACTACAAATGGCTCTACTGGTGCCCTTCACATTGCCATAGCCATGGCAACAAGACCAAAGGATAAAATTTTAATTCAGAGAAATGCACATAAGTCCATTTACAACGCCCTTCTCTTAAATGATTTAGAGCCAATTTATTTAAATACAATTTATGACGAAAATCGTGCCATGTATTTTGGCATTGATGAAGAAGAACTTCTTGATAAAATAGAAAAAAATAATATTGCAGCCTGCGTCTTAGTTAGCCCCAATTATTTTGGTGGAATTTTAAAGTTAAAAGAACTTGTAAAAATTCTTCATGACAAGGACATAGCAGTCATAGTTGATGAAGCTCATGGCGCCCACCTTTATTTTTCAGATTTAAAAAATTATTCAGCCCTAGATGCAGGTGCGGACTTAGTTATAAATTCAACTCACAAGATGATTCCATCACTGACACAGACTGCTTTAATTCACAGGGGGACAGATAGGTTTTCTCACCAAGAACTTTTAAAATATGTAAATATTTATAATTCCACATCGCCATCCTACTTATTTATGCTTTCCATTGAGGCTGGCTTAAAATATATGGACGAAGTGGGAAGAATTGAGCTTCAAAACAGGGCGAGAGACCTTGAAAATTTAAAGAGAGCCATAAATTATAAGATAGACTTAAGTCACGAGTCTATAATAGCCAATGACCCCATGAAATTTTTATTTAGAATTGGGGGCATGAGTGGCGAAGAGGTTCTTGAAGATTTTTTAAAAAATAAAAATATAAGGCTTGAGATGGGAGACCTCTACTACGCTCTTGCCATAATTTCACCAATAAATACTAAAGATGAAATAGAAAAGTTAAGAGATGCAATTTTATCCTATGATAATTGTGATTTTAAAAAAATCTTGCCCTTTAAATTTGAAATTCCAAAGATGGCAATGACTCCAAGAGAAGCCAACTTATGTCAGGGAGAATATATTTCTTATAGAGATGCCTCTGGCAGGATTTCTAAGGAAATTATTGGAGCCTATCCACCAGGAGTGCCACTTGTGACTTTTGGCGAAATTATTGATGATAAAATGATAGAAAATATTGACAGATTTTTAAGTGAAGGAATAGAAGTAATTGGACTTTGTGAAGATAAAATTGAGGTAGTTAAATGAGTGCATTTATTACATTTGAAGGACCTGACGGGTCTGGAAAATCAACAATTTGCAATTTAGTTTATGAAGAACTTTTAAAGAATAATAAAAAAACTATAAAGACTAGAGAGCCTGGCGGAACGAGAATTTCTGAAAAAATTAGAGATCTTATTCTTGACAAAGATTTAAGGGAAATGGACATGAGGACAGAAGCCCTTTTATATTCTGCATCAAGGGCTCAACATACTTACGAAAAAATAATCCCCGCCCTAGAGGAGGGAGCCATAGTTCTCTGCGAAAGGTATGTACTTTCCTCTCTTGCCTACCAAGGCTATGCCAGGGGACAAGACCTAGACGACATTCTTTCCATAAATAATTTTGCAACGGGAAAGCTAAAACCCGATGTAGTATTTATCTTTAGAAGTAGTGGAGTTACCCTACACAGGAAGGATAAGTCTATTTACGACAGACTTGAAAGAGAGCCTGACGAATTTCACAAAAAAGTTCGCGACTACTACAATAATTTAGGAAAAGAAGACAACTATTATTTTATAGATGTAAATAAAAGCATTGAAGAAGTTTTTTGCGACTGCATGAAAGTTCTCAAAGAAAGGATGATTGTGTGAAACTTATAATCGCAATAGTTCAAGACGAGGATAGCGATAATTTAGTAAAAATCCTAAACAAAAACGATTTTAAAGTTACAAAAATAAGTTCCACTGGCGGATTTTTGAAAGCTGGAAATGTCACACTTCTTTCAGGGATTGAAGATGAAGAAAAGGACAGGTTTATGGAAATTTTGGAAGAAAACTCAAGGACTAGAGAAGTTAAGAGAACTATTCAGCCCATAAATATTCCTGGTCAAGCCATGATTCCTGTGCCAATTACTGTAAAAGTTGGCGGAGCGACAATTTTTGTCATAGATGTATTTGATTTTAAAAAGTTTTAGGTGATATTATGAATACGAAAATGATGATAGCAATAGTGCAAGAAAAGTACACTGATGCAATAATAGATAGATTTTTAGACGAAGATATATATGTTACAAGACTTTCTTCTACAGGTGGTTTTTTCAAATCTGGAAACACAACACTTTTGTTGGGCTGCGAAGAAAGTGAGCTTGATAAAATTTATGAGATATTTAAGGAGCTAACTGAGCCTGAAGATATTCACATAGAAAAGGGAGACTTTAAAGTTTCTGGAGCCACAATTTTTGTCGTTGACTTGGAAGAGTCTAAGAGAATTTAATGTTTTTAGAAAATAGAGAAATTATAAACAGCTTGGAAGGAGATTTAGTCAACAAGTCTTACAGCCACGCCTATCTTTTTTGTGGTTCAAGAGGCATTGGCAAATTTTCTCACGCAAAAAACTTTGCCAGAGCTATTTTAAAAGATGACAGCGAAGCTCTTAGATTTTTTAGTGGCATAGATGACTATGAAGACGCCGATCTTTATATTGTTAAAAATGAGGGCAATATAAAAAAAGAAGAAATCGAAGAAATTATTGAAAATTCTTTTTCCAAGCCCTACAGTGGCAGCCACAAAATTGTAATTATTGACGACTTCGACAAGGTCACAGTGGAGGGGCAAAATGCACTTTTAAAAACCTTGGAAGAGCCAATGGACTACTTGATTTTAATTTTAATTTCAAGTACTATGAAAAAAATTCTTCCAACAATTATTTCCAGGTGCAGGGTTTTAAAATTTTCTGATGTCACTGGAGATAGAATAGAAGATTTTTTGAAAAAGAAAAATATTACAGAAAAAAATGCAAGGCTTTTTTCTCGTCTTTCCAATGGAAATGTCAGCCTTGCCCTTAAATATTCTGAAGACCCAGAACTTTTGTCAAAGAGAGAGGACCTAATAAAGGTTCTTGATAAAATTATTAGAAATACTGAATTTATTTTTGATGAATTTACTTTTTTTAAGGACAATCGAGAAGACTTTGCAGATATTCTAAATTTTATGCTGACTTGGTATTTGGATTTAATTTATTTGAAAAACGGCAGAGAAGAAAAAATTGTAAATACAGATAAAATTGACTTGTTAAAATTAGAAAATATAAGTGTGGATAGAGCTATAAAATCCTACGATGCAATTATAAATGCCCTTGTCCGCAATGAAAAAAATATAAATTTTGATTTAAATGTAGAAACACTTTTAATGGAATTAGGGGGAGTTAGATGATAGAAATAGCTGGAATTAGGTTCAAGAGAACTGGCAAAATCTATTATTTTGATCCCGTTGATATAGATATAAAAATTGGAGATTATGTAATAGTAGAAACTGTGCGTGGACTTGAGTTTGGTGCAGTGGAACTTTTAAAGGAAATAGATGAAGAAAGCATTAAGGGTGAATTAAAGCCTGTTATTCGTCTTGCCAACCAAGAAGATAAAAATATCAATGTGGAAAATAGAAATAAGGCCAAGGAAGCAATTATAATTTGTGAGCAAAAGGTAGAAGAGCACGGTTTGGACATGAAATTAATTTCATGTGAGTACACTTTTGACCGCTCAAAATTATTATTTTATTTCACAGCTGATGGAAGAGTTGACTTTAGAGAATTGGTAAGAGATCTTGCCTCAATTTTTAAGACAAGAATTGAGCTTAGACAAATTGGAGTTCGCGACCAAGCAAAGTTCGTTGGAGGGCTAGGCTGTTGCGGCAGACCAACTTGTTGCTCCACATTTTTAAGTGAGTTTTCTCCTGTGTCAATAAAAATGGCAAAGGACCAAAACCTTAGCTTAAATCCTACAAAAATTTCTGGCATCTGTGGCAGACTTATGTGCTGTTTAAAATATGAACAAGATGGCTACGAATGCATCAACAAGAGAATGCCAAGAGAAGGCGAAATTGTAAGGACAGATAGGGGCAAGGCAACAGTTGTCTCAACTTACACAATACAAGAACTTGTAAAGGTAATGTATGAAGTAGATGACGAAAAGGAAATTGTCTATCTTGAACTTGATGAAATAAAGAGAACTCGCGAGTTTAACAAAACTTTTATAAATGAATCCAAGTCACTTAATGTTGAAGAGTACGACGAAAGTGAACTTGTAGAATTAGAGAGGGATTAGGGATAAGTTTGGGCTTATCCCCTTATTATGAAAATAAATAATTTTTTAATAAAAATATCAAACAAAATAAATAGTTTTTTCAAAAAACATTTTGGAAGGGCAAGTGGCTTTGCTTATATAATTGTGGCGATAATGTCTTTATTTTCTGCCACATTTTTTTATTATTACATAGAAGATTTTAAGGTGCCAAAAATTCTAGCCTTTATAATTTTTGCCCTTCTATTTTTTATTTTTTATATTATGGCAGGCTTTTTGCTTAAATTTATTTTTCTTCTATTAAAAAGAATTAGGACAAAAAATTTAGCCATCTATGCCCTACTCATTTATGGATTAAAATATTTTTATGATGAGTGTCTTTATAATGTGGACATAGATTATTTTGAAATAATTTTTATAGGACTAGCTTTTATTGTCATAGTCGCCTTTGCAAAGTCCTTAATTTCCTTTGTGAAAAATAAAAAGAAAAAGGCACTTATATTTTTACTTCCGACCACAATTATACTAGGGGCTTCAATTTATTTTATGGTCTTCCCAGGCTTTGACAGGGGAGAAATTTATGATTTGGGCGTAGAAAAAAATAAAATTGCCTCAAAGCCAGAAAAGTATGAAGTAGAAGTAATTGATTATGAAGGGAAGCCAGTGAACCTATGGGATTTTGTAAATTACAGGGGAAACACAAAAAAAGTTAGGGAGAAATTTTTCGGAAGGACCCTAAAGGAAACAGAAGTAAGGGGAAGGGTTTATGCGCCAAAGGACTTGGACAGGGCTCCAGTCTTATTTGTCCTTCATGGCAACCACAGATTTACAACAAAAAATTATTTGGGCTACGACTATCTAGGTCACTACCTTGCAAAGAGGGGTATTGCCATGGTATCAGTTGATGAAAATATGTTAAATGGATTTTTTAAGTTTGGCCTTTCAAATGAAAATGACGCCAGGGCAGTCCTCCTCCTTGAAAATATAAAAAATATTTTAGGGAGAAATAAAGTTAAGGATAGCCCACTTTATAACAAATTCGACCCAGAAAACATAGCTCTTTTTGGTCACTCTCGTGGCGGTGAAGCAGCAGCAATTGCCTATAATTTTAACCAGCTAAACCTTCATCCCGACGATGGAAATATTTCTCACAAATACAAGTTTAACATCAAGGGAATAATAACTGTTGCACCGACTTACGACCAATATGAGCCTTCAGACAAGAGCATAATTTTAAAAGATGTGGATTATCTCACTATTGGCGGCAGCAACGATGCCGATGTAGATGGCTTCGAGGGAATGCTTCTCTATGACAATGTAATTTTTTCTGGAGCAAGGGACAACTTTAAGGCAGCTCTTTATTTTTCATATGGCAATCATGGCAACTTCAATTCACTTTGGGGCGACTTCGACTTAGACCCAGCAGAGGGATTTTTCTTAAATAGAAAAGAGCTACTTGATGGAGAGGACCAAAGGGAAATTTTATCAATTTACACCTACAACTTTTTGGAAAATGCCTTTGGAAAAACTTACAACAGAGAAATTTTTAGAGAAGGACCAAATAATTATGAAGACCTGCCAAAGACAAATTACTACAATAGATATATGGATTCCACTTTTTATAAGCTGGCAGACTTTGAAGAAGATTACGATTTGACTACTACATCAGTAAAAAGCGGAATAATAAATTTTAATGGCTTAAATGAAATTTATGAGGACAGCCACGACTATGGTGAAAGCAGCTCAAATACAACAGCAGTTTTTATGAAGGCAAAAAAAGATTCAAGCTATGGAATAAGGTTGACTGAAAAAATTCCAGGAGGAAAGTTTTTGCAATTTGACATGGAAAATTTAACTTATGAGGATAAAAGAGATGCGCTCAGAATAGAAATTCAGGACACTTGGGGCAATGCTGCTTCATTAAATTTATCAAAGTATAAAATTTTAAGTCCCATGACAAAAGCTTTTATCTACAAGACTGACTATTTAACTGATGATTTTGTTGATAGATTTGTGCCACAGACAGTTTTAATTCCACTGGCAGATTTTAGAAATAAAAATAAGGATTTAAATTTAGAAGAAATAAATAAAATCGAATTTAAATTCATGGATAATATAGAAATCTCAATAGATAATTTAGGAATTTCAAATTAATTGTTTTAAAAATAGTTTTGCGGGTAACATAGTATTATGAGAAACAAAGCTTACAGCTTAGTAAATTTATAAATAAAATCACAGGGGGTTTTTATTATGGAAAGTAAATTATTAAAGGGATTAAATGAACAATATAATTTTGAAGTATCTTCAGGATATATTTATTATTCAATGGCAAACTATGTAAAAGACAAAGGAATGGACGGATTTGCTCACTTCTTTGACAAACAAGCAGAAGAAGAATTTGCACACGCAGAAAAATTGAGACAATTTTTATTTGAAATAGATGTTAGACCAGAACTTGAATCAATTGAAAAACCAGAAGTTGAATTTGGAACATTTACAGAAACTTTCAAGACAGCTTATGAACATGAACAAGAAGTTACAAGAAAAATTAATGATCTTTATGAACTTTCAGTAGAAGAAAAAGACCACAGAGTAACTTCACTTCTACAATGGTATGTTGACGAACAAGTTGAAGAAGAAGATAACTTCAGAGGAATTATCGAAAGACTTGAAAGAATAAACGAAAGCTGGGCTGGACTTTATATCTACGACGCTGAACTTGGCAGAAGATAAGAACTATTAAATTGAGATACCCTTGAGGGGCTCTTAATTAGGGATTTATTTCCTTAAAATTTAATCGGCATGAAGGTACTAACCTTTGTGCCGATTTTTATATGTCAATTTTCCCTATAAAGTTCCAATTTATCCAAATGGTTTGTTTCTTTAAATTTGTACCCGGAACTTTTTCCGATTGTTCTACATAAATCTTATCTACAAAAGTTCTAATTATTTCTGGATCAAGTTCTTTTATATCCGTGTAATTCCTTACAAGTTTTAGGAATGATTCCACATTAAGTTCTTCCTCCTGCGATTTTTTAATAGTTTCTTCAAGTTTAGCTATTCTTTTTTGAAGTAAAATTTCTTCTTCATCGTAAGCTTTAGCTATTTTTTCAAATCTTTTGTCAGATATTTTACCTTTCAAAGCAACCGATACCGATACCTGCATATCCGCCTTTAGAAAATGCATCTACAGTTTCTTCAAAGGATGAATAATGCTGTGGGTTTGTTGCATCGGCTCTTTTACCATTGATGCGATATGGTATCTTGTCAGGCTTGGTCTTACCCGGTTTCATCACAAGCTTCCAAAGGCAGAACCTGCCATGCTCATGCATGAACTTGGGTATCGTGGAGTAATCGAAAACCTCCACATTCATTTATTCGTTTTTCTTATCCATACATCTGTATGACCTCCTTCCTAAAGACAGTTGCCTGTATCGTCCTTACACCTTCCCACTGGAGAAAGCTTTGCAGTTTGAGCGGATACATTCGAAAGAATTTCTGTCCTTCCTAACTGTTAACCTTGAAAGATGCATCAAAAGGACATTTTGAGACGAAAAAACATAAAAAATCTCCTGCGACTATACTAGATAACTGCAGGAGGTAGAAAAATTCATAAATATATGCTATAGTTATGCTATATCACTGACATAGATACATAAGGAGATGAAATATATGGCTTATTCTGATGAAATAAAGAAAATTCGTGAAAAATGTTTCCTGACACAGGAATTATTTGGACGTGAATTGGGAGTTTCGTTTTCTACAATAAATCGCTGGGAAAATGAAAAAAGCAAACCAAACATGTCAGCTATGAAAAAAATGAAAGAATTCTGCGATAAGCATAATGTCGATTTCAGTGCATTAGAAGCAGAGTGGATCAACACTGGAAAGGATGAAGATTAATATGGCTAAGAAGACAACTAAAAAAGCTGCTGAGAAAGCTTTGAACATAGATAATATTTTATTTAATTGCCGAGATATTTTGCGTGCGGCAAGAAATTCAGGTTCATTCTTTGAGAAAAGAGATATGATGCTTACACTTGTATTCCTTCGTTTTATTGGAGAAAAATACGAAGACGGAATTGAAAACTTACGTCAGACTTTAATTGAACAAGGGCTTGACCCGGATGATGAAGATATCAGAACAGCGTTCTTTGACGATGCTACTTTTGCAGATGGTACATATAATCTTCCTGTTGAAGCTCGCTGGTCAACAATTATAAATACACCTGCACCTAATTTGAATGTTGCGCTAGATACTGCACTTCATAGTATTGGTACAACTTCCAAAGACCTAAAGGGTTGCTTTATTGAAGGCACATTTACTTCTCGTAACCTTGGTGCTAATGATATCAAGAAGCTTGTTGATGAAGTCAATAAAATCAGTCACAAGGCTTTTGGTGAAGAAAAAGACCTTATAGGTCATGTGTATGAATACTTCCTTAAAGAATTTGCTGTTAATGCCACAAAAGAAGAAGGAGAATTCTATACACCACATGACGTTGTTCAGCTTATTGCTTCTATGATTGAACCATATGACGGAACTTTATATGATCCTGCCTGTGGTTCCGGTGGTATGTTTATTCAGAGTGCTGAACTTGTGAAATCAAAGCAAGGAAGTATATCGAGTGTAAATGTCTACGGACAGGAAAAAGAGCCAGCTACATATCGACTTGCAAAAATGAACCTTGCACTTCGCGGTATTAGTCACCATCTTGGCGGTATGAGTGATTCTTCGTTTATTAATGATTTACATAAAGGTTTGTATTTTGATTATATTATGGCAAATCCACCTTTCAATCTTAAAGGCTGGTATGATGAAAACTTGCAGAATGATGCTCGTTGGGCAGATTATGTTACACCACCTGAAAGCAATGCTAACTATGCGTGGATTTTACATATGCTTTATCATCTTAAAAAGTCAAATGGTGTTGCAGGGTTCTTGCTTGCTAATGGTGCTCTAAATGATAGTGATACTTTAGAAATCAGAAAAAGATTGATTAAAAATGATAAGGTTGAGGCTATTATTGTTCTTCCAAGAGAATTGTTTATCACTACTGATATCAGTGTTACCCTTTGGATTCTTAACCAGAATAAAAAAGGTGGAAATTACCACGGCAGAAACCTTCGTAACCGTGAACATGAATTTCTATTTATGGATTTGCGTCAGTGGACTGAAAACCCTGTAAAGCGTCAGAATAAAAAGAAAGTATTTCTGTCTTCAAATGATTCCAAGGGTACTGATGACATAACAATTAACCTTACTGGTCAAATTGAAAGAGCATCTTCAATTTATCACACTTGGCAGAACGAAGGCACAGACGGAACAAATTATGAAATGCCAGAACTTTATCGTAGTGTTGGAATCAAAGAAATTGAAAGTAAAGATTGGGCATTAACGCCAAGTAAATATATCGAGTTCATTGACCACGATTTGGATATAGACTATGAAAAGGAAATGTCACGCATTCAGGCAGAAATGCAAGATATTATGAAAGCAGAAAAGAAATCCCAGCAGATGTTGGAGGACGCATTTAGGGGGATTGGTTATGGCATTGACTAAATATAAACTTGGAGAGTTGATTGAACAGCGAAGAGAAAAATACAATTACGAGGAAAAATTACCAATAAGAGGTGTTTCTCGTGAAGGTTTCATTTCACCAAAACAAGATGGTGCAGACCTTTCAATTTATAATGTTTATTATAGAAATGATTTTGTGTTTAACCCTGCAAGAATGGAATTAAATTCAATTGCATTAAATCTATTTTGGGATAAGGCAATTTGTTCTTCTTTGTATGAGATTTTTTATGTTACACGCACAGATATCGTGCTTCCTGAATATCTAAATATGTTCATAAAAAGAGATGAGTTTGCAAGAAAATGTTGGTTTGAGGCTGTTGGTTCTGCACGAAATTATTTTCGAGTTGGAGATTTGGCTGAATTTGAAATTAGTCTCCCACCTATTGACCTCCAACAAAAATATGTAGATATATATAATGCCATGGTTTCAAATCAGGAATGCTATGAGCGTGGGTTGGAAGATTTGAAACTTACTTGCGATGCGTATATTGAAGATTTGAGAAGAAATATGCCTTGTGAAGAGATTGGACCGTATCTTCGTGAATGCAATGAGAAAAATGAAGGCAATGCAATTACATTATTTCAAGGTGTAAATGTAGATCATGTTTTCACCGAACCAAAGCGTGTGGCAGAAGATTCAGAGAATGGTAGTGTTGTTAGAACTGGGCAATTTGCTTTTAATAAAGTAATGAAATCCAATCGAACAAAGCTACCTATTGCTCTTAGAGAAGGACCAGATTGTGTTGTATCGAATTCATATCAAGTCTTTGAAATTACTGATACAAAGAAATTGAATCCCAAATATTTATTGATGTGGTTCAATAGAACTGAAACTCAAAGATATGCTGGATTCATCTCATTTGGAACAACAAGAGATATATTCACTTTTGAAGATATGGGGAAAATTACAATTCCAATTCCTTCTGTGGAGATACAACAAGATGTAGTTGATATTTTCACAGTTTATCAGGAACGAAGTGAAATCAATGAAAGATTGAAAATGCAATTAAAAGATATCTGTCCTATTTTGATAAAAGGCTCTCTCGAAGAGGCAAGAAAGGAGGCATAGCCTGTGGCTAAACTAAAAGACTATAACGGTCATTATTGTGAGTCTGATTTTGAATATGCCTTCATTGGCTTTCTTGAAAAAGAAGGTTGGAACTACCTTGCAGGCAACAAAATAAATCGTGTAACAAAAAATGATGTATTGATTGCTGATGATTTCAAGGCATTTATATCAAAGACAAATAATGATCTGACTACAGATGAGGTTACGCAAATTTTTGATAATGTACGTCTTGTGGGTGCTGAAAGCGACTTTGCCACACTTCACAAAGTATATGGCTGGATGGTTGACGGTGTTCAGTTCACACCACAAAACGGACTTACAAGAATGGTAAACTTAATTGACTTTGAAAAACCTGATAATAATATTTTCAGAGTTGTAAATCAGTTTACTGTTGAATACACAAATAATGGACAAAAGGAAAACCGCAGACCTGATGTACTACTGTTTGTAAACGGTATGCCTCTATGTGTGATTGAACTTAAAAATCCGGGCGATGCCAATGCAACAGTATTTAATGCGTGGGAGCAGATTAATATCCGTTATTGGAGAGATATTCCCCACTTACTTCACTACTGTCCACTTGCTTGCATTTCTGACGGAGTAAAGACAAGGCTTGGAACAGTTCGCACTCCTTATGAGCATTTCTATGCTTGGCGTAAAGTTAATGATGGTGATGAAGTATCCACTATGCCATTTGCAGAAGCAGAAACAATGATTAAGGGAGTTTATAGTCCTGCACGTTTCCTTGAATTGTTCAGAGATTATATTTATTTTCAGGATACTATTTATGACCATGAAGAGGTTGAAATCGTATGTCGATATCCACAGTTCTTTGCATCCAAGCTATTGAAACAAAGTATTGTGAATTCCATCGTTGATGGAACTGGTAAAGGTGGTACTTATTTCGGTGCGACAGGATGTGGAAAGACTTACACAATGGCTTTCCTTGCTCGCCAGCTTGCACTTCGCTGTACTGATATACCTGCTATTGGTTCACCAACAATTATTCTTATCGTTGACCGTGAGGAGTTGCAAAAGCAAGGTGCAAAACTTTTTACAAAGAGCAAAGAGTTCTTGAACCTTGGCGAAGTATCTGTTGTTAAGAATAGAAAACAATTAAGAGAAGAACTTGGAGCAAGACAGAGTGGCGGATTCTATATCTGTACCATTCAGAAGTTCTGCGACCGTGAAGATGATAAAATCGGTCTCATCAATGACCGAAAGAATATTATATGTTTTTCAGATGAGGCTCATAGAACACAACTTGAACATTCAAAGAAAATTCAGTTTAGCAAAGATGCTGACGAAAATATGAAAGCTATGGTGTCCAAGCCTTATGCGAAAGTGTTAAAAGAGGCATTTCCACAGGCTACATTTGTAGGCTTTACAGGAACACCTATAGCTGAAACCTATCAGACCTTCGGTGAAGAAATTGACCGTTACACAATGGATCAGGCTGTTGCCGATGGACTTACTGTGCCTATCAAGTACCACCCTCGTATTGCCAAGGTATTACTTGACAAAAAAAAGGCAGCAGAGATTGAAAATTACTATAAAAAATGTGCCGATGATGGTGCAACATATGATGACATTGAGGCAAGCAAACGTGCAATGAGTTCTATGGAGGTTATCCTTGGTGAACCATCAAGACTTGAAAGACTTGCTGTTGATATCCATGACCACTATGTTTCTGCATGTGACCAGGACCCTGACAGAACACAGAAAGCTATGGTTGTATGTTCAAGCAGAGCAATTGCCTATGCACTTCTTCTTAAATTCAAGGATAAATATCCTGAATGGTTTGAAGAAAAGAAAGTTCCAGATGGTGTTGTTGTGTCTGATGAGGAATTAAAAAAATTAAAGCCTATGCCATTTATAGCTATGGTTTCAAGTGTTGGAAGTAACGATGAACCGGAAATGTACAACTATCTTGGTGGTGTTAAGAATGACAAGCGTTCAGAAGAACTTGACGCATCGTTCAAACAGGAAAAATCTAACTTCCGCATTGTTATCGTTGTTGATATGTGGATTACAGGATTTGATGTTCCTTCGCTTACATTTCTGTATAATGATAAGCCACTTAAGAAACATTTGCTTATTCAGACAATTAGCCGTGTTAATAGAAAATTCCCGGGAAAAGACCATGGGATGATTATCGACTACATTGGTATTCGTGACAATATGCGTGAAGCTATGAAAATTTATGGTGGCAATACATCTGTTGCTCCAACTTCAGATGATGTAGAACAAGCTACTATGATTTTCAGAGAAGAACTTGAAGTTCTTAAAACGCTCTTTACTGATTATGATTTAGCGCCATTCCTCAACCCTGATTGTGACCCTGTAGAGCGTTATATGTTGCTTGCAAAGGCTGCTGAATTTGTATTTGCATCAACACAGGAATTAAGCAGTGAAAAGGGAAAGGTATCATTCAAGACATATTTCTTGCAAACTGTGAAAAGAATGCGAACTGCTTTTGATATTTGTCAGCCTTCTGGTGAACTTGGAGAAGAAGAATCAGCACTTGCACAGTGCTTTATGGCTATTGCCGGATTCGTTCGCAAAATGAGTGGAACAAGTGATGTTGATGCAGATACAATGAATCGTGCCGTATCAAAAATGGTTGAAGAGGCTCTTAAATACAATCAAGTTGAAAGTGTTCTTGAAAGTGGCGAGGAAGAAGATATCTTCTCTCCTGAATATTTCGAGAAATTGTCTGATGTTAAAATGCCTGCAACAAAGCTTGAACTTCTTATCAAAATGCTTCGTAAGCAGATTAAAGAATACGCAAAAGTAAATCAGATTGCCGCAAAGACATTCCAAGAGATGCTTGAAAAGACCATTGAAGAATATCACGAAAGACGTAAGCACCTTACTGCTGAAGAAGCCGGAGCAACTCAAGAACAGGCATCTGAAGACATTATTAAGGCTGCTACGGAACAGGCACTTGCAATCTTACATCAGATGAATGAAAATCGAGAAAGTTTCCGAAAAATTGGTTTAACTTTTGAAGAAAAAGCATTCTATGACATACTGATTTCATTGCGTGACCAGTTTAACTTTGAGTATGGAACTGACAAGGAAATAGATGGTGTGGTTGTTAATGACAAGTGCAAGACTTTAGCTAAGAAGGTTAAAGAAATTATCGACACAAAATCATCTTTTGCAGATTGGCTTAACAATCAGAATGTGCGTAATCAATTAAAACTTGACATTAAGATTTGTCTTGTCAAAAATGGCTATCCGCCACAATACAGTCCTGTAGTATTCAATAAGGTTATGGAACAGGTTGAAAACTTCGAAGAGAATTCTGATATGGGCACAGCTGGTACGAGTGGAAATGCAAATCTCTATCAGTATGCTCCTGTTGATACTACTTTAAAGGTTGCAGAAGAACCTGCTCCTTATGGGAAGAAAAAAAAATAAGCAGAGAGGTAAGGTATGTTTGGAATTACACATGATACATGGAAGCAGACATGCCAAATGTATTTTAAGTTAAGTGAAGGTAGTAAAAAGTCCTATTTGCAGTGGTTTCCTTTTTCAAAAATCACTGTAGATGAGGAAGAATACATTGCTAGTGAAGAGTTCTTTGAAAAATACATAAGAAAAGCTGCATTTGTATTGTTTCCGGAAGCAATGCATCAATCCGAAAACTTTCTTCAAAAGGGAGACGGGAGCTTTAGAGATTCAAGTCTCTTATCACCGATTTTGTATTTAGTATTACAAGCTATAGGCAAGGAAATATCTAATCATTATCAACCGGTAAGAAATGTGAATATTGATGCTTTTTATGCAGGAAACTATGACTATATGCGTGCGAAGTATAAACAGGATTATGATGAGTTTTTCAAACTGATAAATGCTAACATTTCAGACTGCCAGTATTTTATTAAAACCGATGTTACTAACTTCTTTCCCAATATAAACCTTGATATTCTTATTAATCAAATTGATAAAAGAAGTAATTTAGAAGGCATTTGCTTCACTCCTACTCAATTGAAGATGATCAAAGAATTGTTGTTGTATTGCGGAGCTGGAAAATTTCCAATAATAGAAAATAGCACTGCATCTTCATATTTAGCGACAATCGTGTATACAGATGAGATAGATAATCGTATATATCAATTTATTAAAGAAAAAATCAACTGCATAAGTGATTTTAAGATTATTCGATATGTTGATGATATGTATATCTTGATTAATTCTTCTCATGACATTGTTATGTTGCACGATGCTTATAACCAGATTAGAAATGAGTATTCTTCTATTTTAAAAGAATATGGATTGTCTCTTAATACAAAAAAGTGTTGTTTAAAGCCTGCAATAGAAATCAATGATGAACTGAAAAAGTCAATATATGATGAATATTTCAATGGCATTCAGCATGATATTGAGGAATTATTTGAAGGGAAGTTCCAAGAGTTTTTGAATTCGTTATTATCATCACTTAAAGAAGATTATATCGATGTTGAACACTACAATTCATTGATTGAACATCACTTTAGCAGTGATGATATTGAGTTTACGCCAACAGAAGTTTATAACCATTATATTTACGAATGCGAGGAAGTAATTCAAGACAGCAAAGTAATATCCACAATATGTAAATTGATTAACACAGATGTTTCTTTTATTAGTTTAGACCCAAAACGTTTATCTATAATGATAATGAAGACCAAAAGTCCATCTGCTATCAAAGCTTTGCTTAATCAGTTGTTTCAACGTAATCGAAAAGGACTTTGGAATTCATATGACACATCAATTGCCATATCCTATTTAATTCAGAGTGAGTTTAGACATATTGATTTGCTCGATGCTCTAAATGAGAATAGTACAAATCTTAAGAATTATTACTATTACTGTTGTAAAAATAGCTTTTTATCCACACTTCGTAATAAGAGGATTAATGATTATCTACACATTATTGATAAAGACTGGAAAGCATACTTCCTATATTTCATGTATTGGGTGGAGAAAAAAAGACATAATACATTGGCGGAATATGCATTTTATAAAAACTACTTTGACCGTTTTACAGCTGATTTAGCATTTTATTATAATTATGATCCAACTTGTAAAAAAACAAATTACAAAGGTTTTTACAAAGAGCCAGCGTTTAAAACATTTTATAAAGAGATAGATGGTTCTGAAGAAATAATTAAGCGCGCACATTATTTAAGAAATGCAAATCCGTTGTCTCATTCATCAGCAGGATTAATTGATAAATCAACTACATCAAATGATTTAAAAAAGTGTATTGATGATTTGAATTCGCTCATTGATAATTATATAACTATACATCGCTGATAATCTCACATAACATTTCGCCCTTGAGCATAAGAAAACGACCACACAGGACTATTCCTACTCTTGTATGGTCGATATTTCTTTTGTCACCGCTCGAAGATGTCACTCAAAAAATTTTTTTCTTACAATCCCTAACTAAACGCCCCTTAGGGGTATCTTTTTTTATAAACTTATATTGACTTGAACCCAAGGGACAGGCTTAGACTATAGGTGGAGGTGGATTATGAAGAGAAGCGAAGTGGAAAAAATTACTGGACTTAGGCGGAAGGCAATTTTATATTATGAAGAGAAGGAGTTGATTTCGCCTGCCATTGAGGAAAATAATTACAGAAATTATTCAGAAGAAGACCTTAATAGACTTATAAAAATTTCCCTTTATAGAAGGCTTGGACTAAATGTAAGTGAAATAAAAAATATTTTAGATTCTAATAATAAGGAAATTGGAAAAATTTTAAGGGACCGAGACTATAAAATTGAACTAGAAAAAAGCAAAAAGAATTTGCTGGAAAGAATAATTAGGGGCGATGATTTAATAGAAATCACCGACCAATTAAATACTTTGGAAAAGGAAGAGAGCATTTACGAGAAACTTACAAGAATTTTTCCAGGATATTTTGGTCAAGCTTTTTTTATGACCTACAAACCCTTTTTAAAAGAAAAATTAAAAGAGGATGAAGAAGAAGCCTTTAACGAGTATGTAAATTTTTTGGACAGCCTTCCCGAAATTGATTTTACAGAAGAGGAAAAGAGTTATATCGAAAATTTGACTAGTGATTTTAAAAATGAAGACTTGGAAAAAATAAATAATGAAAAAATAAGGGCAGCTTACAACATAGAAGACTGGCTAAGGGAAAATGAAAACAATGTAAAAACCTATGAAAAATTTTTAGAAAGCGAGGAGTATAAAAATAGCCCAGTAAAAACAATTAGGGACAAGATAAAAAATTATATGATAAAAAGTAATTATTATGAAGTTGCCTTACCACTAATTAGAAAAATGAGCCCAGCCTATGATGACTATTACAAAAAACTTTTAGAAAGCAATGAAAAGTTTTTAAGACAAGTGGATTTTAAGGAAAATTAAATTTAAAACTACATTAAACTCTATTCTTTTACTAAGAGAATGGAGTTTTTTATTATATTTTTTTAAATAATAGAGAAGTTAATATTTATCGCCTTTAATGATATAATTATAGTAATAATATTTCGAGGTGTTATATGAAATTTAATATAAATGAAAATTTTGGAGATTTTTTTTATGACGAGCTTATGACAAACCACACTTCTTTTTGCGTAGGTGGACCGGCTAATCTTCTCATAAAACCTAAGGACGAGGAGTCTCTCATTGAAATTTTAAAAGAAATTAAGAAAAATAATTACAATTTTTATATCCTTGGCAATTGCACAAATATTATTGTGAGAGACAAGGGCTTTGATGGAATTATTATTAAGCTTAAAAATAAATTAAATGAAGTGAAAAAAGTTTCTGACACAGAAATTTATGCAGGAGCAGGTGCTAGCCTAAAGAAAGTCAGCGAGTTTGCCATGGAAAATTCTCTTACTGGACTTGAGTTTACCCACGGCATACCAGGTTCTCTTGGCGGCGGCGTTGTAATGAATGCTGGTGCCTATGATGGAGAGATGAAAAATGTCATTAAGAGCGTGAGACTTTTAGACGAAAATTATGAAGTGATAGAAGTGCCCTGCCAAGATATGAATTTTTCTTACAGACATTCTCTTGTGCAAGAGAGAGATTTAATTGTCCTTGGCGCGACTTTTTCTTTAAATCCTGGAAATAAGGATGAAATAAGAGAAAAGTATGAAGAATTTGACAGGAGACGAGCTGAAAAGCAACCTCTCGATATGCCTTCTGCTGGCTCTACCTTTAAGAGACCCACTGGATATTTTGCTGGCAAATTAATTGATGACTCAGGTCTTAGGGGCTTTACTCACAAGGGGGCAGGCATTAGCGAGAAACACTGCGGCTTTGTTGTAAATAAAAATAAGGCCACTGCAAGTGACGTCCTTGAAACTATTGAGATTGTGCAAAAGGTTGTCCATGACAAGTTTGGCGTAAATTTAGAGAGAGAAGTTAAAATTATTGGAGATTAATTTGGTGATTTTATGGAACTTATAATTATTACTGGAATGAGTGGCTCAGGCAAGTCCTATGCCCTAGATGTTTTTGAAGACTTGGGCTATTATGCCATGGACAATCTTGCGCCTGCTCTTCTTCCAAAGTTTTGCGAGATGGCACTTGATGCCAAGAGCAAAAATTTTGACAAGGTTGCTGTGGTTGTAGACTTAAGAAGTGGCGAGTTTTTCAATTCCTTTTTCTCTAGCTATGAAGATTTAAAGGGAATGAATGTAAAGACGAGACTTTTATTTCTCTACGCCGACATGGAAACTATTGTGGCAAGGTACAAGGAGCTAAGACGCCCTCACCCAATGAATTCCTCCATAGTTGAGGGCTACAAGTTTGAGGAAGAGACTCTTTCAAAGGTAAAGGACAATGCTGATTTTGTCATTGACACAAGTGGACTTTCTACAAAAAATTTGAGGACACAACTTATGGCCTTTGTCTCCTACGATGAGAAGGACAATTTTGCCATTGAAGTTACAAGTTTTGGTTACAAGAGCGGAATTTTAATGGATGCCGACCTTGTCTTTGATGTTAGATTTTTGCCAAATCCTTTTTATATTAAGGAGCTAAAAGATTTAAATGGAAAGACTGAAGAAGTCAAAAATTATGTGATGAAGTGGGATGTGACAAAGACTTTTATTGACAAGACCATTGATTTGCTTGAATTTTTGATTCCTAATTATATGGCAGAGCAAAAGAGAGTTTTGACTATTGGCATTGGTTGCACTGGTGGTTTTCACAGGTCAGTGACTATTGCCGAAGAGATTGGCAGGATTCTAAAGGAAGAATACAAGTCAACTTATGTCACTCACAGGGATATGGAGAAAAATTTATGGAAAAAAAGATAGCAGTCCTTGGTGGAGGTACGGGAATCTCCACTATTTTGCGTGGGCTAAAAAATTACACAAAGGACATTTCTGCTGTGGTCTCCATGTCCGATGACGGTGGAGGCAGCGGCATCCTCAGGAAGGAATTAAATATTCTCCCACCAGGTGATGCCAGGAGATGTTTAATTGCCCTATCCAACACTGATGAAACCTTAAAGGAACTTTTAAACTACAGATTTAATTCAGGGACCTTAAAAAATCAAAACGTGGGAAATATTTTAATCGCTGCCTTAACAGATATTTTTGGGTCTTTTGACAGGGCTCTAATAGAAATGAGTAGCGTCTTTAATGTAACAGGAAAAATCATACCAGTAACCTTAGATGAAACCCATCTCGTTGCAGAATTTGCCTCTAAGGACAAGGTGGTTGGCGAGTCCTACATTCCAAAAATGTGTTATAGATTAAATACGAAAATAGAAAAAATGAGCATGATTCCTCATTATCCAAGGGCAAATGATGATGCCCTAAGGGCAATCTTAGATGCCGACATAGTTATAATTGGTCCAGGTTCTCTTTACACTTCTATTATTCCAAATTTTTTAATAGCAGGAATAAATGAAGCCCTAAGAGATACTAGGGCACATGTCATCTACATTGCCAATGCCATGACCCAAAAGGGGGAGACCAAAAATTATTCCCTAAAAGACCACTTTGATGCAATTTTAAAACACACAAACTACGAATTTATAGACGAAGTCATTGCCAATGATTTTAGGGCAAGCCATGATGTCTATGAAAATTATTACAATAAGGATGAGTCCCTTCCAATTTTTGTTAGTGATGAAGACAGAGCTTATTTTATAGAGAAAAAAGTAAAGCTTACAGAGGGCGAATTTATCGACATAAAGGATGGCTTCATCAGGCATGACGGCGATAAAATTGGAGCAAGTATTTTTAAGGAAGCCTTATTGTAAAAAAATTTATAAAATGATATTATTTACTTGTTAAAGGAGGATGCAATGAGGAAATATAGAAAGACAGAGCATATAGAAAATTTTCTTCGCACAACTTATGTTGGCGATACACTTTTTTCTGATATCTTTTTGTATAATGACTCTATTCCAGAAATAGATTACGACGAAATTGATACAAGCGTAAATTTTTTAAATAAAAAAGTAAACTTCCCACTTATGATTAATGCCATGACTGGTGGCAGCAATCTTTCAGAGGAAATAAATAGAAATCTTGCCAATGTGGCAAAGGAATTTGATTTGCCCATGGCTGTTGGCTCACAGGCAATTGCCCTTGAAGATGAAGATTCAAGAAAATCCTTTGAAATTGTAAGGGAAATAATTAAAGATGGCATTGTAATTTCAAACTTAAATGGATTTTCTACAGCTGAAGATGCAAAAAAAGCTGTAGAGCTTTTGTCTGCCGATGCAATTCAAATCCACCTAAATCCTGCCCAAGAACTTGTGCAAGTTGAAGGCGAGAGAAACTTCTGTGGCATACTTAAAAATGTAGAAGAAATAGTAAAAAAATCTGAAGTGCCAGTTATAGTAAAAGAAGTTGGCTTTGGCATGTCACCAAAGACTGTAAAAAAACTATACGACATTGGCGTTAGATATGTTGACATATCAGGATACGGCGGCACAAACTTTTTTGAAATAGAAAATCTTAGAGACCCAAACTCAGATATATCAGATTTATTTTCTTGGGGAATACCTACTGCCCTATCCTTGATTGAAGCAGATAGACTAAAGTTAAAGGATCTCTATATAATTTCTGCTGGTGGCGTAAAAAATTCTATGGACATAGTTAAGAGCATAGCAGCAGGAGCATCAATGACAGCAATTAGCGGCGAAATCTTATCTTATATTGTGCGCGGCGGTTATGAATACACATTAAAATACATTGAGGGACTAATCGAAAAGACTAAAATGCTAATGATGCTTTCAGGTGTCAAAAACATAGAAGAACTTAAAAAAATTGACTACAAAGTCACTGGAAAATTAAAGGATTTATTAGGTGATTAAATGAAATTTATAAAAAAAGATGACTTTAAAGATTCAAAATGGTCTGCAGGAGTAACAACAGAAGTCTTTATTTATCCAGAAGGCGCAATTGTTGGCGAGAAAAACTTCGATTTTAGAATTTCTACTGCAACTTGCAATGAAAAAATTTCAAACTACACACCTTACAAGGGCTTTAACAGATACATCGCCCCAATAAATAATGTCATGAATATAGAAACAGCAGGAGAAAAATTTGTCTTAGCTCCATATGAAGTTTTATTTTTTAATGGCGATGACGAGACAAAATCCTCTGGCGATGTGAGAGACTTCAATTTGATTTACAAAAAGGGACTTGACGCAAAGATGTATGCCCTTAACATAAATAACTTTGAATATTTTGCAAAATCTCGCGCAGTGATTTTTAATTACGACGCTGACTTAAAAGTAGACGGAAAAGAATTTGAAAAATTTTCAGCATTATACCTTGAAAAAGAAAAGATTAACATAGAAGGCCTTGGAAAAATAATAATTTGCGAATTTTAATATTATTTAGAATATGACCTCCTTACTTAAAAAAAGTAGGGAGGTTTTTTTATTGTAAATCCTATATAATAGTAAATAGTGTTAAATTTATAGCTGTTAAAAGGTTGTGGAATTATTGAAGAGAAATAGAAGTTTAAAAGTGCTTGCTCTTGTTTTTGTCATTGGCCTTGGATTTTTATTAAGTCAAGATCCTTTGAGCCATGGCAAAAATAAGTACAATAATAGCTTTTTAAATAAAATTGAAAATATTTTTGGAAATAATTATGAGGTCACTGAGAAAAGTCCCTACTATAAAATAGATAAAAATCCACCACAGTTTTCTTCTGATGATTTGAAAATGGGGCCCGACTTTTCCTACTTTTCTGATTTAGACCATCTTAACAGGGTTGGTCCTGCCAATGCTCTTATTGGCCCTGACTCCCTGCCAAAGAAGCCAAGAGGCGACATTTCAAAGGTTTATCCCACTGGTTGGCATCAAAGGTTTTATGATTTTGTGGAGGGCGAAGCTGTCTACAACAGGTGTCACCTCATTGCCTATCAGCTTACTGGCGAAAATGATAACTGGAAAAATCTAATGACGGGCACCAGGTCTTTTAATGCCAAAGGTATGCTGCCCTTTGAAAATTCTGTGGCAACCTATATTAGGGACACTGGCAAAAAGGTGAGATACAGGGTGACGCCAATTTTTCTTGATGACGAGCTAGTGGCAAGAGGTGTAATTATGGAGGCATACAGCATTGAGGATGGTGGCAAAAAGATAAACTTCAGAGTTTTTGTGAGAAATATTGAAGAAGGCGTTAAGATTGATTATAAAACGGGAAGGACTAGCCTTGATAGGGGTAATTTCTTCAATAAATAAGGTAAATGAAATAAGCTAAAGGTAAAAGCTAAAGGGCTTTTATTTTTTTGAAATAAATTTTAAATAAAAATCACAAGAATTGTTGACTCTTACTCAACTTGTGTTATAATGCTTAAAGCAAAAAAAGGAGAGTAATATGAGGCTTAGAAAAAAACATTTTGCAATTCCAGAAATGCGCGAAAATCCTTATGTATTTTTTAATGGTGAAGAAAATAAGGGAAGATGGAAGGATATTTTTGGCAACTACAATCCAATTTATCTTGAAATTGGCGCAGGCAAGGGCACTTTTACTATAGAATCAGCAAAGAGAAATAAAGATATTAATTATATTATGGTAGACATTGAAACTAATGCACTAATTTATGCCACTAGAAAAATCCTAGATGAAGAGCTTACAAATGTGAGGGCAATGCCAATTAATGCGGAAAATATTTTGGATTATTTCGACAAAAATGAGTTAAGTAGAATTTACATCAACTTTTGCAATCCTTGGCCAAAGTTAAAGCATAAGAAGAGAAGGCTTACTTTCCCAAGGTTTTTAGAAAAGTATAAGGTCATTTTAAAGCCAAAATCACAAATATACTTTAAGACTGATGACTTAGAACTTTTTGAGGAAAGTTTGATCTACTTTAGTGACTGCGGCTTTTCAACGCTAGTAGAAGAATTTGACATGAAATTAGATGATTATCCAGACAATATAGTTACGGAATACGAGAGAAAGTTTAGAAAATTAAATCAAAAAATAAAATTTGGCGTCTTTGAATACTATGTTAACTAAAATATTCTTTTGATTGACAATAAACCATGGGAAATATATAATTATTTCAGGAGTTGAAGACATGGATATTATTGAATTGAAAGAAAAAGTAAAAAATGGTTACTCTGTAACAAGAGAGGAAGCCATAGAATTATACAAGAGCGATTACGACACCTTGACTAAAGCTGCAGATGAACTTAGAGAATATTTCTGTGGCAATGACTTTGATGTTTGTACTATTATAAATGCAAAAAGTGGAAAGTGTTCCGAGAACTGCAAATTTTGTGCACAATCAGCCCACTACAACACACATATAAAAGAATATGACCTCTTAGATGAAGAGACAATAGTAAAGGACGCGCTAGATAAATACGAAAGAGGCATACCTAGATACTCAATGGTAGCTAGTGGCAAGGGCCTTACAGCAAAAGACATTGACAAAATCTGCAGCATAACTAGAAAAATTCATGAAAAAGCACCAGAAATGAAAGTTTGTATATCAGGAGGAATAATCTCCGAAGAATCCTTTGAAAAATTAAAGGATGCAGGCATAACAAGAATCCACAACAACCTAGAAACATCAAGAAACTTCTTCCCAGAAATATGCACTACCCATACTTATGACCAAAAGATTGACACAATAAAGGCAGCTCAAAAAGCAGGAATGGAAATTTGCTCAGGCGGATTAATAGGACTAGGAGAAGACTTTACAGATAGGATTGACATGGCACTACAACTAAGAGAACTTGATGTACATTCAGTTCCAGTAAACCTCTTAAACCCAATAAAGAACACGCCCCTAGAAAACAACGATCCCCTTTCCATGGAAGAAGTAAATAGAACTTGTGCAAGCTTTAGATTTATACTTCCAAAAGCACTAATAAGACTGGCTGGAGGAAGATCTTTAATGGAAGGATTTGGCTTATCAGCCTTTAAGTCAGGAGCAAATGCAGCAATATCTGGAGTCCTCCTAACAACAAAGGGAGCAAGCATAGAAGAAGACATGGAAAGATTTAAAAAGCTAGACTATACTGTAAAAGCGGTGTAAAGAAATTCGTCAAAATATTTAATAAAAAATACTTGACAAAGATAGATAAAAATAGTAATATTAAACAGCTGTAACAAATGCAGCTGTTATTTTTTTAAAAAAGAATAAATCAATTAAAAAAATAAAAAGCAGTTGACATTAAGTTAGTAAGATGATAAACTATAATAGTTGTCTTACAGAGACAGCTTGGCTTTTGTAAAGGTCGAGTAAAAACAATTTGAAAAAATTGTAAAAAAAGCTTGACA
>NZ_CAMQAY010000011.1 GCF_946998875.1 uncultured Peptoniphilus sp. | reverse complement strand
GAAAAGAAAATTGCCGCAGGCAAAATTATAAAAGAAATTGCAAAGGTTGCTGGCGGTGGCGGCGGCGGAAGACCTGATATGGCAACTGCTGGTGCCAAGGACTTAGCTAAAGTCGAAGAAGCTCTAAATAAGCTAAGTGACCTATTATAATATTATCAAAATAGATATTTTATGATATAATCTATTTGGAGGTAATTATGGATCAAAACAATAATACACAAATTTTTGAAAAAAGCAGTTTGGAACAAGAGAGAATTAAGAGTGTTTTAAAAGTTGTTTATAATGCTCTAGTAGAAAAGGGTTATAATCCTTCTGACCAAATTATTGGATATATATTATCAGGCGATCCCACATACATTACAAGCCATGATAATGCAAGATCCATGATACAAGAAGTAGAGCGTGATGAGCTTTTACAAGAAATGTTAAAAGTTTATTTAGAAAAGATTTGAGATGGCTAGACCATCTCTTTTACATATTATATATGTACCTGTAAAGGTTGTGGTTATATGAATAGAGTTTTAGGCCTTGATGTTGGCGATGTTTGGATTGGAGTAGCTATTTCAGATGCTTTAATGCTTACAGCTCAACCTCTTATTACAATTAAGAGAGAATCAAATAAACTTGCCTATGATAAAATTCATGACATAATAAAAGAATATAATGTAGAAAAAATAGTGGTAGGTCTTCCAAAGAACATGAACAATACTATTGGGCCACAAAGTGAAAAGGTCATGAAGTTTGCAGAAAAATTGAAAAATAAATTTAATGTTGAAATTGAGTATGTTGACGAGAGAATGACAACTTTAATGGCAGAACAAGTTTTAATAGAGGGTTCTGTTCGCAGAGAAAATAGAAAAAAATATATAGATAAAATTGCAGCGACATATATTCTGCAATCCTATCTGGATAGATTTAATTTATAGGTGATAAAATGGATAAAATAAAATTATATGATGAAGATGGTGTTGAAGTTGAATTTTTTGTTGACGCAAAATTTTCAATTGATGATACTGACTATGTTGCACTCTATACAGATGAAGAAGAGCCAGAAATCTATATATTAAAAGTGATAGAAGATGAAGATGGTGATGAGCTTCTCTCTGGCATCGATGACGATGAACTTGAAGAAGCAAAAAAAGCCTATGAAGAACTTTTGGACGAATTAGAATAGGTGATAATATGGATATAAATATTGAGCCTGTTAAGAAAATCTTAAAAGACAAGGGTTATAAATACACAAAACAAAGAGCTAAGGTATATGAAATCTTTTTGGACAATAAGGATAAACACATGACTACTGAAGAAGTTTATAATTTAGTTGCAAAGAAAGATCCTGAAATGGGCATTGCAACTATTTATAGAACTGTCCAATTGTTTCACAAGCTTGGCATTCTAGATCAAATTGTATTTGACGACAACATTGTAAGATATGAACTTAGAGTTCCAAGTGAAGGTCATAGACATCATCATCTTGTCTGCTTAAATTGCGGAAAAGTCGAAGAAGTTGATATCGACAATTTAAATGAACTAGAAGCTAAAGTTGAAAAAGAAAAGAATTTTAAGATAGTAGACCACACTCTAAAATTTATGGGTTATTGCGAAGACTGCCGCCACAAATTTGAGGAGAAGGCAAATTAATGAAAAACACTAATAAAGTGAAGATAATTCCACTGGGAGGACTTCACGAGATTGGAAAAAATCTTACAGTTGTAGAATACAGAGATGATATTATTATTATCGACTGTGGTATGACTTTCCCAGAAGACGAAATGCTTGGTATTGATGTTGTAATACCAGATGTAACTTATTTGGAAAATAATAAGCATAAGATTAAAGGACTTGTATTAACTCATGGTCACGAGGACCATATTGGTGCCATTCCTTATGTTTTAAGAAAGCTAGACTTAGACATTTATGGAACTGGACTTACTATTGGCCTATTGGAAAATAAATTAAAGGAACACAGACTTTCTAAGGACAAGCTCCATGTAGTTAATGCTGGAGATGTAGTGAAGCTTGGCAAAATGGAAGTTGAGTGGATAAATGTAAACCACTCCATACCAGATTCCTGTGCCCTTGCCATAAAGACACCTCTTGGATATGTTTATCATTCAGGAGACTTTAAGGTTGACTTTACACCAATTAGTGGCAAGCCAATTAACTTAACTAGAATTGCAGAAATAGGCGAAAAGGGCGTTATTGCCATGATTGGTGAATCCACAAACGTGCTTAGACCAGGCTATACAATGAGTGAATCTAAAGTTGGAGAAACCTTTAATAGACTCTTCCAAAACTTGCAAGACAATAGAATTATCATTGCAACTTTTGCATCAAATGTGCATAGGGTCCAACAAATTATAAATTCTGCAGAAAAATATGGAAGAAAAGTTGTCTTATCTGGTAGGTCTATGGTAAATGTTACTGAGACTGCAAGAAGACTGGGACAATTTAGGGTTAAAAAAGACACCTTTGTTGACATAAGAGATATGGATAAGTATGACGACAGCGAAATTGTTTTAATAACAACTGGTTCACAAGGTGAGCCAATGTCTGCCCTTACTAGAATTGCCTATGGAGAACACAGAAAGATTCAGCTTACACCAAATGATGCTATAATTCTTTCAGCAACTCCAATTCCTGGCAATGAAAATGCAGTTACAAAGGTTATAAATAGACTTCTTGAAAGAGGGGCAAAGGTAATTTATGAAACTCTTTCAGAAATTCATGTTTCAGGTCACGCTTGCCAAGAAGAGTTAAAACTAATTTTAAGCTTAGTTAAGCCAAAATATTTTATTCCTGCTCACGGCGAAGTTAGACATTTGATGAAACACGCAAAAATTGCCACTCAAATGGGAATGTCAGAAGAAAATATCTTTATAATGGAAAATGGAAACTGCCTAGAAATTTCGCAAAAAGATGCAAAGATTGTGGGCGATGTTCCTTCAGGAAATATTTTAGTTGATGGACTTGGCGTTGGCGATGTAGGAAATATTGTATTAAGAGACAGAAGACATCTTTCTGAAGATGGACTTATTATAGTTGTCATAACTATTACAAAAGAAGGAAAAGTTGTATCAGGACCTGATATAATATCAAGAGGATTTGTCTATGTAAGAGAATCTGAAGATTTAATTGAAGACGCAAAGAATGTTGTTAGAAAAATCTTAAAGGAAGACTCAAGAGACAATTTAAAGGACTGGAATGGACTCAAGTCTGATATTAGAGATAATTTGAGATCCTATATTTTCAAAAACACAAAGAGAAATCCTATGATTTTGCCAATTATTATGGAAGTTTAGGACATTTAGGGAATCTATTAGGTTCCCTTTTTTTAGAGGAATTATGCCAAATATAAATTACGATTATATAGAAAATTATTTGAGAAATTTAAAAGAAATTAATGATGAGAAACTAAGAGAGATGAATGATTTTGCAGAGGAAAATCATGTGCCCATAATCGAAAGGGAAAGCGAAGAGTTTATAAATTTTTTGATCTCCATGCAAAAGCCAAAAAAAATTCTTGAGCTGGGCACAGCTATTGGTTACTCATCTATTTCCTTTGCAAAGAGAAATAAGTGCATAGAAAAAATCGACAGCGTGGAATTAAAGGGTGAAATGGCAGAAATTGCCCGAAAAAATATTTCTGATGCTGGCTTAGAAAATATTATTTCTGTTCACGAAAGTGATGCCTATGATTATTTACTTGACTTAGAAGAAAAATATGATTTAATTTTTATTGACGCGGCCAAGGGTCAGTACGAAAAATATTTTGACTCTGCACTTAAAAATTTAAGGGAAAAGGGACTTATAATCTGCGACAATGTCCTCTTTAAGGGCATGATTGCAGAGGACTCCCTAGTAAAGAGAAGAAAGATAACTATTGTAAAAAGACTTAGAAAATTTTTAAAGGATATTTCAGAAGACGAGAGATTTATATCCTCCGTGGTTCCCATTGGAGATGGAGTACTTTTAGTTAGGAGAAAAGATGAAGAAGATTGAACTTTTAGCACCAGCTGGTGATATTAATAAATTAAAAACTGCAGTGGAGTATGGTGCCGATGCAGTTTATCTTGGAGGAGAAAGCTTTGGCCTTAGAAAGGCATCAAAGAACTTTTCCCTTGAAGATATTAAGTGGGCAGCAGACTATTTGCACGAAAGGGGAAAGACCCTTCATGTAACTTTAAATATTATTCCTCACGATAAGGACATTGTGGGAGTAGAAGATTACATCAAAAAACTTTATGATATTGGAGTGGATGCCCTAATAGTTGCAGACCCAGGCATGTTTATGAAGGTAAAGGAAGTTGCACCTGATTTTCCAATTCACATTTCAACTCAAGGCTCAGTTACAAATGCCCAGACTGTAAAATTCTGGCAAAAACTTGGAGCAGAAAGAGTTGTAATGGCAAGGGAATTAAGTTTAAAGGAAGTTTCTGATATTATTAAAGAAGTTGGAGATTCCATTGAAATTGAAACTTTTGCTCACGGTGCCATGTGTATGTCCTACTCTGGCAGATGCCTTTTGTCAAATTATATGACTGGAAGAGATGCCAACTTGGGCGACTGCGCACAACCTTGCAGGTATAAGTACCACTTAGTTGAAGAAAAGAGACCTGGCGAATATTTTCCAATTGAAGAACATGATGAAGGCACTTTTATCATGAACTCCAAGGACCTATGTATGATTGAGCACATTGACGACTTAATTGAAGCAGGTATTGCCAGCTTAAAAATTGAAGGCAGAGTTAAAAGTGAATACTATCTTGCCACTGTTATAAGGTCTTACAGAATGGCAATTGACGCTTACTATGCTGACAGAGAAAATTATAAGTACGACCCCTATCTTTTAGAAGAGATAAAAAAAGTAAGTCACAGAGATTTTACTACGGGATTCTTTTATGGCAAAGCCAATGAAAATTCACAAGTTTATGAAGACAACTCCTACATCAGAGGTTATGACTTTGTGGGAATTGTCCTTGATTATGACAAAGATTCAAAGATTGCAACTATTGAGCAAAGAAATAGAGTTTTTGTTGGCGACGAAATCGAAATTTTTGGTCCTGGCATCAAGCACTTTGACTACAAAATCGAAAAGATGTTAGATGAAAAGGACAAGGAAATTGAAGTTGCAAACAAGGCAAAGCAAATTTTTAAGATAAAAATAGATAAGCCTATTGAAAAAGGATTTATTTTGAGGAGAGAAAATGAAGACTAAAGCCTGCATTATTGGCATATGTGGTGGAAGTGGCAGTGGAAAAAGCACTGTCACAAAAAAATTAATTGAGCTTATTGGAAAAGAAAATGTGTCTGTAATTGAGCAAGATTCTTATTACAAAGACCAGTCAAATCTTGTATTTGAAGAGAGAGTTAAGACTAATTACGACCATCCTCTTGCCTTTGACAACGACCTCTTATTTGAACATTTAGAGATGTTAAAGGAAGGTAAGGAAATTGAAAAGCCAATCTATGACTTCTCCCTTCACAACAGAAAAAAGGAAAAGGAGATAGTTTATCCAAAGCCAATTATAATTTTGGAAGGCATCTTAATTTTTAATGAGGTAAATTTAATCGACATCATGGACATAAAAGTTTTTGTGGACACAGATGCCGATGTTAGAATTATTAGAAGAATTAAAAGGGATATGCATGAGAGGGGAAGGTCTCTTGACTCAGTAATAGACCAATACATGGCAACAGTAAGACCATCTCACCTTCAATTTGTTGAGCCTTCAAAGAGGTATGCCGATATAATTATTCCTGAAGGCGGCGAAAATGAAGTGGCAATTGATCTTTTATACCAAAAAATTAAATCTTTAGTATAAAAAATATTTGACAAGATAAAAACTATGTGTTATTATATCATCTGTTATTAAAGAAGAAGTCCGCTTCTCACCTAATGGCAAGGTCATTTAGGTTGTTTTAAAATTATGATGAATTTGCGGGCATCTTTGGGTGCCTGCTTTTTTAATTTACGGAGGTGCTTAGAAATTAAAGAACTTCAAATCAATGAAGAGATAAGGGAAAAGGAAGTCAGATTAGTAGATGATGAAGGCAATCAATTAGGACTTGTGCCTAGGATGCAAGCCATTGATTTGGCTATATCTAAGAAACTGGACTTAGTCAATGTTGCGCCAAACGCAAAACCACCAGTATGTCGTATAATGGACTATGGTAAATACAGATACGAACAAGAGAAGAAAGAAAAAGAATCTAAGAAAAAACAAAAGGTAATCAATATTAAGGAGCTCAGATTAACTCCAAATATTGAAGATCATGACTTAAATACTAAAGCTAATAGAGCTATTGATTTCTTAAAGAATGGTGACAGAGTTAAGGTTTCAGTTAGATTTAGAGGTAGAGAGATGGGTCACACTGATCTTGGACGAGACGTTCTCGACAAGTTTTATGATTTAATTTCTGAGTATGGAGTTGTGGACAAAAAACCTAAAATGGAAGGAAGAAGTCTTGTGATGTTCCTTTCAGAGAGAAAAGACAAAGATAAGTCTGATAATTAAGGAGGATTTTTTATGGCAAAAATGAAAACTCACAGAGCTTCCGCCAAGAGGTTTAAGAGAACTGGTTCTGGAAAGCTTAGAAGATTTTATGCTTATAAAGGACATTTAACTGGTAAGAAAACTGCTAAGAGACTAAGAAAACTTAGAAAGGGCAGTTTAGTTTCTAAAGGTGATCAAAAGAGAATTGATCACATGATCCCTTAATAGGAGGTAAAGATGGCTAGAGTAAAAAGAGGCGTTAACGCTAAAAAAAGACATAATAATATCCTAAAACAAGCTAAGGGATATTTTGGTGCCAAATCAAAATTATTTAGAATTGCAAACCAAGCTGTTATGAAATCTCTAAACTACTCATATATTGGTAGAAAGCAAAGAAAAAGAGATTTTAGAAAACTTTGGATTACAAGAATTAATGCTGCTGCAAGAATTAATGGCATGAGCTATTCTAAGTTTATTAGTGGTCTTAAGAAAGCTAATGTTAATATTAACAGAAAGATGCTTTCTGAAATGGCAATTAATGACCCAGCAGGTTTTGCTAAATTAGTTGAAGTTGCAAAAGGAAATTAATTTAATGCTCCCTTTAGGGAGCTTTTTTTGTATAATGTATATATAAAAATTTACGAGGGTATTATGATTAGAAAATTAAAAAAGAATCCACCTCTTATGGTATGCCTTTCTTTTTTTGCACTGATTTTCTTGGGAGCTTGTCTTTTGGACCTTCCCATAGCAAGTGCAAATGGCGAGAGAATTGGATTTTTAAATGCATTCTTCACATCTACATCGGCATCTTGTGTGACGGGACTTATTGTCGCTAACACTGCCACTCAGTGGACTGCCTTTGGAAAAGTTATAATAATTATTTTAATTCAAATTGGTGGACTTGGCACAATGGTATTTTTATCACTTATTGCCATGGCGCTTAACAAGAGAATTGGAATTACTGAGAGAAGAATTATAAAGGAACAGACAAGTGCAGACACCAGCAAGGGTATCATTAGACTTGTAATTTATATTATTAAATTTTCTTTGATTGTGGAACTTATTGGGGCGATTTTACTTGCCACAAAATTTATCCCAGACTTTGGACTTGAAAGAGGAATTTTATTTTCTATCTTTCATTCAATTTCTGCCTTTTGTAACGCAGGCTTTGACATCATAGGAAATTCTCTAACGGATTATGTGTCTGACTTTACTGTCAACATGACAATTTCACTTTTAATAATTTTTGGCGGTTTAGGTTTCACAGTTTTTATTGACATATATAGAAAGAGAAGATTTAAAAATTTAAGTCTTCACTCAAAGGTTGTAATTTTCTTTACGGCAATGCTACTTTTAGTGGGCACTCTTGCTTTTTTCTTAATTGAATACAGGAGTCCAGCTATGGCAGGTTTGTCTCTAAAGGGGAAAATTTTATCTTCATTTTTTATGTCTGTCACAGCAAGAACAGCAGGCTTTAATACAATCGACATAGGAAAGATGCAAGAAGGCTCTGTAATTGTAACTATTATGCTAATGTTTATTGGGGCATCTCCTGCATCAACTGGTGGAGGAATTAAGACTACAACTTTTGGAGTTTTATTATCATCAACAATTTCTGTTTTAAGGGGAAATAAGGAGACAGAAATATTTCACAAGTCAATACCTTATGAAACTCTTATAAAATCTCTTTGTATTTTCACCTTGGGTTCTTTCTTAGTAATATTTTCATCTCTTTGGATTACGCTAATTGAGCAGGGAAAATTTTTATATTTAGATATTTTATACGAAATTGTTTCAGCCTTTGGAACTGTAGGAGTAAGCAGGGGTATTACTGCAGACTTAAGTTCTCTTTCCAAAATTATTTTAATTGTCTTAATGTATCTTGGAAGAGTGGGAGCAGCAACCTTAGGTGTTGGAATTTTAGATACACATAGAAAGAAACATACTAGATATTCAGAAGGAAAAATTATAGTGGGGTAATTATGAAGACATTTATTGTATTTGGCTGTGGTAGATTTGGCTCTACTGTTGCCACAAGATTATATGATTTAAAAAATGATGTTGTAATTGTAGATTGTGACGAAGAAAAAATTGACGCAATTTCAGAAAATGTCACTGAAGCAGTTATATGTGACCTTGAAGATGAAAAGGCAATGACAGAGCTTGCACTAAAAAATTATGATGTTGCAGTAATTGCCATTGGAGAAAATCTTGAAGCTGCCGTAATGGCAGTCCTTGCATCAAAAGAATCGGGAATCGAAAAAGTTATTGCCAAGGCACCTAATTATAGATTTGGAAAAATTTTGTTAAAGTGTGGGGCAGATAAAATTATTTTCCCTGAAAGAGACATGGGATTTAGACTTGCAAATAATTTATCCAATGATTATTTACTAGATGCCAATGAAATTTCTAAGGGCTATACTATTTATGATTTAAAGGCAAGCCCAAAGATGAATGGTAAAGAAATCCGTGACTTAAAACTTAGAGAGGATTATAATTTTAATGTTTTAATGGTTAAGAGAGCTGGAGAAAATTTTGTAAACCCTCTTGCTTCTTTTAAGATTAAAGAAGAGGACATCTTAACAGTTTTAGGTTCCGATAAGGATATTAAAAGATTTACAGAAGCAAATTAATAAGGGCAGTTGCCCTTATTTTTTTTGCAAAATTTATAAAAATTTTTTTAGAACGAATTCATATACAAGCAGAAGCCAAGCTATGAGGTTAAAGATATAGGAGAGCTTGCCTCTTAGCTTTTCATCTTTAACTATTTTTGTGTATTTAGTTAAAAAGTATCCAAACAAAGCAGTAAGATAGACAATTATTTCAAGATATTTAATCATAAAATCACCACCTTTTTTTATTTTATCACAGACAAAATTTTTAAGTAATACTTTGTTTACATATTATCCTTTATAAACTACAATTAAGTTAATACATAAAAGAAATCAGAAAGAGGAGAGACTATGAAAAAATTAAAAAAACTTTTACTTATGACTTTAGTGGCGACTTCACTAATTGCCTGCAACAAAGACACAAACACAGCCAATGCACCTAAGGAAGAAGTAAAGAAAGAGCCAGAAAAAATAGTTTACTACACACCACTTACTCATGAAGAAAGAGATAATGAAGAACAAGCCAAGAAAAAGATTTTTGCAGTTATGCTTGACAATCACGACGATGCAAGACCTCAAGCACAAATTTCTAAGGCTGACATAATTTATGAGTACAGAGTTGAAGGCGAGTTCACAAGATACATGGCACTATTCCAAAGTAATTTCCCTGAAGGTGTGGGACCAGTTCGTTCTGCAAGACCTTACTTTGTGCAAACTGCCAAGGAATATAATGCAATTTATGCTCACTGGGGCGGATCTGAAGCAGGACTTGCTGAAGTTAGAAATAGACATGTAGTTGACCTTGATGGAATTGCCCTTGAAGGAATAGTCTTCCACAGAAATAAAAATGTTGGCAAGCGTGCACCTCATAATGGATATATTTCCCTTCCTGAACTCGAAAATTATTTAGTTGAGAAAAAGGGCATTGATGTAAATGACAACACTATATCACTAAATTTTTATGACAAGATTGCAGAAATTGAAGGCATAGATGTAAAGGAAATAACACTAAACTTCAACAATAGATACAAGACAAAATTTATTTATGATGAGGCAAGTGGAAAATATAAATACATTCGCCAAGATAAACCTGTTATTGATGAAGCAACAGGGGAAGAATTTTCTACAGATAACCTAGTTGTCCTCTTCCAAAAGGGAGTTGTAGCTGGACCTAAGGGAACTTTAAAAATGGCAAACATAGGAAGTGGTACAGGACTTCTTCTTCAAAAGGGAAAACTTGCTCCAATAAGTTGGGAAAAGGCAAATGAAGATGCAAGGACTATCTTAAAGTATCCTGATGGGACTGAAGTTAAATTTTATCCAGGCAGAACTTTCTTCTCAATAGTTGATGAAGAAAAGGACGCAGTTTACCAAGTTCCACAAACTGAAGGTCAAGAAGGCCAAGATTCTTCTTCTGCAAATACTAATGCAAAGGCAGACGACCAAACTGCAAAAAAATAATTTTAAAATATTTTTCTTGGGTAAGTATAAACACGAGGTGATATTATGATTAATATGACAAAAATTGATTACGTTATAAATGCTACTGGAGCATCCTATGAAATTGTCAGAAAGGCACTACTTGATAGCGACGGCGATGTTGATGAAGCTATAAAATTCATAAGCGATGAAAAATATGACGAAAGCGCTGAAGCTTCAAAGGTTTTCGAGAATGAAGAAGAAAAAGAATCCTACGAAAATCGTGAAAGTAAAACAGGAAGAGAATATGTTGACGAAGTTATAAATTATCTTGACGAAATTGTTGACGCAATAAAAGAAATTTGGAGAAAGGGCAATGCAAGGAGACTTGTAGTGGAAAAGGGCGACGAAACAGTTCTATCTCTTTCCCTAACTACATCTGCCATTGGAATGATTTTGGCGCTTCCTGCATCACTTATTGGAATTTCTGCAGCCTATGTTTATGACTACTCCTTTAAAATAATTATGGAAAATGGCGAAGTCATTGATGTCAAAGAGTATTTAAAGGACAAAAGTAATTTTAAATAAGATAAAAGCTAAGAGCCCTACGGGGCTTTTTTCTTTAAGGCGAGGAGCAAAATGATAATCACAAGTAAAAACAATGAGACCTATAAATTTTTAAAGAGTTTAAAGGAAAAAAAATACAGACAAGAGCATGGACTTTTTATGGTGGAAAAGCCCCTGGTAATGGAAGAGGCAAGGGACTTTAGACCAAAATATATTGCCATAAATGAGACTTCCCTTAAGGAAAATAAATTTTCTGACATAATAAAAAGAGTAAAGGAAGAAGACTTATTTATTTTTTCAGACAATATTTTCAAAAATCTTTGCGATGCAGTGACTTCACCTGGCATAATTGCCTACTACAGTGAGGTTCACAGAGAGTTTCATGAAGAGTCTGGGAAATTTTTGTACTTAGATGACATAAGAGAGCCAGGAAATCTTGGAGGAATGATTAGATCTGCTGATGCCTTTGGTCTTGATGGTCTAATTATTTCGCCAAACTCCTGTGATTTATACAATCCAAAGACAGTTAGGTCCTCCATGTCATCAATTTTTAGGGTCCCAATTTATTTTATGAGCCGGGAAGATTTGGTGAATTTAGATTTTAATATTATTGCAACTTCACTTAACAACTCAAGATCCACAAGGGACTATAAATTTAAGGACAAGGACATTGTAGTAATAGGCAACGAGGCAAAGGGAGTATCCGACTTTTTAATGTCTAATGCCAAGGGTTTTTTAAATATTCCAATCTCTCCCAATGTTGACTCATTAAATGCCAATGTTGCGGCATCAATAATAATTTACGAGATGATGAAATGAAATATGTAATTGTGGCAGAAAACTTTCCAGAAGACTCTGCCGAAAAATTAAAAGCTTATGGAGAAGTAGTGAGGACTCGTGCCAACAAAAACCTTTTAAGGGGGCTTGACACTCATCCAGATATTTTAGTCCATCCACTGCCAAAGGGAGAGCTTGTTGTGGACAGGGATAATTTGGAATACTATAAAAAAATTTTTCCAGACAAAAAAATCCTTCCCTCTCACTCAATTTTGTCAAAAAAGTATCCAAAAGATGTGCCCCTAAATGCCTTCACTTTTAAAAATTATTTCATCCACAACTTAAAATTTACAGATAAAGTTCTCTTAGATTATTACAAAAATTCTGCCTATGAGTTGATAAACATTAAGCAGGGCTATGGCAAGTGCTCTTCGCTTGTGACAGAGGACTTTATCATTACAAGTGACGGAGGAATTTATGAAAGCCTAAGGGACCTTATACCGATTTATAAAATAAATCATGGGGAGATTAGACTTCAAAACTTTAACTATGGTTTTATAGGTGGGGCAAGTGGAGCCTTGGGCAAAAAAATATTCTTCACAGGAGATTTTTCTCATCACTCATCCCATGAAGAAATTTTAAAAATAATAAAAAAACATGACTATGAATTTGAAATTTTATCAAAGGATCCTATAGAAGACTATGGTTCAATATTTTTTATAAAATAATTTACAAACTCCTCTTAAGGAGTTTTTTTATTGTACTTAATTAAGTAAAGGGAGAAAAAAAGTCCAATCACAAAGAAAATTATTGAAGTGAAAGAGTAGTCAACAACTTTGAAAAAATAGAAGATAAAAAAGTTGTTATAAAGAATAGGTATAAGTAAAATATAGAAAAAATAAAAATTTTTATTTTTGTATATAAGGGGTAGTGAAATTAAAATAGGTAGGGCAAGGGAACTTAGACCATGAAAATTTAAAAATGCAAAAAACCCATAAAAACTTTCTTCAAAGACAGGAAGAATTGGTATTGATGCTATTATTATGATAAAAATTAAAAAATATTTTAACTTATTTTTCATACTTACCTCCAAATAATTTTTTCTTCTTTAATAATATCAAAAAAAAGAAAAAAATTGTTTTAAAAACTTTTCACAGGGTAATAAGTGTTAGTAGTTGAGAGAGAATTTCTCTTTACTCTTGAATTTTTAAAAATTATATGTTAATATAAGAGCAATTTTAAAAATGGCTTTGATAAGAAGAGTAGATTATATAAAATTTTTAGAGAGGAAATGGCTGGTGCAAGTTTCCAATTTTGTATTTTTGAAAACTAACTTGGAGCCCCATAGAAAACTATGGCGTATGGATGCGTTAAATCCCTTGAGTTTAATTAAGGTGGAACCACGGTCATCGTCCTTTGGGATGATGACTTTTTTTATTTTATTTTTTAATTTTAGGAGGATATGATGATAATTAAATACCCAGATGGATCACAAAAGGAATATGAAAGTGGCGTAAAGGTAAGTAAAATTACTGGAGACATCTCCCAAGGACTTCTTAGAGATTCCCTTGGCGCAGTTGTCAATGGAGAAATTTTAGGACTTGATGATGAAGTTTATGAAGATGCTCACTTTAAAGTTGTAAAATTCGATGACATTGAAGGAAAGAAAATTTTATGGCACACTGCATCTCATTTAATGGCTTATGCAATTAAGGAACTTTATCCAGAAACAAAATTTGCCATTGGACCTTCAACTGAAGCAGGCTTCTACTATGACCTAGACCTTGAACACAGATTTGTTGATGAAGATCTAAAGGCAATTGAAGACAAGATGAAGGAACTTGCTAAAAAAGATCTTTCAGTAGAAAAAATGGAAGTTTCAAGAGAAGAAGCAATAAAGCATTTCAAGGAACAAAATCAAGATTATAAGGTTGAACTAATTGAAGACCTTCCAGAAGATGAAAAGATCACAATGTATAAGATTGGCGACTTTGTTGACCTTTGCAAGGGACCACATCTTCTTTCAACTAAAAGAATTAAGGCAATAAAACTTCTTTCCATAGCAGGTGCTTATTGGAGAGGCGACTCAAATAACAAGATGCTACAAAGAATTTATGGTATTGCCTTTGAAAAACAAAAACAATTAGATGAATACATTGAAAGACGCGAAGAAGCTGAAAAGAGAGACCACAGAAAACTTGGAAAAGAACTTGACCTCTTTAGCATGCACGAAGAAGGACCTGGCTTCCCATTCTTCCATCCAAATGGAATGATTTTGAGAAACACTCTACTTGATTGGTGGAGAGGAGTTCTAAATGAAAATGGTTACGGAGAAATCCTAACTCCAATTATCTTAAACGAAGCTTTGTGGCACAGATCAGGACACTGGGATCACTATAAAGACAACATGTATTTCACAAAAATTGACGATGGAGATTATGCTGTTAAGCCAATGAACTGCCCAGGTTCAATTTTAGTTTACAATTCAAACAATCACTCATATAGAGACCTTCCAATTAGACTTGCTGAATACGGAATTGTTCACAGACATGAACTTTCTGGAGCACTTCATGGACTATTTAGAGTAAGAACATTTACTCAAGACGATGCCCACGTTTACTGCTTATTCTCACAAGTTAAAGACGAAGTATTTAAGATGATTGACCTTGCTGATTACCTATACAGCACTTTTGGATTTAAATATACAATTGAACTTTCAACAAGACCAGATGACTACATGGGAGACCTTGAATCATGGAACTTGGCTGAAAAGTCACTTAAAGAAGCCCTAGAAGAAAAGAAACTTCCATACACAATTAACGAAGGCGACGGAGCTTTCTATGGTCCTAAGATTGACTTCCACCTAGAAGATGCCATTGGAAGAACTTGGCAATGTGGTACAATCCAACTTGACTTCCAACTTCCAGAAAACTTTGACTTAACTTATGTTGATGAAGATGGAGAAAGAAAGAGACCAGTTATGCTTCACAGAGCCCTACTAGGTTCAGTTGAAAGATTTATGGGTATCCTAATCGAACACTTTGCAGGAAAATTTCCACTATGGTTATCTCCAGTACAAGTTGAAGTTATCCCTGTATCTGACAAATTTAAAGATTTTGCAGAAAAAATTGCAGACAAACTTCACGCTGAAGGACTTAGAGTTCACCTTGATGGTCGTACAGAAAAAGTTGGCTACAAGATTAGAGAAGCACAAGTTAAGAAGATTAACTACATGCTAGTAATTGGTGAAAAAGAAGAAACTTCTGGCAAACTTTCTGTTAGAAAGAGAAATGGCGAAGAAATTGATGGCGTTGATGTAGATGAATTTATCGCATCACTAAAAGAAGAAATCAAAAATAAGACAATAACTGACTAATTTTAAAAATTTCAGTTGAAAATCTTATTAAATAAAGATAAAATCTAAGCAGGTGAAAGCCTGCTTATTTTTTATTATTTTATTTGAGGATTTGTCTAAAAATAGCAAATAATTTCTTTACAAAGCCAAGTCCTTGTGATAAAATACATTGATGTAACCGCACAGAATAGGTTTAAAACTTCGGTGCCTATAATGGCGAGTCTTGTAATGAGGAGGTGCTACAATGTACGCAATTATTGAAACAGGCGGAAAACAATATGTTGTTGAAGCTGGTGACAAAATTAAAGTTGAAAAATTAGATGTAAAAGAAGGCGACAAAGTAACTTTTGACAAAGTTCTTTTTGTATCTGGTGATGAGCCTAAAGTTGGTGCTCCATTTGTTGATGGTGCAAAAGTAGAAGCTAAGGTATTGGCACAAGGTAAAAACAAAAAAGTTGTTGTTTACAAATACAAATCTAAGAAAAACGAAAGAAAGAAAAACGGACACCGTCAACCATACACTTTAGTTGAAATTTCAGGTATTAACTAATGACTAGTATTGACCTTTACAAAAAAGGCGATTATTACTGTGGATTTAAGTCTTGTGGTCATGCAGAGGGCGAATTTGATAAAATTGTCTGCTCCAGCATTTCTACTCTCACTCAAACTCTTTATTTCACACTGATAAATAAACTTGGAGTTTGTGAAAGTGAAATTAAAGACACACAGGGCGACGGATTATTAAAAATAGAAATTTTAAATAGTGATATTTTTAAAAGAAAAGATATTCAAACTTGTTTTGAATTTATGATAATGGGGATTGAGCTTATCGATGAAGCTTACCCAAAATATTTGACACTAAAGATTTTGGAGGTGTAAAATGATTAAATTTGATTTATTGCTTTTTTCTTCAAAAAAGGGAGCAGGTTCTTCTAAGAACGGTCGTGATTCAAACTCAAAAAGACTTGGAGTTAAAAGAGGCGACGGTCAATTTGTTCTAGCAGGCAACATCTTAGTTAGACAAAGAGGAACAAAAATCCATCCAGGCGAAAATGTTATGAAGGGTTCTGACGACACTTTATTTGCTACAGCTGATGGTATTGTGAGATTCACAACTAAGGGCAAGGGCGGAAAGAAATTCGCCAATGTTTACGAAGAAGAAAAAGTTGAATTAGCATAAAGATGAAGCAAGGGAAACCTTGCTTTTATTTTTTTCTTTATTTCTTTGTAAAATCTAAAATTTCACCAAGATTTTACATATTTGACATAAGGTTCAAGTTTTCACTACAATTCTTTGTTAGTTCTATGATATAATTTTAGAAAATGCGAGGTAAAAATGTTTATAGATATAGCAAAAATAAAATTAAAAGCCGGAAAAGGTGGAGATGGCGCTGTCGCTTGGAGACGAGAAAAGTTTGAACCAGCTGGTGGACCTGCTGGAGGCGACGGTGGAAGAGGCGGAAGCGTAATTGTAATGACTGACTCTGGACTTCACACCTTGATGGATTTTAGATACAAAAGAGAATACAAGGCCGAAAATGGACAAAATGGCATGAACAAATTAAAATTTGGAAAAGATGGCGAGGACATAATCTTAAAGGTTCCCGTTGGAACTCTAATTAGAGATGCAAATACCAAGGGTGTCATCTACGACTTAAAGGAAAACAATATGTCTGTCACTGTATGTAAGGGTGGCAAGGGCGGTCTTGGCAATGCAAGATTTAAAACATCAACAAGACAAGCGCCAGCCTTTGCCCAAGCAGGAAATGTTGGCGAAGAAAGAGAAGTAATCTTAGAATTAAAACTTCTCGCTGATGTGGGACTTGTCGGTTTTCCAAATGTTGGCAAGTCAACCCTACTTTCCATAGTAACATCTGCCACTCCAAAGATTGCAAACTATCACTTCACTACACTTTCTCCAAACCTTGGAGTTGTAAAAGTTGATGAAGGCGAGTCCTTTGTTATTGCAGATATACCAGGTCTTATTGAAGGGGCGTCTGAAGGAATTGGACTAGGCGATGAGTTCTTAAAGCATGTTGAGAGAACTGGAATTTTAATTCACGTTCTTGACATTTCCGGCTCTGAATATAGGGACCCCGTTGAAGACTTTTATAAGATCAACGAAGAACTTGTTAGATACAATGACAAGTTAGGCGAAAAGAAGCAAATTATTTTTGCCAACAAAATGGACATGCCAGGTGCCCAAGAAAATCTAAAAAAATTGGAAGAAGAATTTGGCGACAAATACGACATTATAGCAGGCTCTTGTGCAACTACAAAAAATTTGGACAAATTAATGAAGCTAACATATAATAAGCTACAAGAAGTAGATTATAGTGACTACAAGACCTACGATGAAGAGCATGTGGAAGAAGTTACAAGAGAAGAAGGCATAAAAGTATTTAAAGATAATGGCGAATACTTTGTTGAAGGACCTTATATCGACAAACTTCTTCGATCCACAAATTTTGACGATTACGACTCACTTAAATATTTCCAAGAAAATCTTAGAAAGAATAAAGTTGTTGAAAAATTGGAAGAACTTGGGGCAGAAGATGGATGCTCTGTATTTATTGGCGGCTATGAATTTGAATTTTTTGAATAAATAATAGATAGGAGAAAGAATGTTAACAGGAAAAGAAAGATCATATTTAAAGAGCCTTGCCCACAATATGGACCCACTTATCCAACTGGGAAAAGATGGCATAAATGAAGGCTTTTTAAATCAAATAGATAAACTTTTAGAGGATCACGAACTTGTAAAGATAAAAGTTTTGCAAAATGCACCCGTAGAAGTTGACGAAATTGTTGACGAAATATTAGAAAAAACTGGGGCAGAATTTGTGCAAAAAATTGGCAAGAAACTTACAATTTATAGAGAATCTAAGGAAAATAAAAAAATAGAATTGTAATGAAAAAATATGGAATTTTTGGAGGAACTTTTAACCCCATTCACTACGGTCATCTTATGATTTGTGAATATTTAAAGGAAGAGCTTGGACTCGACAAAATTATTTTTATACCGACAGGCAATCCTCCTCATAAGGACCTTGATGTTTCGGCAGAGGACAGGTATGACATGGTAAAGCTCGCCATTGAGTCAAACCCAAATTTTGAAATCTCTGACATTGAAACTAAGAGGGTAAAATTATCCTACACTGTTGATACAGTTATAGAGCTTAAAAAAATTTATAAAGAAGAAAAACTATTTTTCTTAATTGGTCTGGACACACTTTTCCAACTTAAAACTTGGAAAAAAATAGAAGAACTTTCAAAGGAAATTGATTTTGTTGTGGCACTGAGACCAAAATATATAGATATAGAAGAGATAAATAGAGAAGTAAAATTTTTGCGAGATAATTATGGCACCAGTGTGGAAATTATTCACACACCACTCTACGAAATTTCTTCAACGGAACTTAGAGAAAGAATTAAAGAAAAAAAATCTGTTAGATATTTAATTCCTGAAGAAGTTGTGAATTATATTAAGGAAAGCGGGTTTTATAAAGATGACCTATGATATAGAAAAGTATGAGAAAGAAATTCGTGAGAGAATTGGCGAAAAGAGATTTCTTCACACGATTAGGGTAAAAGACACAGCCATAAAGCTGGCAAAGATTCACCATGTAGATGTGGAAAAGGCAGAAATTGCTGGCTTCTTACATGACTGTGCAAAAATAAAAGATAAAGAAGAACTAATTAAAACAGCGAAGGAAAATAATCTTCTCCTAACTAAGGAGATGCTGAAAGCTCCGCAAATTATACACTCTTATCTTGGAGCCCTCTTTGCAAGAGAATTTTATGGCATAGATGATGAGGACATTTTAAATGCCATTACTTATCACACAACTGGCAGAGCTAATATGTCTGACCTTGAAAAAATAATTTTTTTGGCAGATTATATTGAGCCTATGAGAAATTTTGACGGCGTAGAAAGGGCAAGGGAACTTGCAAATAATGATTTAGACGCTGCCATGTATTTCGCCCTAAATAACACCCTAAGATTTTTAGTTGAGCGTGACTTTTACATTGTACCAACCACAGTTATAGCTAGAAATTTTTATAAGGAGATGGATACTTGAAAACTTTTTTTAAAGCCTTTGTCACAACAATTATAGTGGTTTTAGTTTTGGCGCTAGCTGGCGTGGCAGGATACTTTTATTTTCTAGGAAATGAAGACGACGGCAAGCTTGACCAAGATGGAGAAAATCTTCAATTTTTAATGCTTGGAGTGGACTCTCTTGACTCAAAAAAAGCAGATAATGCCAGGTCAGATACAATTATGGTAGTAAATGTAGATGGCAAGAGCAAAAAGGTAAATATAATTTCAATACCAAGGGACACTTACACAAAGATTAAGGGTTACAAAAAGACAAAAATCAACCACTCCTTTAAGTATGGAGGAAGTGAGCTCACTCTTGACACTGTAAATAACCTTCTTGGTACAGATATAAAATATTATGTCACAGTGGACTATAGATTTGTAGAAGATGTAGTGGATAAAATTGGCGGAGTTACAGTTGATGTGCCCATGGACATGAAGTATGAAGACCCAACAGCAGATCCACCTCTGACAATTGATATAAAAGAAGGGACACAAACACTTAATGGCTACGATGCCATTGGATTTTTAAGATTTAGAAAGGGCTATAAGGACGCAGACCTTGGCAGAGTAAAGGCACAGCAACAATTTATGGCGTCACTTTTATCTAAGATGAAGGAGCCAAAGACTTTATTAAAGGCACCCTTCCTCATAGGCTCTTATGTAAACTACTCTGAAAATAATATTCCAGTAAAAAAACTTATTAAGGTGGCAGCCAATATGCGTAGCATAGGCACAGAGGACATAACAACAAATACACTTCCAGGCAGCCCAAAATATATAGGTGGAATTTCTTATTTCATTCCAGACGAGAAAAAAATAAATGTAATGCTTTTAGAATATAATTTCAAATAGGAGGCAAAATGACAGTAGAAGAAAAATTAGATATTATTTTAAAATCTTGTGAATCAAAAAAGGGAATCGATACAAAAGTTTTGGACATAGGGGGCATGACTTCCATCGCAGATTATTTTGTAATCGTAAGTGGAAACTCCTCAGCACAAGTAGATGCCCTTGCTAGGGAAATTGACGAAAAACTTTCAGAACAAGGCGAAGAGCCTATGAACACTGAAGGCAAAAATTCAAGTAGATGGATAATTTTAGATTTTGGTGATATAATAGTACATGTATTCCACAAGGATGAGAGAGAATATTATAATCTCGAAAGATTGTGGGAAGATAGCGACAATAAAAACCATGATCATGAAAATGAGGAGGAATAATAATGGTTAAAACACTACACACTGACAAAGCACCTGCAGCAGTAGGTCCTTATTCACAAGCAACAGAAGTTAACGGATTTATTTTCACATCAGGACAAATTCCACTAGTACCTGAAACTGGAGAACTTGTATCTGACGACATCAAAAAGGCAACTGCAAGAAGTCTTGACAACATCAAGGCAATCTTAGAAGAAGCAGGATCAAGCTTGGACAAGGTTCTTAAAGTAAATATTTTCTTAGACGATGTAAATGATTTTGCAGCAGTAAATGAAGTTTATGCAGAATATTTTACAGAACACAAACCAGCAAGATCATGTGTTGAAGTAGCTAACCTTCCAAAGAAAGCTTTAATCGAAATCGAAGCTATCGCAGTAAAATAATTATTTCAATAATAGACCCTTCGGGGTCTTTTTTTATAAAAGATAAGTGGTGAAAAATGAAAGAGATAAATGTAAATGATATTGATAAGATTAGTGATGCCTTTATCATAGATGTGCGTGAAGATGAAGAAGTATTTGAGACGGGAACAATAAAAGGGGCAGTTCACATCCCTATGATGACAGTGCCAAATAACTTAAACAAAATCCCAAAAGACAGAGAAATTTATATCCTCTGCAGAAGTGGCAGAAGATCTTATGAAGTGGCATCTTACCTAAATGAACTGGGCTACAATGCCATAAACCTTAAGGGTGGAATTATAAAGTATAAGGGAGAGCTAGTAAAATAATTTTTTGCAATTTATTTTTATAAAAATTTCTTAAATATTTTTTGATAAGGAATTTTTTTTGCAGCTTATGTGTTATAATGCCTAAGGAAAGAACTTGAGGACCGAGTGAATCTCGGTCTATTTTTTTGTTCAAAATAGATTAGGAGAATATATTGAGATTTAACGAATTAAATTTATCTAGGGAAGTTTTGCAGGCGATTGAGGAAATGGGTTTTGTAAATCCATCGGAAGTACAGGAGGGCACTATTCCTGAAATTTTAGATGGTCACGATCTGCTTGCGCAAGCTCAAACTGGTACAGGCAAGACTGCTTCCTTTGGCATACCCATGATTGAAAAAATCCAGGACAATAATTATGAAACTTTGCAGGGACTTGTCTTGGTCCCAACAAGAGAACTTGCAAGACAAGTTTCTGAAGAACTTAAAAAACTTTCAAAACATAAAAAATTTATAAAAGTTGTTGCCATTTACGGTGGTGCAGACATGAGAAAACAGCTTAGAGAATTAAAAAGTGGTGCCAGCATTGTAGTCGGCACTCCAGGTAGGGTAATGGACCACATGAAGAGGAAGACTATTGATTTATCCAGTTTAAAATTTTTGATTCTTGATGAGGCAGACGAGATGTTCGACATGGGCTTTAGGGATGACATGAAGACTATAATCGAAAAGACAAATGATGACAGGCAAACTTTATTTTTCTCTGCAACTTTTGACAATGAGATAAAGGAATTTTCAAAACTTTATCAAAATAATCCAAAGAAAGTTATCATCGAGAAGAAGGAGCTTACTGCAGAAAAAATTAAGCAATACTATTTGGAATTAAATAGAAATATGAAAACTGAAATTTTAAATAGACTCTTATTAATCAACAAGCCAAAGAAGGCAATTATTTTCTGCAACACTAAGAGAATGGTTGAGAGCTTAGAAGTTGAGATTGCGCAAAAGGGCTACAAGGTTGATTCACTTCACGGCGATATGCGTCAGTCTTCAAGAGACAATGTCATGAAAAAGTTTAGAAATAATACTATAGACATTTTAATTGCAACTGATGTTGCTGCTCGTGGTCTTGATGTTTCTGACATCGACATTGTTTTTAACTACGATTTGCCACAACAAGCTGAGTATTATGTCCACAGAATTGGTCGTACTGCAAGAGCTGGCAAAAAGGGAGTGTCCTTTACTTTTGTTACTAACAAGGACTATTCAAAATTTAGAGAAATTGAAAAGTATGCCAAGATAAAGATGGAAAAAATGAATCTTCCAACTAAATATGATGTTGAAAAAGAAAGTATGGAAAATTTATTTAACAAGGTTAGCACTAATATTTTAAAGGCTGAAGACAACACTGACTACACTGAAGTTTTAAATAAACTTTTATCCAAGGGCTACAGTCTTTACGACATCTCTGCATCACTTTTAAGGCTGGTAAATGAGTCTTCAAAAAATAAAAAAATCACTGAGCTTGATAAAGTTGACTATGGCAAAAAGTTTGAGATGAATAGAGCTGATAGAAAAGATGGAGCTAAGAGAGATAGCAGTGGCAAAAAGAATAAGGAAATCAAAAAGATTAAGGGACCAAAGATTTTCATCAACAAGGGCAAGAGAGATGGCATTGACTCTCGCGAGATAATTAGACTTGTGGACAAGTACACCAATGTCTCCCCAAAGGAAATTGGAAAGATTAACATTATGCCAAGCTTCACTTTTGTAGAAATTCCAAAAAATATGATTAATGATGCCATAAGAGATCTTGACGGCAAAAAAATCAAGGGCAAATCTTTAAAAGCTGAATATTCTGAAAGATAAAATTTAAAATTTTTAAATCCCCAAAATGAATTTATTTCACTTGGGGATTTTTATTTGCAAATTTTTAAATTTAGCGAAATTTTTTCACAAAAAAAGGAGGTTGCCCTCCTTAATAATTTATTATTTATCGTATGAAATTTTAAAATAATCTAAGTAAGTTTTAAACCTATCTTGTGCCGACAAGCAAGTCTCAACTAAAAATCCCTTTTCTTTTTTATAATTTGAAAGCCCTCTATAATAGAAAAACTTTAAATTTTCACTAATAATAAAGGGTACAATATTATTTTTTAGGCATTCCTTAAAAATAATTAATCTTCCAACTCTGCCGTTGCCATCTTGAAAGGGGTGAATTTTTTCAAAATTATAGTGAAAGTCAATTATATCGTCCATGGTTTTTTCTTCCTTTTTATGGTAGGAGTCCAAAAGTTTTTTCATCTCATAAGCTACATCTTCTGGTAAACTTGTCTCATAACCACCAACTTCATTGGGATATGCCTTATATTCTCCAAGATTAAACCAGTCTTTTTTTGAATCACTTGTTCCAGACTTTAACATTTTGTGAAGATTTTTAATAAATTCTTCTGTTAAAGCTTCATCATATAAGTCAATAATTTTATCAATAGCTTGAAAGTGATTTAGGGTTTCAATTATATCGTCAACATTTAAAGAACTATTAGCATCATCAAGACCAATTGTATTAGTTTCAAAAATTAGTCTAGTTTGCTCTTCACTTAATTTACTTCCCTCAATATGATTAGAATTATAAGTAAATTCAACTTGTAATTTATGATAAATTCCACCACTTATTTTATTGTTTTTTTCATATTTTAAAGTATCTAACAAATTTCTATTCATGCCTATATTATATCCTTTTTCCTTGCAATCATCAACAAAACAAGTATTTATGAATTTTTCATATTTGCTGTAGATGAAAATTCTTATGAAAAAAATTATATATTATTTAAAGAGTTTTGATTCTCCAAATAAAATTATTAGGGATTTTTATTTGCAAATTTTTTCTTTTAAACTCTGTTATAATGTAGTAAGGAGGGTTTTTATGGAAAATAAATTTTTAATTATAGATGGAAGTTCACTTTTTTTCAGGGCTTTTTATGCTCTTCCTCTTTTAAAAACTAAAAGAGGTCTTTACACAAATGCAATTTACGGCTTTGTCATGATGGTGGAAAATGCCATCGAGAAAATAAAACCAAGTCACCTTGCAGTTTGTTTTGACATGAAGGGCAAAACTTTTAGGTCAGACATTTACAAGGACTACAAGGGCACTAGGCAAAAGACTCCCAATGAACTTGAGCAACAATGGCCACTTGTTCGTGACATTTTAAAACACATGAATATAAAAATTTTGGAATCACCAGTTTATGAAGCAGATGACATTGCAGGCACTCTTTCAAAACTTGCCAGCCAAGAAAATTTTGAAACTTATCTTTTAACTGGCGACAAGGATTATTTCCAACTTGTAAATGACAAGACAAAGGTCCTTTTAACTCGCAAGGGCATAACTGAAATGGACATCATAACAGTTGAGAGCCTAAGGGAAGATTATGGCCTTGAGCCTCATGAATTTATTGATTTAAAGGCACTTATGGGGGACCAATCTGACAATATTCCAGGAATTTATGGCATTGGAGAAAAAACTGGACTTAAATTAATTAAAGAGTTTAAAAACATTGAAAATCTTTACGACAATATTGAAAATGTTACGGCCAAAAAGCTAAAGGAGAAATTAATTGACGGCAAAATGTCTGCCTTTATGAGCAAAAAATTGGGAACAATTGTAAAGGATGTGCCAATTGAAGAGTCTTTAGATGATTTCAAAAAAGTGGACTACGATTATGAAAGTCTTTCAAAGATGTATCGTGACTTTGAGTTTAATTCCATGCTTTTAAGACTTCCAAAGGAATACCAAAAGGAAGAAGTGGAAGAAATCTCAGAGGATAATTTTAAATTTAAGGAAATAAAAAACCTAGAAGAACTTGTAGAAAAAATTGAGGAGAAAAAGTCCCTTGCCTTTAAATTTATTTCTGATGGCAAAATTTATGAGGGCGTAAAGCCAATTTATCTTGCCCTAAAAGTTCCTGGTGAAGATGTTAATTTCATTTCTTGGGAAAATATTGATTTCAAAAATTTAAAGAAAATAATGGAAGATGAAGGCATAGAAAAACTTGGCTATGCTTTAAAGGAAGACATAATCGTCTTAATGGATCTTGGCATGGACATAAAGAATTACTGCCACGATGTAGTTATTGCAGAATATATTTTAAATTCCACAAAGAGTGATTACGACATAAATAAAATTTCCATGGACTACTTTAAAAATGGTTACATGGATGAGGAAGACCTCTTAGGCAAGGGGGCAAAGAAAAAAACTTATGCTGACCTTGAAAAAGATGACCTTTTTAAATATTTTGCCTTTATGCTAAACACAATTTACAAATTGGAAGGGCTCCAAAGAGAAAAAATTGATGAAGAAGAGATGACTTCTCTTTACAAGGACATGGAGCTACCTCTAGTTGAAGTCCTTGCCTCTATGGAATATGTGGGCATCAACACTGATGAGGCTGTTCTCGATGAAATTGACGAGAAAATTACTTTAAAGCTAAAGGATTTGGAAGAAGAAATTTATAGAGAAGCTGACGAGGAGTTTAACATCAATTCGCCAAAGCAATTGGGTGTGATTTTATTTGAGAAGATGGACTTTCCAGTTATTAAAAAGACAAAAACTGGCTACTCAACTTCTGCCGATGTTTTGGAAAAGCTTCGTGGCAAGGGAGAAATTATTGACAATATCTTAGACTACAGAAAATTTTCTAAGTTAAAATCAACTTACATTGACGGACTAAAAGCTGTTATAAACAAAAAGACCAACCGCATTCACTCAAGCTTTATGCAAACAGTGACAGCAACGGGAAGAATTTCTTCTACAGAGCCAAACCTTCAAAACATTCCAATAAAAACTGAAGAGGGAAGATTAATTAGAAAGGCATTTTTGGCATCAAAAAATTCAGTTTTAGTTGACGCCGATTATTCACAAATTGAACTTCGAGTTCTAGCTGCACTTTCAAAGGATAAGGAAATGCTTGATGCCTTCAAACATGGCTTAGACATTCACAGAAAAACTGCATCAGAAGTTTTCCATGTTGCTTATGACGATGTGACCAGCCTTCAAAGGTCTGAGGCAAAGGCTGTAAACTTTGGAATAGTTTATGGAATTTCTGACTACGGACTTTCACAAAACCTAAACATACCAAGGAAGGCTGCCAAGGAATACATCGACAACTATTTGGGACACTTTGTGGGAATAAAAAATTATATGTCAAAGGAAATTGAAGAAGGCAAGAAGAAGGGTTATGTTGAGACGATTTTCAAGAGAAGAAGATATATTCCTGAGCTTAGTGCAAAGAATTTTAACATTAGAAGTTTTGGCGAGAGAATTGCCCTTAACACGCCAATCCAAGGTTCTGCAGCAGATATTATAAAAATTGCCATGGTAAAAGTTTACAATGAATTAAAAAAGAGAAAGTTAAAGTCCAAACTTATAATTCAAATTCACGACGAGCTTGTAGTTGACGCTGCAGAAGATGAAGTGGAAGAAGTTAAAAAAATCATGAAGGACTTAATGGAAAATTCCGTTGACTTAAATGTAAAACTTTCTGTGGACATGAACACTGGGGCAAATCTCTATGAGTCAAAGTAAAATCATTGGTCTAACAGGCTCAATTGCAACGGGAAAGTCCCAGGTCTCAAAGTATTTAAAGGACAAGAGCATAAAGGTAGTTGATGCAGATTTAATAGCAAGAGATGTGGCAAATTGTAAGTCTGTAAAAAACAAAATCAAAAAAGTATTTGGCGACGACCTTTACATCAATGGCGAGCTTGACAGAAAAAAATTGGCTGAAATTATTTTTGCAAATAAAATTCATCGTCAAAAACTAAATGGCATAATGCATCCAGAAATATATAAAAAAATAAATAAGGAGACTGAGGGGAAAGAGGAGCTTGTATTTATTGACATACCCCTTCTCTTTGAAAATGAAGATATAAATAAAAAGTATGGACTTGATTTTGACGAGATTTGGCTTGTCTATGTTGATAGGCAAACACAGATAAGAAGGCTCATGGATAGAGACGGAATTTCTAGGGACTATGCAGAGAAAAAAATAAATTCGCAAATTTCTGTTGAAGAGAAGAGAAAAAAAGCAGATGTCATAATTGACAACTCAGGTACTTTAGAAGAAACTTTTAAACAAGTTGAGAAAAATTTAAACAAATAAGAGAAATGTGTTGGAAATTTTCCAGCACATTTTTTTGCAAGGAAAAATTTACAAAATATAAAAATAACTTTACAATTCATGCTTTCTTTGTTAAGATATAACTTGTCCTAGGGGTATAGTTCAGTTGGTAGAACATTGGTCTCCAAAACCAAGTGTCGTGGGTTCGAGTCCTGCTACCCCTGCCAATTACTGATTGCATTTGCAGTCAGTTTTTTTATGCCATTAAAAAACCTTGATTACTTATTACAGCAATCAAGGATTTTTTTGAATGTATAATATTATATTTTATTTAGCTTCGATTTCATCAATGTTTAAATTATAGCCTAAGACTTCTCCAACATCTGTTACATGACCTCTTACAACAACAGTAGAGCCCTTTGAGATGCTGGCAACTACATCTTTTTGTTCATCATTTTGCAAGTAACAAGTTATTCCTGTAATAGTTAAATCAGAATCAACTCCATCTATTCCAATGTACTTTCCAGAACTATCTATTACATAAACTTTTCCAGTTATTTCGAAGTCCTTATCCTTATAAGTTTTTTCTGCATTTAGAGCATTTGAGTCTAAATCAGACAACATTTTGCCAGCGTCAACTGGTGTATATGTAATTTGTTTTGTACTTGTTTCAGCGGCGTTTTTTGTAGAATCCTTTGATTTATCACCCTTAGGCATTACAGCAAATATAATTACAATTACTACTAATAAAATAAACCAAACTCTTTTGTAAAAAGGCTTCTTTTCTACATAAATTTTTCCGTCTTCACCTTTGATTTTTTTTGCCATTGCAAAAACCTCCTTTAAATTTGAATATTTTAAACTTTATAGTTTAATAATATTTCTTAATTTAATTGTATAACGATTTCCCGAGAAATTCAATTGTTAAAATTTTATAGAATATCTATTAAATTTTTCATTTTTCAACTCTACCCCTTGATAAAATGGGAATTTCTATTGAATTTATTTAAAAAAATTTTATAACTATGATATAATTATATATTATGAATTGGAGGTCAACATGAAAGAAAAATTACTTGGAATCAAAGATGAATCCATGAAACTTTTAAATGAAGTTAACACAATTAAAGAAATAGATGAATTAAAGGTTAAATACTTAGGCAAAAAGGGCGAGCTTACTCAAATCCTAAAGGGTATGAAGGATCTTTCTAATGAGGAAAGACCTGTTATGGGCGCTCTTGCCAACGAAGTGCGTGAAGCTATTGAAAAGTCAATTGAGGAAAAGAAAAATGAAATCAATGACAAAATTTTGGAAGAAAAACTTCACGAGGAAAGAATTGATGTCACTTTAAAGACTGACGAACTTATCTTGGGACATAGACATCCTCTAAAGAAAACTCTTGAGGATCTTGAAGATTTATTTACACATATGGGCTTTACTGTTTACGATGGTCCAGAAATCGAAACTGTGGAAAATAACTTTGATCTTTTAAATGCTCCAAAGGACCACCCTTCAAGAGATATGTCTGATACTTTTTATTTTGACAAAAATACAATTCTTAGGTCGCAAACTTCTCCTGTTCAAATTAGGGCAATGAAGGAACATGGCGCTCCAATTCGCATGATATGTTCTGGTAGAGTTTTTAGGTCTGACGAAGTTGATGCTACTCACTCACCAATGTTCCACCAACTTGAAGGTCTTGTTGTAGATGAAAAGATTTCTGTTGCAAATTTAATTGACACTTTAAATTATTTTGTTAAGTCCTTCTTTGGCGAAGACATGAAGACTAGATTTAGACCTCACTACTTCCCATTTACTGAACCAAGTCTTGAAGTTGACACTACTTGTCCATCTTGTGGAGGCAAGGGTTGCAAGGCTTGTGCCTATACTGGATGGTCAATGGAATTATTGGGATGTGGAATGGTTCACCCTAATGTTCTTAGAAACTGTGGCATTGACCCTGAAAAATATTCTGGCTTTGCCTTTGGTATGGGTATCGACAGAATTGCAATGGTTAGATACAAGATCACAGATATTAGAATGATGTTTGAAAACAACAAGAAGTTCTTGGAACAATTTTAAGGAGATAGAAATGTTATTACCGATTAAATGGCTTAAAGATTATGTTGATTTCGATTTTGATGTAAAAAAACTTGCAGATGGACTTTCTAATTCTGGTTCCCATGTTGAATCTGTTATTATTCCATCAGAAGGTTTAGATAAAATTGTAGTTGGAAAAATTGAAAAAATAGAAAAGCATCCCGACGCAGACAAGCTTGTTATTTGCTCTGTAAATGTGGGTGACGAAGTTTTACAAATTGTAACTGGTGCACCAAATGTTTTTGAAGGCGCCATAGTTCCTGTTGCCCTTCACGGCTCTACTGTTGCTGGTGGCGTAAAGATTAAAAAGGGAAAACTTCGTGGAGTTGAATCCAATGGAATGCTTTGTTCTCTTGAAGAACTTGGCTTTGACAATTCAGTTATTCCTAAGGAAGCGAGAAATGGTATTTTTATCTTCCCAGAAGGAACTGAAATTGGAAAGTCTGCTTTGGAAACTCTCTTCATGGATAGCGACATTTTGGAACTTGAAATCACTCCAAATAGACCTGACTGTCTTAGCATAATGGGCATGGCTGTAGAAACTGCTGCATCCTTTGATTTAAAGACTAAGCACAATGAAATTAAAATAGAAAATGAAGTAGATGATTTTTCTGATCATTTTGACGATATAGTTATCGAAACTGAAAACTGCAATAGATATTATTCAAAAATCCTTAAAAATATAAAGATTGGGCCATCTCCACTTTGGATACAAGCTTATCTTATGCAAGCAGGAGTTAGACCAATTTCAAATATAGTTGATTTAACAAACTTTGTAATGCTTGAGTACGGTCAGCCTCTTCATGCCTTTGATTTAGACAGCCTAAAGAACAAAAAAATTGTGGTTAGAATGGCAAAAGATGGCGAAGAAACTGTAACTCTCGATGGCGAAACAAGAAAACTTACAAGTGACGACATTTTAATCACTGACGGCAGTGAAATAATAGGACTAGCAGGAATAATGGGCGGACTTGATTCTGAAATTACAGAAAAAACTGTAAATGTACTTTTAGAAGGTGCAAACTTCAACAAAGAAAACATCAGAAAGACTTCAAGAAGACTTAACCTTAGAAGTGAAGCTTCTTCAAGATTTGAAAAGGGAATCGACCCAAATCTTGCCAAGACTGCTGTTGATAGAGTTTGCCAACTTGCAGAAATGTTAGGCATTGCTGAAGTTGTTGGCGGAAGTAAAGATGTGGGAGATTTTGATAAGGCTCCAAAAGAAATAAAATTAAGACTAGAAAAAGTTAATGACTTAATTGGCGTGGACTTTACAATAGATGAAGTTAAAAATATTTTAAATAGACTTGAAATTGAAACTGAAGTCAAAGAAGATTATCTTCTTGCAAAAATCCCAAGCGTGAGACTTGACCTTGGCATCGAAGAAGATTTAATAGAAGAAGTTGCAAGAATATATGGCTACGACAATGTAGAACCTAAGAAATTAAAGGGAACATTAACTGTAGGAAGAAAGCCAAGATTTAGAAATGTTGAAGACAGAATCAAAAATCTTTTAATTGGTCTTGGTTACTCTGAATTTATGACTTACTCCTTTGTCAGCCCATCTTCTTATGAAAAGGCAAATTATAAAGAAGATGAAAAAAATATTATAAGAATTTTAAATCCACTTGGAGAAGATTATTCAATTATGAGGACAACTATTGTGCCTTCTATGATTGATGCCCTTGCCAAAAACTATGTTAGGGGCAACGAAAATGTTGGCGGATTTGAAATTGGAAATACCTTCTTCCCAACAGATGGTGAGTTACCTGCCGAAAAGTTAAAACTAACAATGGGCTTTTATGATTTAGGAGATTTTTATTATTTAAAGGAATCTATTGAAAAGCTCTTGTGGTATCTTGGCATTGAAGACCTTGAAGTTAGAAGAAAGGAAGTTAGCTTCTTGCACCCAGGTAGGTCAGCTGAATTTATTTTAAAGGGCGAAAGCCTTGGCGTCTTAGGAGAAGTTCATCCAAAGGTTCTTGAAAATTATGGTTTAAAGAAAAAGGCCTATGTAGCAGAACTTGACTTTGACAAAATTGTTGAAAACACTATTGGCAATTACACTTACAAAGAACTTCCTAAGTACCCAACTATGAAGAGGGACTTTGCCTTTGTTATGGATAGAGATATTGACTCAGTTGAACTTGAAAAGATCTCTAAAAAATATGGCAAAGAACTTTTGGAATCCTTTAAGGTGTTTGACATTTACCAAGGTGAAAATATAGAAGAAGGAAAGAAATCTGTAGCCTTCTCACTTGTATTTAGAGCAGCCGACAGAACTCTTGAAGATGCTGAAGTTACAGAAATTTGTGAAAAAATAGTTGCTGAGATTGAAAGCGAAATTAAAGCTAAACTAAGATCCTAAGGAGGCTATTATGTCCGATACAAAGAGAATCGAAGTCACTATTGACGACATGAAATTTTATGTCAAGGGTAATGACAAGGAAGATTACATTAAAGAGCTTGCAGCAGATCTTGACATGAAGATCAAGGAAACTGCAAAGAGTAATTTTAAATTGAATCAAGTGCAGACTCTTGTGCTCTGCGCCTTAAACCTTTTAGATGATTTTGAAAAGATGAAGTCTGACAGGAATGACTTGGCAAATTTAGACGATGACAAAAAAGAAATCATCGAAAAAATGGAAGAAATTAAAGATTTAAAGAAGCAACTTTCAATTTTTGAAGAAGAAAATAAAAAAGTAAATACAAATTTCAGAGAACTTCAACAGAAAACTCTTGATGTAGAGGACAGAAATAGGAAAGTAAATAGAGATCTTCTTGAAAAAAATAAAGAAATTACTGATTTAAAAGAAGAAATTCAAAAACTTGAAGGAAATATTTCCACACTAGAAGAAAAAAACAACAATGCATCGAGAAGAATAATTGATTTGACAAGAGAACTGGAAAGTCTTTATGAAGAAAAGTAAATATGAACTCCTAGCACCTGCTGGTGATATGGCTGCCCTAAGGGCTGCTGTATCGGCAGGTGCTAATGCTGTTTATTTGGGCTATGACGAATTTTCCGCCAGGGCTAAGGCAAAAAACTTCGACAAGGAAGAGTTAATGGAAGCAATTAACTACGCTCACCTAAGAGGCGTAAAAATTTATATTACCTTTAACATTTTAATTGCTGATTTTGAAATAAAAAGAGCCATGGATAGGGTGAAGATGCTTTATGAAATTGGAGTTGACGCACTTATCTTACAAGATTTAGGTATAGCTTGGGAAATCCGAAAGAACTTCCCAGATTTTGAAGTTCATGCATCAACTCAAATGGCAGTAAATAATTTTTACGGAGCAAAATTTTTAAAGGACATGGGTTTTACAAGAGTAGTTCTTGCTCGTGAAACTCCTCTTTTTGAACTAGAAAAAATTAGGGAGCTAGACATTGATGTGGAGACCTTTATTCACGGAGCCCTATGCGTTTGTTACTCTGGCGAGTGCCTCATGTCTTCTATGATAGGTGGCAAGTCTGGCAATCGCGGAGAGTGTGCCCAAGCTTGCAGGAAGTCATATGAAATTTTAGATTTTGATGGAAATAAAATTGGAAAGAGACTTTACTATATTTCTCCAAAGGACTTAAACACCCTAGATGACGTGGCAAAAATAATAAATTCTGGTGGCTACTCCTTAAAAATTGAAGGGCGAATGAAAAACCCAGAATATGTCTACACAGTTGTGTCATCCTACAAAAAATCCTTGGAAGGCAAACTAACTTTAGAGGATAAAAATGATACAGAGCAAGTTTTTAACAGAGGCTTTACCAAGGGACTTTTTAATGGCGACTTTGGAAATGACTTCATATCATCTGATAGACCTGACAACAGAGGCGTTGAAGTTGGAAAAGTTCTTGGGGCGACAAAAAACTCTGCGAAAGTAATTTTTGATGAAGATGTATTTGAGGGCGACGGTCTAGAATTTATTTCTAGCAGTGGAAGATTTGGAATGAGGTCAAATTCCTTCTATGAGGCAAATATTCCTCATGAGATAAATTTATTTAAGGCTCCAATTTTAAATTCTAAAATAAATAGAACTTTTTCAAAAAAACTTTATGAAAAAGTTGATGAAAAAATTGAAAATTTTGACTACAAAAGAGAATTAGATATAGATTTAAGGATAAAAATTGGCGAAAGACCTCTTATTAAGGTAAAAACTGGGGACTTATCTACAAATTTTGAACTTGATAGAGTGGTTGAAGTGGCAAAAAAATCTGGACTAGATAGAGAAAGAGTCATTGAAAATATTTCTAAGACGGGAGACAGTATTTTCCGTGTAAAAAATATTGACCTTGATTTAGACGACAATGCCTTCCTGCCAATTTCTGCCATCAATGAACTTAGAAGAGAAGCCACAAAAATTTTAGAAAATAGAATTTTAGAGGGCTCAATTGATAGGTTTGAAATAGAAAATAATTTAGAAAATAAAAATTTTGAAAAGAAAAATAAAGATAAAAAAAGTAAAATTAAAGTATTTTTCAATAAATTTAAGGACTTGGAAAAATCTTCTTTAAAAGATATTGATGAGATAATAATTCGCGCCAAGGACTTAGAAAAATTTAATAAAAAACATAAAAATCGAGAAGTTTCAATTTATCTCGACAAGTTTTATTCCTACTATGAACTGGAAAATTTAAGGGAATATATTTTAAAAAATCAAAATGTCAGGGGAATTTGGGTAAATAATCTTTCGGAATATCATATTTTTAAGGATGACAGTCTTGAAATAAATGGCGACATTGGTCTAAATGTTTTTAATAAAGTCACTTCAGACTTTTTATGTAATTTAGGCTTAAAGTCTATTACACTTTCGCCAGAATTAAATTCCGGGCAAATTCAAAAAATTATTAACAAGAATGATGCTGAGATAAATGTGATTTCCTACGGCAGAGTGCCAGTTATGACTATGAAGCACTGTCCCTTCTCTGTCATAAAAAATTGCAAGGACGAGAAAAACTGTCCGACTTGCAAGTATAAAAATTATCTCTTGAGAGATGAGAAAAATGTGGACTTTGAAGTCCTAAGACAAAATACTTTTACGGAAATTTTTAATTCTTATCCAATTTTACTGGACGGATATGTAAATAAACTCCTAGAAAACAAGGTGAACCTTCTCATCTTGGCAGATGAATTTACAGATGATGTTGTAAAATTATACAAAAATTACAAGGAAGATGACTTTAAAAAGATAAAAAAGAAATTAGAAAACAAGTACCAACAGGTGACTAAGGGACATATTAATAGGGGGATTGTCAGTGGATAATTCTTTTAAGAGAGCGTCGAAAACTTTGGAGTTTGACAAAGTTTTAGCTGAACTTAAAAACCTTGCAAGTGCAAGTATTACAAATGAATACATCGAGGGCGTGGAGATTTCTACAGACTTTTTTGAGATAAAAGAAAGGCTAAACGAGACCAACGAAGCCCTAAAATTAGTTTTGGCAAAGGGAGAGCCACAACTTTTTGGCATAGTTGACATAAAAAGTATTATCAAGCGTGTGGAAATTGGCGGAGCTCTTTCCGCCGGATCTCTTTTAAAGGTTTCTGACTTTTTAAGAGTTTCAAGGGGTCTTAAAACTTATTTAAAGAGGGATTCCAACAGAGAGGAAGAAATAAAATTAAATTACATCAACAAGTTAATCGAAGATCTTTACACTGAAAAGAGCCTTGAAGATGAAATTAATTCAAAAATTATTTCTGAAGAAGAAATTGCCGACGACGCTTCTCGTGAACTCTTGAGAATTAGAAGAGGAATTGCGGCAAAAAAGGATTCCATAAAAAATAAATTAAATGGAATTTTATCTTCTCATGCAGACTTTTTGCAAGATGCCCTTGTAACTCTTCGTGATGGCAGATATGTTGTGCCAGTAAAAATCGAAAACAAATCCAGAGTTAAGGGTCTTGTTCACGACATTTCTGGCTCAGGACAAACAGCCTACATTGAACCCATGGCAGTTGTTGATGCCAATAACGAGCTCAAGGAACTTTATATAAAAGAAAATCTTGAAATCGAAAAAATACTTAGAGAGCTTTCAGAACTCCTTGCAGAATCTGCTGAAGATATAAAGTCAAATCAAGACAAATTAATTGAGCTGGACTTTATCTTTGCCAAGGCGAAACTTGCCATAGAATATCATGCAAATATGCCAAGGCTAAATAATGAAGGCAGAATTAATTTGATAAATGCCTACCATCCTTTCTTAGACAGAAAAATTGCAGTTCCCATTGACATAAATCTTGGAATAGATTTTACATCACTAATTATCACTGGACCAAACACTGGTGGTAAGACTGTAAGTTTAAAGACTGTTGGACTCTTATCCCTTATGACTCAGTACGGACTACTTATTCCAGCAGAAGAAACTTCAGAGATTGCAGTTTTCGAAAAAGTTTTTGCAGACATAGGCGACGAGCAATCAATTGAGCAGTCCCTCTCAACTTTTTCATCTCACATGGTAAATATTGTTTACATCTTAAAAAATGTGACAAGAAATTCTCTGGTTCTCTTTGACGAACTTGGTGCAGGCACTGACCCAACAGAAGGGGCAGCGCTGGCAAGGGCAATAATGGAATTTATGTTAGAGAAAAATATCAGGTGCATGTCTACAACTCACTACAATCAGTTAAAGGTCTATGCCCTCACAACAGATGGCGTTGCCAATGCAAGTATGGAGTTTGATGTTGACACTCTTTCACCAACTTATAGACTTTTAATTGGCGTCCCAGGAAAATCTAACGCCTTTGAAATTTCAAGACGCTTGGGACTTCCTGATGAAATAATTGAGAAATCAAAAAAACTTTTGTCGTCTGAAAATATTGAATTTGAAGATGTCCTTAAATCTATTGACAAGGATAGGACTAAGATAAGAGAATACAAGGAAGAGCTTGAGAGAGAAAAGCTTGACTTAGAAAAGGAAAATAAGAGACTTCAAACAAAGATAAAAAATTTGGAAGACCAAAAAGAAAAGATTTTAGAGAAATCTCGTGAAGAAGCAAAAAGGCTTCTATTAAACACAAGAGAAAATGTGGATATTATTTTATCTGAAATAAATGAAGTTAGGGACAATATAAGCTCTGAAAACTCAAAGAGAATTCAAGAGGCACAAGACCTCTTGCGTGAAAGTCTAAAAAATTCCAGAAGTGATTCTGAACTTGAAATCAAAAAAGTTTCCAACCCAATTAGGGAAATAAAAGTTGGCGACAAGGTGAGGACCTCTCTTGGAAACATGGCAACAGTAGTGGAACTGCCTGATAATAAGGGCAATGTCCTTGTCCAGTCGGGCATTATGAAAATGAAGATGCCAAAGGAAAGTTTGACGAGAATTGATGTGCAAGAGGACACTACAAAGCACAACACGAGAAATATTTTGAGAAACAAGGCATCTAATGTTAAAAGTGAAATTGACATTAGAGGAAAAAATTTTGAAGATGCCAGAGATATTGTTGATAAATATTTAGATGATGCCTATCTTTCTGGACTAAAATCAGTTAGAATAATTCATGGAAAGGGCACAGGTGTCCTTAGACAAAAACTTAGAGAACATTTTAGAAATATAAAAATAGTAAAATCTTTTAAAGATGCAGAGTACAATGAAGGTGGCGACGGAGTAAGTGTCGTAACCTTAAAGTAAGGAGTCAAGATGATAAATTTTAGAGAAGAAATAATAAAAATACTTGATGAAAAAATCGAAAGTTTAAAGGCAGAAGAAATTGACAAAATGGTAGAAGTGCCACCAAATTATGAACTTGGTGACTTTGCCTTTCCAGTTTTTAGCTTGGCAAAAATTTACAGAAAAAATCCTGCCATGATTGCAGAAGAACTTGCCGGAGAAATTAAGTCAAAATATTTTGAAAAAGTTGAAAACAAAAATGCCTACTTAAATTTTTACATCAACAAAAGTCTTTTGACAGAAGAAATTTTAAAGGAAACTGTGAGCAAAAAAGAAAATTTTGGCAAGTCAGATATAGGAAAGGGAAAAAATATTGTCCTAGATTATTCTTCTACAAATATTGCTAAGCCTTTCCACATTGGTCACATTAGGTCCACTGTTATTGGAGATTCCCTAAAAAGGATTTTTAATTTCTTGGGCTATAATACAGTGGCAGTAAATCATTTGGGAGACTACGGAACTCAATTTGGTATGTTAATCTATGCCTACAAGACATGGGGTAACAAGGAAGAAATTGAAAATGACCCAATTCCTGAACTTTTGAAACTATATGTAAAGGTAAATGAAGTTTGTGAAGAAGATGCAGAAGTAAAAGAAGAATGTCGTTACTGGTTTAAGGAACTTGAAAATAAAAATGAAGAAGCTGTAAAAATTTGGAAGTGGTTTAGAGAGATTTCTCTAAAGGAATTTAACAGAGTTTACGACATGCTTGACATTCACTTTGATTCCTACAACGGAGAATCCTTCTACTCTGATATGTTACCTGAAGTAATAAAGGAAATTAGAGATAAAAACTTGTTGGAAGAATCAGAAGGTGCTGAAATTATAAATCTTGATAAGTATGATCTTCCACCAGCAATTGTTGTAAAATCTGATGGCACTTCAATTTATTTGACAAGAGACATAGCTGCTGCAAAATATAGGGAAGAAAATTACAATCCAGACCAAATTATTTATGTTGTTGCAACACAACAATCTCTTCACTTTAAACAACTTCGTGCAGTTTTAAAGGAAATGGGAGAAGACTTTTGGGACAAGATAAATCATGTTGCCTTCGGCATGGTTTCTCTTGAAGATGGAACTCTTTCAACTAGAAGGGGTAAAGTTGTCTATCTTGAAGATGTTCTTAATAGGGCAATTGATAAGGTTCGTGAAATTCTTGACGATAGAGAAAAAGAACAAGGTCAAAAAATGGAAAACAAGGAAGAACTTGCTGAGGTAGTTGGCATTGGCGCCATAAAATTCCAAGAATTATTCAACGGAAGAATCAAGGACTACACTTTTAACTGGGACAAAACTCTTTCCTTTGAAGGAGAAACTGGACCTTATGTGCAATATGTTCACGCAAGAATTTGCTCCCTATTAAAGAAGGGCGACTTTGACATAAATAATGAAATTGACGCAAGCCTTCTTACAGAAGAAAGTGAAATTAATATTATAAGAAGTCTTTACAACTTCACCAATGTTGTAATTGATGCTTGTGAAAAGAATGAACCTTACTTTATCACAAGATACACAGTTGAACTTGCAAAGAACTTCAACAAATTTTACAATCAAACACAAATTTTAGTTGATGATGAAAAATTAAAAAATACAAGACTTATGCTTTGCTTCGCAGTTAAAAATGTAATAGCAAGTGGACTTGACTTACTTGGAATCAAAGCACCAGAAAAGATGTGATGAGATGAATTTTTTTGAAGACTTACAATTAGTTTATAAAAAGGCAGGACAGGACACACTTTTAAAAATAAAGAAGGCCCCACAATTTTTAATTTTTCCTTTTATATATGGAATAATTTACACTTTGGGATTTTTCTTTATTGGAAACTTCCTTGGAATGTTTCTTGGAGGTTTAATGGGATTTGTAACTCCACTTTTGACATCTCTAATTCTTTCAAGCTACTTTTCTGTTTTAAGTGATTTGATTTACTACAACAGAATTAGTTTTAGGAATTTTTCAAAAACTTTTATGGCTTATTTTGCATCAATTTATTCAGTGTATTTTATCCTTATGATAATTTCCTTTTTGATGCCAGCCCTAGGTGGAGTCATGGGTGCAACAACTCTTGTGGGAGCAGTAATCGCTCTTGCCATTAATCCAATTGCTGAATCAATTTATATAAGGGGAGAGTATTACACATCAGCTTACACTCACTCACTTGAATTTATGAAGGAAAATTTTCTCCTTTGGACTATACCATTTTTGATTTATCTTGGCATACTTCACCTTCTTGGCTTTGACTTTGCCATGATGATTTCATCAAATTCAATTGTAGATATTCCTCTTGGAGAAAATATAATGACGGGACTATCCTATTTGAAACCAATAGATCCTTACAATATAAAAGTTTTAATAGCCAGCATCATCACTGCTGTCTATGCAATCTTTAGGGGTAACCTCTATAGGATTTTAGTTGGTTCAACAAGAAGAAAGAGAGCCTATATGGGCGAACTATAAAAATTTATTGACTAAAAGACTTGACTAGTTCAGGTCTTTTTTTAAATGAAAAATTTTGCTAGCAATAAAAATAAAATAAATTTAAAATTTAATTGATAGAAATTTTTCTATTTGATAGGATTTAAGGTAAAGATATAAAAATAAAATTTATAAAAATAGGAGGAAAAAATGAAAATAATATCCTGGAATATAGATTCTTTAAACGCAGCTTTGACTAGCGACTCCTCTAGGGCACTCATGTCAAGAGCAGTGCTTGCGACAATAAAAAATGAAGATCCAGACATAATTGCAATCCAAGAGACAAAGCTACCACACAATGGACCTAGCAAGAAGCACAAGGAAATATTGGCAGAAGACTTCAGCGACTATGATTATGTTTGGGTTTCATCTTGTGAACCAGCTCGCAAGGGTTACGCAGGTAACATGACTTTTTATAAGAAGGGTCTTATGCCTCTTGCGACTTTTCCAAAAATTGGAGCGCCAGATACTATGGACTTTGAGGGGAGAATACTTACTCTTGAATTTGAAGATTTTTTCTTCACTCAAGTTTATACACCTAATGCCGGCAATGAATTAAAGAGGCTTCCCCTAAGACAAATTTGGGATGAGAAGTATGCAGACTACCTAGAAGAACTTGACAAGATAAAACCTGTCGTTGCCACTGGAGACTTTAATGTAGCTCACAAAGAAATTGACCTAGCTCACCCAGAAAACAATCACATGTCTGCTGGCTTTACTGATGAGGAGAGAGAGGGATTTACGAACTTGCTAAATAGAGGTTTTATTGATAGCTTTAGACATATTAATGGAGACATTGAAGGAGCCTACACTTGGTGGGCACAAAGAATTAAGACATCAAAGATAAATAACTCTGGCTGGAGAATTGACTACTTTTTAGTCAGCGACAGAATAAAGAACCTAGTTAAAGATTCAAAGATGGTGGACTCTGGAGAAAGGCAAGATCACGCCCCAATTTTACTAAACATCGACTTGGAAAAATAAGATGAAATCCGAATTTTTAGAAAAGAATGGGATAATAAATCTCATAAGTGGAATGGAGTACTCTCTATCCTATGCAAAAGAGGGAGAAAAAGTTAAGGACTATGTTAAAGATATATTAAAGAGACTTGACATAAATCCTAATGAAATTTACTCATGCATCCAAACTCACACAGATAAAATTGCCTACTGTGACGGGGAAAATGGAGATAAATTTATCTACGGCAGAAATTTTAAGGACACAGACGGACTTGTAACTAATAAGAAAAACATAGCTCTGCTCTTAAAATTTGCCGACTGCACTCCCATAGTTCTTTACGATAAAAAGAAAGAAGTTCTTTCCATAATTCACTCTGGCTGGAGGGGAGCAAAAAAGAAAATTCCAGCAAAAGCCCTTGATAAAATGAAAAGGGAATTTAAATCAGACCCAAAGGATATAATCGCCTATATTGGACCGAGTATTGATATAGAAAATTATGAAGTTGGCGAAGAAGTCTACGAGGAATTTAAGGATTTTAAAAACAGAGGTAAATTTTTTAAAAAAATCGGGGGAACTTGGCACCTTTCCATGGTTGATGTAAATAAAGAGCTTTTATTAGATGGAGGAATAGAAGAGAAAAACATAGACATATCAGAGGAGTCAACCTACAACAACTTAAAGCTTCATTCGGCAAGAAGAGAAGGCAAAACCTATGGTCTAAATTCCATGGTGGTCATGATGAAGTAAAGCTTAAGACATATTTTTTATCTGCTAGCATTTATTGTATTGTCAAATAAGAATTAGAAAAAAGAGGAAATTTAATGGAAAATCTTTTTAAAGAAGAATTGAACAAAAAATTAAAAAATATAGTTTTTATAGATTTAAAAGAAGATTATAGACTTGGGGAACTTGTACTTCCATCTGGTTTCTCACTTCCCATAAAACTAGACTATCTTATAGAAGGAATAAAAGAAAAAGAATTAGAAGAAGAGATAAATTTAGAAAAAATTGTAGAGGCAATGCTCTATCTCTTGGGAATTGACCCTGATTTTAAATTTGCAGAGAAATACAGAAAAGTCCTAAAAAAATTAGAAATAGATTTAAAAAATTATGCCATGCACAAGGCATATATAAATCAAGAAGAACCCTTGGATTCCTATATCTTCTTAAGGGGCTATGAAGAAGTAAAGGGAAGGGACGCCGACATAATTTTTAAAGAAGCAAATATATTGGAGTCCATTTACAACAAATTAGAATTAGAAGATGACTACGAAAAGGCAGACAAATTACTAAATATCATTATAAAAAAATACAACGAGGTCTTAAATGAAGATGAAAATTACAGCCTAGCCTATTACAGACTTGCCTACATCAACTTGTCCCTACAAAAATACATCAAGGCAAACATGTACTTTGAAAAATTCATAAAACTATCAGATAGCGAAGAATTAAAGGACGAAGTCAGAAGAGAAATGGAAACAATAAGAGACAGCGTGAACTTTGACTCAGCAAAGACCTATTTATCCTACGGAGAATACGATAAGGCTCTAAACTTATTGAGGGACATCTCTGAAAACTTTAATAAGGATGAAAAGTTCTATTATGCCCTAGCCATCACACACTATAATCTAGGAGACCTAGAAGGGGCAGAAGAATTTGCAAAAATATCAATTGAGAAAAAAGCACTAGAAGAAAATGTAAATTTACTGTCAACACTTTATGCATCTAAAAATAAATTCGAAGATGCCATAGAAATTTTAGAGATGGGACTATCTGAAATAGAAAATTCCTATCCCTTAAACTACAATTTAGGGATCCTATATTTGAACAAAAAAGACCTAGAAAAGGGAATAAAATACCTGGAAAAGGCAAATGAAATTAGTCCAAACAAAGAGCTAGAAAAATTTATAAAAAATTTAAAATAAATGTTGACAGCCTATAAAAACCATTGTATACTATACAAGTTGTCTCTTGAGACAACCTTCTTAAAAAGAGAGTAAAATAAAATAAAAAATTGTAAATTTTACTTGACAAAGAATTTTTAAGAAGTTATAATAAATAAGCTACTTAAAAAAGTAGCAGTGAAACATGATAATTAAATAGTGTGAAGATAAAAAGATTCGTAATAGAATCACAG
>NZ_CAMQAY010000010.1 GCF_946998875.1 uncultured Peptoniphilus sp. | reverse complement strand
AATTTATTATTCCACTTTTTGGATTAATATTAATAGCACAATCAGTATTATTAATAATTGCTATATTAATAAATTTTGTTTAATTATAATTAGACAAAATTTATACTTTAATTTTAATGTATAATATCCATTTTTTTTAATAAGATTTTAAGAACAAATCACCTATTTAATGAGTGTTTTGTTCTTTTTTTCTTTTTTGAACGAATTTCATTAATCAAATACTTTTTATTATAAAAAATACAACTCATTTATATTTCTCATAAAAAAACTGATTCCATGATAGTTAATCTTAACCCTACTATTAGGAATCAGTAAAAAAACATTTTAATTTAATTAAATAATTTTTTCTAAAAATATTTTAAAATTATTGTAAAAATTTAATACGGACTTTATATTAGCTCTTTCATTTGGAGAATGAAGGCCGGTATGCGCTGGACCTACACAAATAATATCTAATCCAGGTCTTTTGTCAATCAAATACCCACTTTCTAAGCCACCTGGTGAAATTTGAGTTGTGTATTTTTGCCCCGTTAGTTCTTCAAATACATCTTTGAACTGATTTCTTAGTTTTGAGTTTTCTTTAAACTCCCAGCCTAAATATCCTGCAAATCTTTCAACTTTTGCATTAACTAAATTTGCAAGTGATTCAATTCTAGAATAAGTGTAATTTATTTGGGAATTTCTCATAGCTCTTATTTCAGATACGAAAGTAACCTTTCCATTTTCAGTATGAATCTCGCCTAAATTACATGAAGATTCAACAATAAAACTTTTAGCATTAACTTCTATAACACCATTTGGATATAATTTTAAGATATCTAATATTTTCATCATATCTTTATCAATTAATTTTTCTTTAGAACTAGAATCTTTTATCTCTATTTTTATATTTTCTTTAAATTTAGAATATTCATTATGAATAACTTTTAGAAATTCATTTGTAACTTTCCTAAATTCATTTTCTTTTTCCTTTTCAATAGCAACTATTATTTTTGAGCTTCTTGGAATCGCAAGTCTGAATGTTCCACCAGAAATATTTACTAAAGAAACATTGAAATTTTTTCTATATTCATCAAGAAGTCTTCCAATTATCAAATTAGAATTGCCTCTTCCTTTATTTATATCAGCTCCAGAATGACCTCCAATCAAACCTGAAAATTCAACTTCAAAAACTTTTTCATTTTCTTTTATTTTTTCCCTACTAACATCTAAAGTAATTTTAGCGCCAGATCCACCATTAGATCCTGCTATAATAACATAATCTTCTGAATTATCTAAATTTATAGCTCTATCCGCGTTTATCCAGCTTTTATTAATATTTGAAGCACCACTAAAATCATCTTCTTCAGCTGTAGTAAGAATAGCTGTTATTGGCGGATGACTAATATCTTTTGATTCCAGTATTGCCATAATTAATGCAACGCCTAGTCCATTATCTGCCCCTAGGGTTGTTTCTCCTCCAGTTGTGAGATAGTCTCCCTCTATTACCCATGGGATAGGATCTTTTTCAAAATTATGATTGGAACCATCTCTTTTTTGACAAACCATATCTATATGTGCTTGTAATATTAAAGGATCTTTTTTTTCTCCACCATTTTGTCCATCTTTTTTTACAACAAGGTTACTAAAATTATCTTGTTCAGCATTAAGATTCTTATCTTTAGCCCATTTTAAAATCCAATCGCTTAGTTGCTTCTCGTTAAAGCTTCCATGAGGTATTTGACAAATTTTGTAAAAATTATCAAATAGTGGATTTCCCCTCAATAATTCAATTGTATATTTACTCAAAATATTTCCTCCTTATAAAATAAATAACTAGCTATAATCGAACATAATACTGTTATTAAATTTATAAATTATCAATAAAATTTTTAATAATAGTAATTAAGAAATGATATTAACATCTTTTTATTTATTATAACACACAAATGTTTAAAACAAAAAAAGATACGATTTTCTTTTAAAAATTTCATTTGCAAGAAATTATAATAAAAATTCATTAATTTATTCAATATTTTGTAAATGTGGACCTATTAACCTTTATTATTATCAGATCCTCATGAGAGTCTGTTGTTTACTATTTGCAATTTTTACTTGCTTTGTCTACATAATATCCTCGACATCAAAATTTCTCTCTATTGTACTTTTATTTTAAGCTGCCTAATTTTCATATCTCATTGTACTACTTTTACCTTTTAAAATACCTTAAAACTTGATATTTTTAAATTTAGTGGTAACTTTAAGTAATATGTGGACGTTATCTGGATGGACTTTTGCTTCCTCTCCTGTATTCTGTTACAAATACTATATTATATTTACAATTCTATTTTGTATGTTATAAACTATGCTTATGGTTTAAATTCATAAAAAATCTCCTGTTATTTTTTGTTTTGGTAAACCACAAATTTATTTTAACACGGAGGTTTTTTATTTGCTTTTTATCACTAAAGCTAAATTGTATTCCAGGTCCAACCAGGTGTATTCAAAAATACAAAAAAAGAGACCCATTTCGAGTCTCTTGATTTAAAATTTTCAGTTGTTATGTACCTATAGCTTCATATCTCGTAAATTAAGCATTTAAACCTTTAGCACTTAGCTACTTCAAATGAGATACTTTGCTACCTTTCCCTTGCGGGATAAATTAAAACTCTTCATTGGAATCACCTTTTCTTAGTTACCAATTTGTTTTCTTCAGCTAGCTTAACTATAGTATAATGCATGACTTCATTTTTGTCAATGTTTTCCTAAAAATTTTTTATCTTTTTTAAATTTATTTTTTTCTCGTCAATTTTTCCTTCATTAAGTGCATTGTTTATCTCTATTATTGTTTGATTTGCAGAGTTTAAAGAGCCAATCTTTATTATATAGTTCTTTGAGTCCTCTCTACCCTTAATCATAATCTCGTCATCTTTGGACTTGGAAATAGATTTCATATTTTCATAAGGGAAGTAATAGTTGCCAATTACAAGTCCCTTGTCATAGGATCCTACAACTGTTCCAAGCCTGTCTTTTCCATCTCTAAAGGATGATTTCTTAGAAATTTCATATATATCTGTTTCTTTTTCTTCTTTTTTAAGGAATTTCCCATTTTGCATGTTGTATAGGAATAATAAAAATAATCCTATTATAAATATTGGACTTGCCAAAACATTTATTATTTTTACATTTCTTAAATATAATTGTTGCAAGAAGTATATGTTTACGAAAATCAAAAATCCTATGTAGACGATGATATTGATACAATAAGTCCTCTTTCTTATTTTTAAGCCAGGAAGTTTTGAAATTTTATTGAATTTTGATGTGAAATCCACCACTGTCATTATAAATAGGTAATTAATTATTGCCCAAAGTATGGAATACATTATGCTTGCTTGTCCCAATTGTGACTTCATCCCTGATAAATGAAAGCCAAAGGGTATTAAGATTGATATTGCAAGAATTAAGTTTTGTAATTTTTTGTTCATTTTTGCTCCTTTCTCATTAAAATAATCCCTCTTGGGATTATTATTCATCATATTTATTTAAACCATATTTTTCTATTACAGATATTATTTTTTCGGCATAGTTGGGGTCTGTTGCATAGCCGCCTTCTTGAATATATTTTGCTGCCTGCCTGTAGTCCTTTGCTTTTTTTACTTTGGCATACCTCTTTGCTGTTGATAAAAGTTTGGCGTAGTGGTTAAAGGATTCTCTCTTTGAAGAATATTTTTTAAAAGATTCCATGTACCTTCCACTTTGACCTTCCACATATTCTTCTGTCTCAAAGACTATGCCGTCACCCTTTTTCACTGCTTTTATGCCAAAATAATTGTTGTACTCTCGCGAAAGCTCAGATCTTCCCCAGTTGCTCTCCAGGATTGACTGTGCAATCATAACTGAAGGAAAGAGCTTATTTCTCTTTGCAATTCTAACTGCTAGCTTAGCGCTATCTTCAATATAATTTTCTCTGTAATTTTCTTCTTCTAATCTTTTTCTTTCTTGCGACCTATTTATAAAAAAGCTCATGATAAAAATAATAGCAAGAAAAGTTAAGATGATTACAAGACAGCCACAGCCAATTTTTTTAATTTTCATTTCTCACTTCTTCATAAAGTTTGCTTATTTTCTTATTTAAAATTGGGTGAAAATAATTTGGAATTAGTTCATTTAGTGATTCCAAAACAAATTCACGCTCTGCAATATAGGGATGAGGCACAACTAATTCATCTGTAAAGATTATTTCTCTATCGATAAATAAAATATCTAAGTCAATTGTCCTTTCGCCCCATTTTTCATGTCTAACTCTTCCTAAATCAAGTTCTATTTTTTGTAAAATGTGAAGTAGGTCAAGTGGATCTTCGAAAGAAGATACTTTTACCACTGTGTTTAAAAAGTCGCCTTGGTCGGTTTTACCCCAAGCCTTGGTCTCTATAATGCTTGCCTTATCAAGGACCCTTAAGCCTTCCTCTTCCATCATTTCAAGGGCGCTTTTTATATATCCTTCTCTATCGCCAAGGTTTGTGCCAATGCCTATATAATAATTTCTTCTCTTTTTCTTGCAGCTAACTGATGCTGTATCAAGAGGCAAATTTATTGGCGCCCAAGGTTTTTTTATAGTTAAATCAACTGTCTGTGCAATTTCATAAGTGTCAAAAATAAATTTTGTAAGCTTATAGGCAAGAGTCTCGATTAAGTCTTCAGTTTCTCCTTTAAATAAGTCATAAAGCTCATGGGATAATTTTCCATAATCTATGGATTCATCCAAATTTTTTTCTATTGCACATTTTCTAAAGCTTAGTCCAATCTCTGCACTAATTAAAAATTTTTGTCCAAGTTTTTTTTCTTCTCCAAAAAGTCCATGATTTGCATAAACTTCAAGGTCTTTTATCTTGATAAAATCCATAATTCTCCCATCAATATTTTATTTCGTGATTTTTCTTTTCGTAAGACCAGTTGCATTCATCATAGGCAGGACACCTAAAGCAAGGTCTTGACAGTTTGTCTGCCCTATAAAAAATATTAAAAAATTCGTCTTCTGCGGCATCCTTAGTCCTGTGATAAGAAATGCACTCTAAAATTCTATTTTTTTCTTCAAGAGAAAAATCTGTAATTTCTAAAATTTCTCTTGCTATATCAACTGAAGCTATGGCATGGTTTATGCCTTCTTTTATCTCTAGGACTCGTCCCAAATCGTGAAGGAGGGCAGTGGCATAAATCATGTCCTTATCAACATCCACATCTTCTTCTAATTTTAATATATAGCAAATTCTAGCCACAGATATAAAATGCTCGTAATTGTGCCTGCAAAAAAATCTGTCTCTTTCAAGGTATTCCAATTCATTTAAATAGTCCCTGTAAATTTTACTTAAAACTATTTTGTTTGTATTTTTCACTTGAATTCAATTAACCTAAAAGCTTCTTGCTTTTGCTTTTCATCTGTTTCCAAAACTCCTCTAGCAACTGCTGTAACAGTTTTTGAGCCAGGTTTTTTAACTCCCCTCATGTTCATGCACATGTGCTCAGCTTCAATTACAACTAAAACTCCCTTAGGCTCAAGATATTTCATCATGGCATCTGCAACTTCAATGCTAAGTCTCTCTTGAAGTTGTGGTTTTTTTGCATAAGTTTCTACAGTTCTTGCAAGTTTAGAAAGTCCAGCAACCTTTTGGTCTGGAATATAGGCAATGTGTGCCTTGCCATAAAAGGGAAGGAAGTGATGTTCGCACATTGAGTAAAAGTTTATGTCCTTTACTACAACTATATTGTCTTCAGTGATTTCAAAAGTTTTTGAAAGATGTTCTTCAGCAGTCTTGCCAATTCCAGCAAAGACTTCTTCATACATCCTTGCAACTCTTGCTGGAGTTTCAACTAAACCTTCTCTAGTTTTGTCTTCTCCAATTGCTTCGATTATCATTTCTACAGCTTTTTCAATTTTTTCTTTATCCATTATAATCTCCTCGTGCGTCCTTTTGAATTGTTTGTAAAATTTATAAATTTTATTATAACACATTGGCGCTTATATTTATATTTAATACCCACAAATTAGGACTTGTAATAATCAAAGGGACTTTATATTATCATTAATTTACAATTTATTTATAATTTGATACAATATTTGCCGAGGTGTAAAATGAAGAAATTACTTCTATACTTATCTGTTGCCCTTATCTTTATAACAACTCCTTTAAGTGTAGTTGCTCTAGATAATGAGGCAGAAGAATTTGCAAATACAAATGTAACAGCTCAAGAAGTTGATCCAAATACAATTAGAAATCAAAACTTTTTAGTGCCAACTAAAGAAGGTGTGCAAAAGGCAAACCAATATGAAGCAGACAAAATTAAAAAATTAGAAGAAGTTCCCTTGGAGGGACTTACTAAGTCCTATCTCTTGGGAGATTATAAATCTGGTGAAATTTTAGAAGGCTACAACTTAGATGAAGTTCGTGCAATGGCATCAACTTCAAAACTCGTTTCTATCTTTGTAATTTTAGATAAAGTAGAAGAGGGGGAAATTTCACTAAATGATGAGGTAGTTATAGACCACGAAGTGGCATCCCTAATGGGCTCTTCCTTTAAACTAAAGGAAGGGGACAAGGTTAGCGTGGAAAAACTAATAGAGGCATCAATGGTTGTCTCAGGTAATGATGCAATAACAGCCCTTGCAAAATATGTTGGCGGCTCAACAGAAGGCTTTGTAAAGTTGATGAATGACAAGTGCCAAGAACTTGGACTAAAAAATGCCCTTATGGTAAACCCAACGGGACTTACTAATTATGAAATTGTTGAATACAACAAGATGACTACAAGAGAAATGTTTAAGCTTGCAACAGAACTTTTGAAAGTCCATCCTGAAATATTAAAGTACACAACTATTGAAAAAATAGAAGAACCTGACAGGAAATTTATTGAGTACAACACAAATCCAGTCCTTGGCATTGTGCCTGAAGTTGACGGACTAAAAACAGGCTACACAAATGCAGCAGGCAGATGTGTAATCTTGACAGGTCTTAAAAAGGGCGTAGACAACAAATCAAAGGACATGAGGTTAATTTGTATAACAACTGGCTCCAATTCCGATTTTGAAAGATTTGTAGCTTGCAAGAGACTTATAACAAAGGGCTTTGAAGGCTACGGCTATAATGCAGTGGGCGACACAAATAAAGAGGTAAGGAATATTGAAGTCTTAAACTCGCAAGATGAAAACATACCAGTCTATCAAAAGGAATTGGGATATGTTCTCTCAAAGTCTGATGAAAAATTAAGGGAAATTGTAAATATTGACGAGGACTTAAAGGCTCCCCTAGAAGCAGGCACTTCTGTTGGAAAAATTTCTTTTTATAGAGATGATGACTTAATTTATAAAAGTGACTTAATAGTTAAGGACAAAGTCTATGAGAGAGGATTTCTCAACAAATTTAAAAGGGTCTTTGAGGAAATTTTTGTCAACATAGAAAAGGCAGCATAATTTTTAGTTTTTAATTTTCAAAAATAAAATTTAATAAAAAAATAGAAGTGTCACAAATAATTGACACTTCTTATAAATTTATATACAATTATTTTATAGGTCTACGTAGCTCAGTAGGATAGAGCACACGCCTCCTAAGCGTGGGGCCGGAGGTTCGACTCCTCTCGTAGACGCCACTATCACTTGCATTAGCAGGTGATTTTTTATTGCACAAATTTTTTATTGCAAAAAATTTTTCTTTAATCATTATAAAGCTCAATTACATTTATAACTGGCACTTCATAGGGGTGATTTTCTCTTATTATTTTCATTACTTCATCTAAATCTTTTTTTCTTATCCTAAACTCAACTTTATTTTCTAGCACGTCTTCCACTTTTCCGATATTTCCTATGTAGGGATTTGCTCCTTCTATGGGTCTAAAGTGACCTGTGACAGGTGTTTCTGCATAACAAAAGTCATAATTTTCTTCCTTTAAAAATCCGCCTTCATTTACTTTTTCCATTAATTTTTTTGTATTCTCTCTGGGAATAAATACTTCTATTTTTAAAAATTTCATTACAAACCTCCCCTCTTTATATACCCAAACTTATTAAAAATTGTTTAATTTGTTATTCATTGGTTATAAATAAATCAGGAGGGGAGATTATGATAAAATTAATAATCAAAATTCTTATTAGTGGATTAGCAATTCTTATAACTTCTGCACTTTCTATAGGAATTCAAACTGATGGGTATACAACTGCTATTATGGCAGCTGTTGTAATTGGTATTTTAGACTGGGCAATTAATAAATTCACAGGCGTTGACGCTTCACCATTTGGTAGAGGAGCTGTCGGATTTGTAGTTGCTGCTATCATTCTATTTATCACAGGCAAAATTGTAGATGGCTTTACAGTATCAGTTCTCGGCGCTATTATTGGTGCTCTTATTCTTGGTATTGTTGATTCCTTTTTACCAGCTGATAAAAAAACTATGTAATATAAAAATTAAGGCTCGAGATAATCTCGAGTCTTTTTTTGTGGATAAGTGAGAATTTTTTAGGTTTTTTATAAAATTTTTAAGATTTTACAAAAAGTTATCCACAATTTTTTATTTTTATCTACATTTGTTATTAAGCCTTGCTTTTTATTTTAAAGGTAATTTCAAAAATTTTTTTAAATCTATAAAAAGAAAGGTCTATGAAATCATAGACCTTCAAATTATTTTTTTTCTTTTTCGTCAATTTTTTCAACTGAAATAGTTTCTATAACTCCACCAGTTGCCATTTTTACTATTTGGAAGATGTGTTCTCCATCTTCAACTATTACTCCTGCTTCTGCTTCTTCTGCATTTTTAATTAGAAGTGCCGTTACATAACCTCCAAGTGTAGTTGAATCGCCTGGATCTATGTCAAAGCTATACTTTTTGTTAAGTGTTTTAATAGGCGTGGACGCAGAAAATTCATTATTTTGATTTATATAGCTGTCCATATTTACTCCAGTGAGTAAGAATTTTCTAGTTGCAAATAAAACTGAAATTGCTACAGTAGCTATAAGTAAGTCCACCATATTGTCTGAATAGACTAACATCTTTCTGGAAATTACAAGTAATATTAAGTGAATGATGTTTGTATCAGTATGTGCAATCATTAAGACTACAAATTCTATTGCTATTACAAGTAAAAGCACGTGAGAAAGAAAATTTTGAAATATTTTATAGGAAAGTGTGGCATCGCTTGTAATTATTTTTAAATAATATTTCAAAATATCTGGCACTGATATAACAACTCCAGCTATTAACATAACGGACACAACTATTTCAAATATATTTACTAGTTTTAAAAGTGAAACTAGATACCTATTTCTGTTCATTATACCTCCATAGTCTTAGCTAGTTCTTTTTTCATTTTCTCTAAAACTTTCTTTTCTATCCTAGAAACTGTCATTTGTGAAATGTTAAGTTCCTTTGCAATGACAACTTGCGTCTTTTTATTAAAATATCTGTCGATTAATACAGTTTTTTCTACTTCGTCTAAATTTTCCATGGCTCTTTTGAAAAAGTCGTTTGATTCAATCTTGTCGAAATATTTTTCTTCTACTCCAATTAAATCAGATAAGTTAACTTCACTTTCATCTCCTGAATCATAAGTTATGTCAAGAGACTGTGGAGTGTAGACCTTTGATGCTTCCATAGACTCCATAATCTCTTCTGGAGTTGAATTTAAAAATTCTGCAATCTCATCAATAGTTGGGGTCTTTTGATATTTTTGAGATAGGGTTACAGTTGCATTTGCAATTTTTTTGGAAAGTTCTTGGATTCTTCTAGGAACTCTAATGGTCCATCCATTGTCCCTAAAATATTTTTTAATTTCTCCAATAATAGTTGGCGTGGCAAAAGAGGAAAACTCAAAGCCCTTGTCTGGGTCGTATCTCTGTATAGCGTAGATTAAACCAATAGATGCAACCTGATAAATATCGTCGTAATCTATCCCCCTACCTGTATATTTTTTAGATAGGATTTCTGCAATATAGAGATGCTCTTCTATTAAAATATCCCTTATTTCTTGGTCTTCAGTTTCGTGATATTCTTTGAAAAGTTCTTTTCTCTCTTCTTTTGTAAGCCTTCTATCTAAATTGTTGTATTCCTTTAAATTCATAACAAATCCTTACAATTTTTTTGATAAAATAAATGTATTTTCATTAAAATAACATTCATCTACAAGAGAGTCTATAATCGTTTTTGCGAGGGATAATTTCTCACATGATTTTAGTTTTTCCTCTTCAATTTCACTTACACAAATTTTTATATTTTTTTCATCTTCTATTTCAAATACCAAGTCAATATGATCTTCTTCGCTTAGATTATGTGCAATATTCAAACATTCTGTAACTGCCATTTTTAAATCTTCAATTTCTTCAATATTTCTATTTAAAAGATTTAAAATCCCTGATAGCATAAGCCTTACTGTAGAAAAGTATTTGGCATCATTTGGTATTTGATATTTAAGCCTATCCATACTACCCCCTGATTTCAAACATATCGTCAAGTTTAGTTATCTTAAAGAGCTTTAGTATTGAATTGTTTAGATTTTCAATTACAATTTTATGACCGTCTTTTTCTATTTCCTTTAAGATGAAAATAAGTGAACCGAGACCTGTTGAGTCAAGATATTCTAACTCACTGCAGTCAAATAAAACATCTTTTTTGTCTTTTTCATAAATCTTTAAAGATTTTTCTTTGAATTTTTTTGTATTATATACATCAAGTTCTCCCTTTGGATATAAAACTAAAAATTCATCAGTGTTTTTTGACTCTAATTTAAATTCCATAAAGCCTCCTAATCTCCAATATAGTTGGCAACAGCTACAACTTTTGCATCTGTCAAGTTCATTAGTTTAACTCCAGAAGTATTTCTTCCTTGAATTGAAATATCCTCTGTCAAAATTCTAATAATAATTCCAGAATCTGCAATTATCATTACATCGTCTTCCTTTTCCACAACTGCAGCAGCAGCTACATCTCCAGTTTTCTTAGTAATTTTATAAGTTAGAAGTCCCTTGCCGCCCCTATTTTGTGGTCTATACTTATCTATTTCAGTTAATTTACCAAAACCATTTTCTGATATTACGAGAAGATACTTATCTTCGCAAAGTAAATCAGATGAAACTACAATGTCATCATCACTAAGATCAATTGACTTAACTCCCATGGAATTTCTGCCAGATTTTCTAACTTGTTCTTCATTAAATCTTATGGCAAGACCCTTTTTAGTTACAAGGATTACATCTTCGTCATTCTTAGTCAAATGAACATCAATTAACTTGTCGCCTTCATTTAATTTTATGGCAATTATTCCAGATTTTCTAATGTTTTTATATTCCTTAAAAGGAGTTCTCTTAATAAGTCCCTTTTCTGTAACCATTAAGAAATTCATGTCAGGGTCATATTCTTCCACTGGAATTATTGAAGTAACTCTTTCACCTTCTTGAAGATCAAGTAGATTAATAATTGCAGTTCCCCTTGAAGTTCTTGAATCTTCTGGAATTTCGTAAGCCTTTAACTTAAAGACATTTCCTAAAGATGTGAAGAATAAAATCATATCGTGAGTTGATGTGACAAAAAGTTCTTTGACAAAGTCTTCGTCCCTCATATTTCCAGAGGAGACTCCTCTGCCGCCTCTCTTTTGTGGCTTATAAGTTCCCTCGCTCATTCTCTTGATGTAACCAAATTGAGTAAGAGTTATTACAACATCTTCTCTCTTAATAATATCTTCCATTTCGATATCAGTTCTGTCGTGAGAAATTACAGTTCTTCTAAGATCACCATATTTTGTTTTTATTTCGAGAAGTTCTTCTTTTATGACATTCATAAGTACATCGTTATTTTCCAAAACTTCCTTAAACCATTTTATGTCAGCCTTTAACTTTTCATATTCAGCTTCAAGTCTTTCTCTTTCAAGTCCTGTAAGTCTTCTGATTCTCATATCCAAAATAGCTTGAGACTGTGCATCAGATAATTTAAATTCTTGGTAGAACTTTTCCTTTGCTTCATTGTCATCCTTAGATGCTCTTACTATTTTTATGATTCTGTCAATATTATCAAGGGCTATAAAAAGTCCTTCAACTATGTGAGCTCTCTTTTCAGCCTTGTCTAAGTCGAACTTTGTCCTTCTAGTTACAACTTCAACTTGGTGGTCCACATAATATCTTATGATTTCCTTTAAATTTAAAACTTCTGGCCTTCCATTTACTAGGGCAAGATTTATAATTCCAAAAGTTGTTTGCATTTGTGTATTTTTATAAAGCTTATTTAAAACAACTTCTGCATTGGCATCTCTTTTTAGTTCAACAATTATGTTGATGCCTTTTCTATTTGAAGCATCTGTTATATTTGAAATTCCATCAATTACTTTATTTTTTGCAAGATCAGCAATTTTCATAATTAGAGCAGATTTATTTACTTGATAAGGAAGTTCTGTGATTACAATTTTTTCACGATTGTTTTTAAAACTCTTTACTTCTGCAATTGCCCTTACAGTAATTTTTCCTCTGCCAGTTTCGTAGGCTTCCTTTATTCCTTCAGTTCCCATAATTTGAGCACCTGTAGGAAAATCTGGTCCTTTGATTATTTCATTTAATTCAGCAATAGAAATATTGTCGTTGTCAATATAGGCTATAATCCCATCAATTGATTCATTCATGTTGTGGGGAGCCATATTTGTAGCCATACCTACGGCTATACCAGAAGAACCATTTACTAAAAGATTTGGAAATCTAGATGGAAGTATTGTTGGTTCATTTTCGTTTTCGTCAAAGTTTGGAACAAAGTCAACTGTATCCTTATTAATGTCTCTTAGCATTTCTTCTGCAAGCTTAGTCATTCTTACTTCTGTATAACGCATAGCTGCAGCGCCATCGCCATCGATATTGCCAAAGTTTCCTTGTCCATCAACTAGTGGATATCTTGTGTTAAAATCTTGTGCAAGTCTTACTGTTGCTTCATAAATAGATGAGTCACCATGAGGGTGATACTTACCCATTACATCCCCAACAAGTCTTGCTGACTTTCTGTAAGGTCCACCTGATGCAAGGTTAAGTCCTTGCATGCCGTATAAAATTCTTCTGTGAACTGGTTTTAGTCCATCGCGTACATCAGGAAGTGCTCTTGCAACTATTACAGACATTGAATAATCGAGATAAGAGGACCTCATCTTTTTATTAATATCTACATCAAGTATTCCTGATTCTATAAATTTATTTTCAGTCATCTTTCACCCCTATGCATCTATATAATCTGCATAAATTGCATTTTCTGTTATAAAATCTCTTCTTGGCTCAACATCAGTTCCCATCAAAATTGAGAAAGTATCATCAGCTTCTGTTAAGTCATCGATGTTTACCTTTAAGAGAAGTCTGTTGTCTGGATTCATTGTAGTTTCCCAAAGTTGTTCTGGGTTCATTTCACCAAGACCCTTATATCTCTTAATATTTATCTTTGCGTCCTTGTATTCCTTAATGGCAAGTCTAAGTTCCTTTTCATTGTGACAGTATCTAAGGATTTTAGTTCCCTTTTCTATTCCATAAAGTGGAGCTTGAGCCACATATACATGTCCTTCTTCTATGAGTGGCTTCATGTATCTAAAGAAGAAAGTCAAAAGAAGGGTCATAATATGGGCACCGTCCACATCGGCATCGGTCATGATTATTATCTTGTCATACCTTAGCTTATTTATGTCAAATTCTTCTCCAATTCCTGTTCCAAAGGCTGTTATCATGGCACGAATTTCAGATGAATTAAGCATCTTATCTAGTCTTGCCTTTTCAACATTCATAATCTTTCCTCTTAGAGGAAGTATTGCTTGGTAGGCTGAATCCCTGCCGTCAGTAGCAGAACCACCGGCAGAATTACCTTCGACTAGGAAGATTTCATTTTTTCCTGGATCATCATTTTGACAATCTTTAAGTTTTCCAGGAAGAGTCATGGACTCAAGATTATTTTTCTTTCTAGTTAAGTCTCTTGCCTTTCTAGCAGCTTCTCTTGCTCTTCTTGCTGAAAGGGCCTTGTCTAAAATTTGTTTTCCAACTTTTGGATTTTCCTCCAAGAAAACTGCCAAGTCTTCAGATAAAACTGAATCTACAATTCCCCTAGTTTCTGAATTTCCAAGTTTTGCCTTAGTTTGTCCTTCAAATTGTGGATCAGTAAGTTTTACACTTATTACTGCAGAAATTCCTTCTCTAACATCTTCACCAGAAAGATTTTCTTCTTTTTCCTTAATAATATTATTTTTTCTGCCATAATCATTTAAAGTTCTAGTAAGAGCAGACCTAAAGCCTGAAAGGTGGCTTCCACCTTCTTCAGTATTAATATTATTTGCAAAGGAGAGAACAACTTCTGAGTAAGAATCTGTGTATTGAATTGCAATTTCCACTGCAGTTTCTTCTCTAACTTCATCTATATAAATAATTTCATCGTGAATTGGCTTTTTCTTTTTATTTATAAATTCAACAAAGGATTTAATTCCACCTTCATAATGGTAAACTTCATTTAAATCTTTTCTCTCGTCAATAAATTCAATTTTAATTCCCTTATTAAGAAAAGCCATCTCTCTAAATCTCTTAGAAAGAACTTCGTCAGAAAATTCTACTGTTTCAAAGATAGTATCATCTGGCTCAAAATAAATTGTTGTACCAGTATCATCTAATTTAGTTTCCCCAATTACTTCAAGCTCACTTTTTCTAATGCCCTTAGAAAATTCTTGTCTATAGATTTTTCCATCTCTTTTTACAGTTGCAACTAATTTATTGGAAAGAGCATTAACTACAGATACACCTACACCGTGAAGTCCACCAGAAACTTTGTAGGCAGAGTTGTCAAACTTTCCACCTGCGTGAAGAATTGTAAGTACAGTTTCTACTGTAGATTTACCAGTTTGTGGATGGACAGCAACTGGTATACCTGAACCATTATCAGTAATTTCTACACTTCCATTTTTATTAATTTTAATAATTATGTGATCGCATATGCCGGCAAGAGCCTCATCTATTGAGTTATCTACAACTTCATAAACTAGATGGTGTAAGCCTCTTGGTCCAGTAGAACCAATATACATCCCAGGTCTTTTTCTAACGGGATCTAGTCCCTCTAAGACCTGTATGTCCGATGCGTCATAATGTCTTTTGTCCTTTGCCATTTTATCTCCTATTCTAATACATTACTTTACCTTCACTTATTTTATAAAAATTTGCATCAACTGATTTTAAAAAGTCATCAGTTTCTGTAGTAGTAATAAAGGTCTGTAAATCTTTTAATGAATGTAATAAATACCTACTTCTATTTGAATCAATTTCTGAAAAAACATCATCTAAGAGAAGAAGAGGTTTTATTTTATATAAATCTTTAATCAAATCTGCTTCAGCTAATTTTAAACTAAGTACAATACTTCTCTGTTCACCTTGGGAGCCGTAACTTTTAGAAGAAAATTTGTTGATCTTAAAATCTAAATCATCTCTGTGAGGACCAATGGTTGTATATTTCTTTTCTATGTCCTTTGGAAGAGAATCCTTCATTAGTTTTAAATAACTTTCCATAAGTTCTCTTTCATCTACTAAAACTGGAACTGTGGAAAGATAGGTAATATTTAAATCATCGCCAGAAATTAATTTATAATGCTCCCTTGCAATTTCATTTAGCCTCTTAATAATCTTTAGCCTCATGATAATAATTTTTGTGCCATTTTTTACCATTTCTCTGTCATATACATCTAAAAGATTTTTATCCATATTCATCTTAAGGAGTTTATTCCTCTCGAATAAAAGTCTTCTGTACCTATACATATAAAAATCATAATTTAAATCGATGTTTGACAGTAAATCATCTAAAAATTTTCTTCTTTCCTTTGGTGAATATTTTATAATATTGAGATCATCAGGATTAAAGAGGACTACAAACCTTGATTTTCTATAATCTTTGGTATTTACTTTTTCATCATTAATAAATAATTTTTTATTTTCAAACTTTGAAATTTCAACTCGAAAGTCATCTTTATAATCGCTAGTATTAAATCTACTTATTATGCTAGAAGCATTCTCGTCAATATTTATAAGGTCTTTGTCCTTTGGATTTCTAAAAGAGTTTGCCCTTATAGACATATAAATTGATTCAATTAAATTTGTCTTTCCTGAAGCATTTAAGCCATAAAGCACATTTATATTTTCACCAGGAATAAAATCTAAACTCTTGTAATTTCTGAAATTAAAAAGTCTTAGATATTTGAGTTTCATTTCTCACCAATTACAAATTCATTTCCTGCAAAGGAAATTTTATCTCCCTTGTATAATTTTTTTCCTCGTCTAGTTTCAACTTCTCCATTTACTTTAACAAGTCCATCTAAAATCATAGCCTTTGCAAAGCCACCTGATTCTGCAAGTCCTGTAAGTTTTAAGAGAGAATCTAGTTTTATAAATTCAGTGTCTATATTTATAGTTTCCATCTTTACCCCGCAAGTCTTACTGGAAGTACAAGATATATATATGTTTCATCTTCAGCTTCTGTAATTATAAGTGGATTTACAGAATCTGTGAAATTAAGCACAATATCTTCTGATTCTAAAATTTTTACTCCATCTAAAATATATCTTGAATTAAAAGCAATATCTAAACTTTCATCATGTTCAGATGTCTTAACTTTTTCAAAAACATCTCCAATCTCTGAGTTACTCTTAATGTTAATATAATTCTCATTTACATTTAATTTTATAAGATTTGCCCTGTCTTCTCTTGCAAGAAGAGATGCTCTTTCCACTGCAAGTTGAAATTCTCTTTTAGATACAGTAGTAGAAATTTTGTGTTCATCTCTTAAAAGTGCGCTGTAGCTGAAAAATTCTCCACTTAAAAGAGTGCTATAAAATACAGTTTCATCAAATTTAAAAACTATATTATTTCTTGAAATTTTTAAGACAACATCTATGTCATCATCAATTATTTTTACAAGTTCATTAAGAGACCTTGATGGAATTATAACTTTATTTTCTATTCCAGTTTCCTTTTGAAGCTTTTGAATTGCCATTCTAAAACCATCTAGTGCAACAAAGTTTATAAAGTTTTTCTTTATATCCATTAAGACACCAGTAAAGACAATTCTTGATTCGTCAGTGGAAACTGCAAAAGTAGTTTTCTTTACAATATTTTTTAAATCCTTAGCAGATATAAGTATATTTATATCCTCACAAACCTTTGGAAGATCCGGATATTCATCTGCTTTTTGAGTAGAAATATTAAAAATAGAATCGCCACATTTTAGGTTCATCATATAATTTTCAACACTTATATTTATAATGTCATTTTCAAGTTTTCTAACAATGTCTCCAAAGAGTCTGGAATTTATTACGATTTCTCCTTCTCTTTCAACTATGGCATTTAATTTTGTCTCTATACTTATCTCAGTATCAGTTGCTGTAAGTATTAAAGTATTATCCTTAGCTGTAATTTTTATGCCTTCAAGAATTTGCATAGTTGTTCTTTGAGAAATTGCCTTTTGAACTATTGAAATATGTTTTGTCAGTTCTTTTCTGTTAACCTTTATTAGCATTTTTTCCTCCTAGAAAATAGTATATTAATTAGTAATAGTAGTAAGGCTTGTGGATTTGTGTATAAGTCCCTCTAATCTATGAGATAAAATAAAATTTAATATTGATAAGCTGTTGATAAGTTTTAAACTTATTGAAAGTTATCAACAACTAAGATTTTATTTCTTTTATTAAATTTGTTATTTCAATTTTAAATATAGGATCATCATCTAAATCCTCTGTTATTTTATCGTAAGCGTGAATTACTGTTGAGTGATCACGACCACCAAATACATCGCCTATTTTTGGAAGACTCAAATCAGTGAGCTCTCTAGTAATATACATTGCTATTTGTCTTGGATAAGCAATGGCCTTAGTTCTCTTTCTTGAATTTAAATCATCAATTGTAAGCCCATATTTTTTTGCAACTTCAGATTTTATAAATTCTGCAGTAATTTGTTTTTTTGCCTTAGTTTCGTAAATATCACGAAGTACAATGGCAGCAGAATCCACTGAAATTTCAGAATCTGTAAGTTTAGAATATGCCATTACTCGAGATAGGGCCCCTTCAAGTTCTCTAATATTACTTCTTACATTTTCAGCAATAAAATTCATAACTTCTTGGCTAACTTCAAAACCTTCTGAGTCTGCTTTTTTTCTCAAAATCGCAATTCTAGTTTCAAGATCTGGTGGTCCAATATCAACTACAAGACCCCAGGCAAACCTTGAAATTAACCTTTCTTCAAGACTTTTAATTTCCTTAGGTGGTTTATCAGAAGTAAGTACAATTTGCTTGTTTTGCTCGTGAAGTTCATTAAAAGTATGGAAAAATTCTTCCTGAGTCCTATCTTTATCGGCAATAAATTGAATATCATCAATTAAGAGAAGATCAACCTTCCTATACTTATTTCTAAAGTCTTCGTTCTTATTAGTTTGAATTGAATTAATAAGTTCGTTTGTAAACTGCTCACTTGTAACGTATAAAATTTTTTTAGTAGGATCTTGTTCTAGTACAAAATGTCCAATTGCGTGCATTAAATGGGTCTTTCCAAGCCCAACACCTCCATATATGAAAAGTGGGTTTGAAAAGGCATTTTGCGGATTTTCATAATTTTCAGAAACTGCAAGTGCAGCTGCATGAGCAAATTCATTGCTCTTGCCAACTACAAAAGTCTCAAAAGTATATTTTGGATTGAGCCTAGAAACATTTAAAAATTTCTTATTTACAAGGCCTGCAGGATTTGTGTCACTTGCCTCATCTTCTGAAATAATGCTAATATCAAAATCAATACCTGTAATTTCCTTTAATGCATCGCCAACTAAATTGAAATGTCTTTTGTTATTGGCAAGATAATCTCTTATAAAGGGCGATGGAACTGTAATTACAATTTTTTTATTGTCGTAGTCAATTGATTTTGGAAGCATTCTGGAAAACCAAGTGGAATATGTAACTTGAGACATAGATCTTTTTTCAAGTTCCTTTAAGAAAGATTCCCACATAGTGGAAAGTTCTTTGTCCATATTTCCTCCTCATTAACAAATTACTCTTTGTTTATAATTTTTTGTTTATAAGTAAATCTACAATTGTTAATAGACCTGTGGATAAAAAATTATAAACAAGTAAATTTTAGTAAATTTGTTGATAAATTTTTGTAAAAATTTGAAAATTTACTAATTTTAGAAAAATAAAAATAAAATTATCAACACTTTATCAACAGAATGTTAATAACTTTATTTATAAACAATTTTGTTTTTATATACATACACTTCATATTTATCCACATATATTTTAACAAATAATGGTAGACTTATCAACAATCTTGGATTTTGAAAGATTTTTGTTTTATTTATTTTTCATGGGAAAAATCTATTATTTTATTGATAATTTATTGATAATACTTGACAACTTTCCCATTTGTAAATAAAATGATAAGGATAGAAAGAGGTGAGAACTTTGAAGAGAACTTTTCAACCAAAAAACAAACAAAGAAAAAGAGAACACGGTTTTCGTTCAAGAATGAGAACTAGAGCAGGTAGAGCTGTTATCAAGGCAAGAAGAAGAAAGGGCAGAAAGAGACTTTCAGCTTAGGTTTTATAATGAAGGATTGTTATTTAAAAAAGAATAGTGAATTTCAGAGGGTTTATTCTAATAAGAAAATTTCTGGCTCAAGATATATCACTCTATTTACTGTAGAAAATAAGAGAGATTATCCAAGGTTCGGCATAACTGTAACTAAGAAAGTTGGAAATGCAGTAAAGAGAAATTTTGTTAGAAGAAGATTAAAACACCTTTTAAGGGAGAATTCTCATAAAATAAATTCAGGTTATGATTATGTATTCGTTGCAAAAAAGGATGCTAGTGAATCTGATTTTAAAGACTTTAAGAATTCTTTTTTTTCTGTTTTAAAAAGACAAAAGAAGATGATTAAATGAGTAAAATATGTATGTTATTAATAAGATTTTATCAAAAGTTTATTTCAACATATCTTTTACCAGGAAGACACTGTAGATTTACACCCACTTGTTCACAATATAGTTATGAAGCCTACGAAAAATATGGTTTTTTTAAAGGATCTTATCTTACAATTAGAAGGATTTTAAAATGCCATCCCTTTCATAAAGGCGGTTACGATCCTCTCATTTAATATTGGAGGAATTTATTAATGCATTTAATTAGTTCTATACTTGGTATTTTTGTAAAGTTCATATACGATGGCCTTGCTGCAATTATGCCAAATGAACCAGCTCAAGTTTCATATTTTGCACTTTCAATTATTATTGCTACTATTATTATTAAGCTTTTAATTTTGCCACTTAACATTTCTCAAATGAAAAATCAAAAGAAAATGGCAAAAATTCAACCTGAGCTTAAGAGAATTCAAAAAAAGTACAAAAATGATCCGCAAACTTTAGCTGCTAAACAACAAAAGCTTTATAAGGAAAATAATACAAATGTTGCTGCAGGATGCCTTCCTATGATTATAACAATGGTTGTATTAATTGCGTTTTATAGAGTCTTTATAAACCCACAAACCTTTGCTTTTACAGACCCAGGTTTTTATGAAGCCATGAACAAGAATTTCTTCTATATAGAAAATATTGATCATGTAGATACAACTTTTATCATGCCAGTAATAGCTGCTGTTTCAACATTTTTAGTAAGTTTTATAACTACTAAAAACCCTGCTACTCAAGGTGCAGGTGCTGATCAAGCTAAGTCTATGATGACTACTATGATGGTTGTAATGCCAATTTTAATTTTTTCAATGGCGAGAAAATATGCAGCTGGTCTTGTTATTTATTGGACTGTTTCTAATATATTTTCAATAGTCCAACAGCTTATTACTAATAAGATTGTCGAAGAAGAGATTGAAGAAGTTGAGGTTAAGGATAAGTAATGAATTATGTAATTAAAACGGGAAAATCCGTAGATGAAGCAGTAAGAGAGGCTCTAAGCGAATTAAATATTTCAAGAGAAAATGCTGAAATTGAAATACTAGATGAAGGTCAAAAGGGATTTTTGGGACTTATTGGTTCTAAGGACGCCACTGTAAAAGTATGGCCAAAGGAAGACGAGACTAAAAGTATTTTAAATGAAATATTTAATGAAGAAATTGAAACAGAGAAGAGCCACGAAACAGTTCACAAAGATGTTGAACTTGAAATCGAAAATAAGGAAATTTCCACTGAAGAAATTCAAGAATTTGATGATGCTGATGAAAGCTTAAAGAGCATTGAAGAAGAAAATGAAGATATTTTAGATGCTGCTAGAGATTTTATTTCAAAAATTCTTGAAACTTTTGAACTTGAAAACATTGTGGAAATGGAGCTTAAGGACAATGTCCTAAACATTAATGTAAATGGAGATGAAAATAGACTAGGTATTTTAATTGGAAAAAGAGGTGTAACTCTTGATTCAATTCAATATATTTTAAATTTGATAGTCAATAAGAAATCTTCAAGATATATTAGAGTCAATTTAGATTCTAGTGGTTATAGAGAAAAGAGAAAAGAAACTCTTATAAATCTTGCAAAGAAAATGGCTAATAAGGTAACTAAGACTGGTAGGTCAGTTAAACTTGAACCTATGAATTCTTATGAAAGAAAAATTATCCATACAGCCTTGCAAGATTATGAAGGAGTGCTTACACACTCTGAAGGTAAAGATCCTTTTAGAAAAGTTGTAATTCAAAAGGAAAGAAAATATTGAAAATAAAATATTTATGAGGGCTTTATTTTAAAAGCCTTCTTTTTTATTTCCTTTAATTGTAGTAATATAGTTTAAAAGGACTGATTTTATGGGAAATTTAAATGATACTATTGCTGCAATTTCTACTGCAATTGGTGAAGCTGGTATTGCCATTGTAAGAATGAGCGGCGACGATTCAATAAATATAATAGATAAGATTTTTGTGTCTGCAAGTAAAGTTAAGATGGCAGAGGCTGAAAACAGAAAGTTTTTATACGGTCATATATGTGACGGTGACAAAAAAATTGATGAGGTTTTAGTAGTTAAGATGAAGGGACCTCACTCCTACACTGCAGAAGATATTGTAGAAATCCACTGTCATGGTGGCGTTGTCTCTGTGAAGAGAATTTTAAATTTAATTCTCTCAAAAGGCGCAAGGCTTGCTGAAAAAGGCGAGTTTACTAAGAGAGGATTTTTAAATGGTAGGATTGATTTAACTCAAGCCGAAGCTGTAATAGACCTTATTAAAGCCAAGACAGACATTTCCTTTGACCTTGGTTTAAATCAACTTGGTGGTGCCTTAAGTGAAGTTTTAAATAAATTAAAGGATGAACTTGTTTCCATGCAGGCGCTAATTGTGGCAAACATCGATTTTCCTGACGAAGATATAGAAGATGCTGCCTACAACGACCTTCTCGACAGAAGTAATAAGATTTTGGAAAAGATGGATAAACTTCTTGAAAATTCTAAAAACTCAAGACTATTAAGAGACGGCATAAACACAGTAATTCTTGGCAAGCCAAATGTTGGCAAGTCTTCTCTTTTAAATGGTCTATTAAAGTACGACAGGGCAATTGTAACAGACATTGCAGGAACAACAAGAGATGTAATTGAAGATTATATCAATTTAGATGGAGTTCTCTTAAAAATTTCTGACACTGCCGGCATTAGAGAGACTGAGGATGAAGTTGAAAAAATCGGCGTAAATATTGCAAGAGAGAAGTTAAAGGATGCAGACCTTGTAATTGCTATTTTTGATTTATCGAGAGACTTTGACCAAGACGACAAGGAAATTTTAAAATTAATTGAAAATAAAAAACATATTATCATTTTAAACAAGGACGACTTAGAACAAAAGATTTCTGATGATGAAATCGAAAAATATTTTAAAGATGATTATTTGAGACTTTCAGTTATGGAAAATGAATCAGTAATGAAAGTCGAAAAACTTATTATAGATTTGTTTTTTGATGGAGAGCTTCAAATTTCCTCCGATACGGTGCTTTCTAATTTGAGACATATAAATGCATTAAGGGAAGCAAAAAAAGAGCTTTTAGAGGTAAATGAGAGTTTAAATAAAAGGGTGTTTTTAGATTTAATTGAAGTTGACCTTGAAAATGTAATTGCTCATATTTCTGAAATAACAGGAACAATTACTACAGAAGATATTTTGGACAGAGTATTTTCTGATTTTTGTATAGGAAAGTAGGTAAAGATGTCAGATATTAAATATTTTGAAGCTGGAGATTTTGACACAGTAGTAATTGGAGCAGGTCACGCAGGCAGTGAAGCTGCTCTTGCTTCTGCAAGACTTGGTGCAAAAACTCTTTTACTATGTATAAACTTGGATTCAATTGCACAAATGAGCTGTAATCCCAACATTGGCGGCACAGGAAAGGGACACCTAGTGCGTGAAATTGACGCCCTTGGCGGAGAAATGGCGAAAAATATAGACAAGACTTTTATCCAATCAAGGATGCTTAATACTTCAAAGGGTCCAGCAGTTCACTCACTTAGAGTTCAAGCCGACAAGAGAAAGTATCACGAAGAGATGAAGAGAGTTTTGGAAAATGAAGATAATCTCTATCTTGTGCAAGATGAAGCCATTAGAATTTTAAAAGAGGGCAACAAAGTTACTGGAGTATTGACTAAAAATGGAGCAAAATACAATACTAAATGTGTTGTAATTTGCTCTGGAACTTATTTAAAGTCCAGGGTATTTATGGGAGAAGTGAATTATTCTTCTGGACCAAGTGGCTTTGGACCAGCAAATTATCTTTCAGAAAGCCTTGAAAAAGATTTTGGAATGAAGCTTAGAAGGCTAAAAACTGGTACTCCTGCAAGAGTTTTGAGAAAATCAATAGATTATTCAGTCATGACAGAGCAACATGGAGACGAAAAAATTGTTCCTTTTTCTTTCTTAAACATAGACAAAGAATATGACATTAACCAAGAGCTTTGTTATTTAACTTACACTACAAAAAAATGTCACGACATTATAAGAGAAAACATTGGAAGATCAGCCTTGGCACTTGGCGACATAGAGGGAAAGGGTCCAAGATACTGCCCATCAATTGAAGATAAGGTAACAAGATTTGCAGATAGAGATGCCCATCAAGTTTTCATTGAACCAGAAGGACTTACAACTGATGAGATGTATATTCAAGGAGTTTCCTCTTCCCTACCAGTAGAAATTCAACAAGAATTTTATAAAGAAATAATTGGAATGGAAAATTGCAAAATTTTAAGACCAGCCTATGCCATTGAGTATGATGCAATTGATGCAACTCTTTTAAAGAGAAGCTTGGAGCACATGGACTACGAGGGACTATTTTTTGCAGGACAAATTAACGGTTCTAGCGGTTATGAAGAAGCTGGATGTCAAGGAATTGTGGCAGGTATAAATGCAGCTTTAAAAGTTCAAGGAAAAGAGCCCTTTGTATTAGATAGGTCAGAGGCATACATTGGAGTTTTGATTGACGATTTAGTTACAAAAGGGAGCCTTGAACCCTATAGAATGATGACTTCAAGAGCAGAATATAGACTAACACTAAGGCAAGACAATGCAGATTTGAGACTAACTCAAAAAGGAAGAGACATTGGACTTGTAGATGATGAAAGATATAAGGCTTATCTCTACAGAAAAAATGCAATTGAAGAAGAAATTGCTAGAATTAAAAAAATTCAAATCAATCCAACTGCTGAAAACAACAAAATTCTTGAAAGTCTTGGCTCAACTGAAACTCAAAACTCCTTCTCACTTTATGAGCTAATAAAAAGACCTGAATTAGACTACAAAAAGCTAGAAGTCTTTGACAAGGACAGACCTTTTGTCCGCGACGATGTAATAAGAAATATTGAAATAGAAATAAAATATGAAGGCTATATCAAAAAGCAAGAAATACAAATTAAACAATTTAAAAAGCTTGAAAATAAAAAGCTTTCGAAGGATATTGACTATAAAAATATGGACGGACTTAGAATAGAAGCAAGAGAAAAACTTTCAGACATAAGACCAGAATCAATTGGTCAAGCTTCGAGAATAACGGGAGTTTCACCAGCAGATATAAATGTACTTTTGATACACCTTGAACAAATGAGGAGAAAAAATGTTAATTGATTACATGGTAGATTTCGGTCTGGACACGAAAAATATTGATAAATTTGAAAAATATAAAGAATTAATTCTCGAATACAACAAGCACACCAACCTCACAAGAATTACTGAAGAAGATGAGTTTAATGTAAAACATTTTTTGGACTCCTTAAGTCTTTTTAAGACTGGTTTATTTGATGTAGAGAAAAAAATCATAGACATTGGAACTGGTGCAGGATTTCCAGGAATACCCTTAAAGCTTTACAATGAAGAATTGGACATAACTTTACTTGATTCTCTCAGAAAGAGAATTGACTTCTTGGATGGAGTAATTGAAGAGCTAGGTCTTACAAATATAAAGGCAATCCACGCAAGGGCAGAAGAAATTGCAAGAAAAGAAGATTATAGAGAACAATACGACATTGCAGTTTCAAGAGCTGTCGCAAACTTATCCACTCTTACAGAATATGCCATGGCTTTTGTAAAAGTTGGCGGATATTTTATTTCTCAAAAGGGTCCAGAGTATGAAGAAGAATTAAAAAATGCCAAAAGGGCAATAGAAGTTATGGGTGGAGAAGTTCAAAATGTTATTCACACTCCCCTACCTAATGACATTGACCACTATATAATTGTTATAAAAAAGCTTAAACACACAGATAAAAAGTATCCAAGAGGCGGAGGAAAGCCAAGGAAGTCACCACTTTGATAATTAACATAAAGAAATTAAATAAGAAATGCTCTACATAGAGCATGAAGGCAAAAATAAAAAATGCTCTATGTAGAGCATCAATAAAAAATAAAAAATGCTCCACGTAGAGCTAAGCTTCAAAATAAATTTTTGGAGCTTATTTTTTTGCTTAATCTTTAAAAAAAATTTTAAACATGGTATTATTAATAATATAGAAATGAGGTAAAAAATGTCTGTTGTAATTACAGTTTTTAATCAAAAAGGCGGAGTTGGGAAAAGCACCACCGTCATAAATTTAAGCTCAGCACTGGCTTTGAGAGGCAAAAAGACTCTTATAGTCGACATGGATCCACAAGGTAATGCAACATCAGGCCTTGGAGTTTACGAGTTTCAAAAAATGATTTACGACTTTGTCATTGACGAAGAGACGGATTCAATTTATAAAACAAGTTTTAATAAACTTGATATTATTCCATCAAGTGGAGAATTTGCTGGCGTAGAAATTGAACTTGCAAGATACGCTGATTGGCAATACAAGTTAAAGAAAATGATAGATAAAGTAAGAGACGACTATGATTTTGTAATCATTGACTCCCCTCCTTCACTTGGAGTCTTATCTATGATGTCTTTAGTGGCAAGCGACAAAATTCTTATCCCTGTGCAATGCGAGTACTACGCCCTTGAAGGAGTATCACAACTCATGGATACAATCACTCTTGTAAGAGATAATTTCAATCCAAATTTGAGCATCTTGGGTGTTGTAATGTGCATGCATGATGGTAGGACTAACCTTTCCAATCAAGTTGTTGAAGAAGTGGGAAAATTTTTTAAGGATAAAGTTTTTAAAACTTTTATACCAAGAAATGTTAGGCTGGCAGAGGCACCAAGTTTTGGAATGAATATATTTGATTATGACAGCAAATCTAAGGGAGCAAAGGCTTATATAGATCTTGCCAAGGAAGTAATAGGTGAAATAGATGGCTAAAAAAACAGGACTAGGAAGAGGAATTGGAAATTTCTTATCATCTAGCGAAAAAATAAGAGAAGTTATAGAAGAAGAGACTTCAAAACTAATGGAGGTTGACCTAGATGACATTGTTCCAAATGAAGCTCAGCCTAGAAAAAATTTTGACAAAGATGAATTAAATGATTTATCAAAATCCATTGAAAAATATGGAGTAATTCAACCCCTACTTCTCAAGAAAAAGGATGACAAGTACGAAATTATAGCTGGAGAAAGAAGATATAGAGCTGCAATAGAGGCTGGACTAGTAAGCGTTCCTGCTATTGTAAAAGATGTTTCTGATGAAATTTCAAGTAGAATTGCAATTATAGAAAATATTCAAAGAAAAGATTTAAATCCAGTAGAAGAAGCCATGAGCTACATTCATCTTTTGGATTCACAAGATTTGACACAAAAGGAACTTGCAGATGAGATTGGCAAGAGTAGACAATATATTGGAAATACAATTAGACTTTTAAAGCTTGACCCAAGAGTTTTAAAGCTATTAGAAGAAGAGAAAATTAGCCCATCTCATGGAAAAAATTTGCTATCTATTAAAGATGGCGACAAACAGTATAAAGAAGCTATGAAAATTATAAAACACTCTCTTCCTGTTAACGACAATAATAGTACAAGGGCAGAAAAGAGAGAAGTTGCTGATATTTTTATGGAAGACTTAAGAAATGAAATTGAGAGAACTCTTGGAACCAAAGTAAGCATCAAAAAAAGAGGAAAAATCGGAAAGATTGAGATAGAATATTATGGCGATGAAGACTTATCAAGGATTGCAGATTATATTTTGCAGAGGGCTTTGTGACATATGAAGAGATTTTATACAACATATTTAGTATCAGCCTTTTCAGATAGGGCCTTTATGGGAAATTCAACTGGAGTTGTAATTGACGATGGAAGACTTACAGATCTTGACATGGAAAATATTGCCAAGGACATAAATCAATCTGTAATTGTTTTTGTAAGAGAATTAGATAGAGACCGTTATTTGACGAGATTTTTTACTCCTCATGGAGAGATAAACTTGTGTGGACACGCAACTGTTGCAACTTTTTATGCTCTTGCAGAAAATGAATATATTAAAAGCGAAGATGAAGGCATAAAGAAAATTATTCAACACACAAAAATTGGGAAGATTCCCGTTGAGCTTGAGTATAAGGATGGAAAAATTCAAAATGTCTATATGAATTTAGATGTTCTTTTAGAAGAAAAATTTGAGCACCAAGATAGGATTTTAAAGATTCTGAATTTAAAGCAGGAGGATATTGGACTTGAAATCTGCGAGAATTTGAACATGGAGAAAATTTCAACAGGAACTTGTGACATTCTAGTTCCTGTGAAAGATGAAAGAGCCCTATCTTCAATCGCCCTAGACAAGAAAGAGGCACTAAAAATTTCAGAGGAAGAAAATATAATTTCTATTCACGCCTTTACAACAAGTGATGGAAAAGAAATTAAACAGAGAACTTTTTCTCCAATAATTGGTGAAGATGAAGAGTTTGGAAGTGGCACATCAACTGCTGCAACTATGTATTATTTGAGCTCAAATAAAATCACTGAAGAAAAGAGAATTACAGCTATACAGGGCGATTATATTGGAAGAATTTCTAAGGTCAATGCAAGTTTAGCAGAGAGAGAGAATAAAGTTCGCGTCGGGGGAAGAGCTTACGTATTTATGAATGGAGTTTTATATATATAATGGCGAGAAAAGGAAGAAAATCAAATAAATCAAAAATTGTTCTCTTCATATTTTTTGTTGTAATTATGTTTTTTGGAGTGAGTCTAGTTTCATCGCGAAATAAAATAGTTGATATCAATCCAAAAGATGTAGATTATATTGAAATAATCGGATTTAAGACAGACAATATGAAGACAATAAAGGAAGATAAAATTGTAAATAAAATAGTAAAAGATTTAAATGGTTTGAGAGGAAAACAAGCAAATAAGGACACAAATGCTGAGATTGCAAACTATATAAATGTCTACTTTACAAGCGGAAACAAGATTTCCTTTGTAAAGACTGGACTTACTATCAGAGTAAACAATATTTATTACAATATCAGTTCAAAAAATTCAAAGATGATTGATAATATTATAGAAAAATATGGAAGATAAAAAAAGCTGGCTTTTACAAGTCAGCTTTTCTCATATAAAATGGAGCTGATAGGCGGATTTGAACCGCCGACCTATTGATTACGAATCAATTGCTCTACCAACTGAGCCATATCAGCAAAGATTAAAATAATTATAGCACTTATTGGAAAAAAGTTAAATTGCAAAAAACTCTCTCATTAATGGTATAATAAGGATGGTGATTAAATGAAATACATAATGGCATTTGATGCAGGTACAACATCTGCAAGAACTATAATTTTTGATAAAAAAGGAAATCCAGTATCAGTTGCACAAAAGGAATTAATTAAACACTTTCCAAAGCCTGGCTATGTGGAAGAAGAAGCAGAAGACCTTTGGTCAAAGCAAATTGGTACTGCAGTGGAAGCTATGTCTCGTAAGGGAATTGACCCAAAGGATATTGCTGCAATAGGCATAACAAACCAAAGAGAGACGACAATTGTCTGGAACAAAAAAACTATGGAGCCAGTTTATAACGCCATAGTATGGCAATGTAAGAGGACTTCAAAATATTGCGAAGAGTTAAAAGAAAATGGTCTTGAAGAGAAAATAAAAGAAAAGACAGGTCTTGTAATAGACCCCTATTTTTCTGCCACAAAAATCAGATGGATTCTTGAAAATGTAGAAAGCGCAAGAGAAATGGCTGATAGAGGAGAACTATTGTTCGGGACCGTAGAGACTTATCTCATCTATAAACTCACAGACGGCGAAGTTCACATAACTGACTACACAAATGCGTCAAGAACCATGTTGTTTAACATAAAAGAAAAGAAGTGGGACGACGAACTATTAGAAATTTTTGACATACCAAAGTCCATGCTGCCAGAAATAAAAAATTCAAGCGAGGTTTATGGCAAGTGCAAATCAAAATATTTAGGCTGCGAGATACCAATTGCAGCGGCAATAGGAGACCAACAGTCATCACTTTTTGGCACAGCCTCCTTTGAAAAGGGAATGGCTAAGTCCACTTTTGGCACGGGTGCCTTTATACTCATGAATACTGGCGACGAGCTTATAAGGTCACAAAATGGACTTGTATCAACTATTGCCTGGTCCATAAATGGCGAAGTTAAATATGCTCTTGAAGGCTCAATTTTTGAAGCAGGGTCTTGCATTAATTTCTTGAGGGACAACTTAAGAATACTTGACCAAGCAGATGACTCAGAATACATGGCGAGCAAAGTAAAAGACACCAATGACTGCTACTTTATACCAGCATTTACAGGTTTGGGTGCGCCCTATTGGGACCAATACGCCAGGGGATCTATAGTAGGACTTACAGGTTCAGTCAATAAATATCACATAATAAGGGCAGCCTTGGAGTCAATTGCATATTTAAGCTGCGATGTAGTGGAAGCCATGCAAGAAGATTCAAAGACAAAAATAAAATCACTAAAGGTGGATGGTGGCGTCAGCAAAAATAATTTCTTGATGCAATTTTTATCAAACATTCTTGGAGTTGAAGTCACAAGACCAAAGGTAGTGGAACTTACAGCACTTGGAGCTTGTTATATGGCAGGACTTGCAGTTGGATTCTGGAAAAATATTGATGAAATAAAAGAATTTAATGAAGTAGAAAAATATTTCGAGCCAAAAATGGAAGATGAAGATAGAGATAAAAAGATGAAAAGATGGCACGAAGCCATAAAATATTCCATGAATTGGGCAAATTAAATAGAAAAGAAGAAGGAGACCAAAGCCAAATAGACCAGGTCTCCTTTAAATTTAATTTATTTTAAATTATCGATTATGTTATCACGAGATAGCTCTCTCATGCCACTTTTTTGTGCTAAGAGTAAACCAATTATTGTTACAATAAAAATAAATAACAAAGGCAGATAATTTATATTAATTAAAATTTCTCTAATAGCAAAATTTACTTCATAAGGACTTCTTTTTGCTCTTGCAAAAACTGATAAGGCAAATACAAATGCATAAATAGCAAGAATTCTTGTAATTAAAAATTTTAGCTCATTATTTATCATTTTTCTAATTTGCGAATCAGTCATACCTGCAGTGGAAAGAAGATTAAATTCTTTTTTTCTCGCTCGCAAATTTCCATGAAAAGAATTATAGGCGTTGGATAGGGCAATAATTAAGAATATTATTTGAATTCCAAAACTTAATAGATTTTCATTTCGGCTTTGCTCAGAGTCTATAGCTTTTCTTGTGATGTCAGAAAAGATTGAATAATCTGATTTTTGAAAATATGATGTGATTATTTTTATTGCATCTTCAGAAACATCTTTTAAATTTTTCTTTGCTTTTATTTTTACAATAAATTTATTTGCAGGATTAGCTGGGTCGTTCCCATATTTTTTTATAAACTCATCAAAAGAATTTTCATTTGTGATAATATAAATTCCAAGTCCTAGATGTTCTTCTAAATTGTAAGGAAATTTTTTTATATTAGCTAAATTATTAATATTAATAATTTTTCCACCATCATAATATCTCAGATTTATAGTATTATTTTTTGAGTCAGTTAAAGGAATATATTTTCTAAATTTATAGGGAGTAAAATTATTTTTTGGTGTTTTGTTTAACAAAAGAAAGTTACTTTCTTCTGTCAAATTATTTTCCTTTTTAATTTTGTTAAAATCCTCCTTTGAAAGAGCAAGTATGCTAACAAAATAATCTTCTGACTGACTTTTATTTTCTAAATCATTTTCAAATTTATGTGATAAGAAATTTTTATTATCGGATTTATAGAACTTAAAATCTTTTTCTTCAAAAATGTGAATTTCATCTACAAAATTTATATTTTTCAGATCATCAACCATATTTTTATTTAATCTTGAATCAGAAAAAAGATAAGCTTCAAAATTATAAGGGTCATCAAATTTATTATATTTTGCGTTCATGTTTCTATAAGAAACAGATACTAAAAGAACATTCATAGCAATAGCAGATAACAAAATGGCAATTGAAATCACTTTATAAGTATTTTTGTAAGTTTTAAAATAATCCTTTGCGAGAGTTTTTTCTATGCTGCCTTTAATTTTTGATTTGCCTTGTTTTTTCTTTTTAGGATCTAATCCATTTAAACCTTCAACTATATTTATTTTTGAACTTTTTCTAGCAGGCACAACGGCAGAGATATATACCATTAGTAGTGAGAAAAATAAAATTATAAAGATTGATTTAATATCTGGAGTATAGAATTTAAAACCATGCATTTCTAAATTATCACTTAAAAATTTTGACATATTTTTATAACTTATGCGGTTGTTAATATACATGAGATATGTCAAAAAAATAGCAGTTAAGTAAGACAAAAGAGTTCCAATTAAAATGGGGAAAAATGAAATTTTAAAAGCCTTTAGCTTCACAAGTTTTTTGGTTTGTTTTTCTGTCATGCCTGAAGATTTTAAGAGAGCAAGCTCTTTTATATCTCTATTATTGTAAACATTAAAGGAGCCATAAATCATAACTGCAAAGAGAAGAATTAGGATAAAGAATAGTCCAAAAGATTCAATAAATGAATTTACAACTCTTTTTGGTGGGATAATTCCCTTTGGAAATATCATCTTTGACTCCAAAAGAGATGCGTTGTAAAAAAGTTGACCCTTGTCTAGGGCTTTCTTTTCATTAATATTTAACTCTTTTAGAATTTTTCTGGTATTGGTGTAAGTATCTCTTGGATTTTTGTACCAGATATAGGCAAAATAGCTTTCACCCTTTTTAAAATCGAGACCTATACTATCATCAAAATAAGAAAAAGCAACTGGATCTTCAAAAGAAAAGGAAAAATCTTCGTAAACACCAACAATTTTATAATTTTTCTCATTAATTTTAATGTTTGAAGCAATTTTATAATTTCTGTTTTTATTTAGGAATTGTTTTGTAACAACTATTTCTTTTGAATTTTTTGGATTTCTTCCATCTATTAAGTGAGTGTCTATATTTTCAAGAAAATATTTTGATTTCTCATAGATAATAAGACCTATATCAGTTGAAATTATTTTATCATAATGGACTTTTTCAATATCCTTATTTTTTTCTAATAGATCGTAGGTTTGTTTGTCGATTTCTGAAAGAGAAACTTCATAATCTCCAACTGTGTTTTTTAAGTATTTAATTTTTGATTGTCGCAAGTCGCTTAAAATAAATACAATGGTTCCAAGTAAAATTACTGCAAGCAATATAGAAACTCTTGTGGCAAAAGTATCTTTTTTATTGTTTTTGATGGATGAATTTGCAAGTTCACTTATAATTTTCATTGCAAGCCTTCTTCCAACAAAGACAATCTTCCGTCAACCATTTTATAAACATTGTTACAGGCATTTGCAACTTTCTCATCATGAGTTATTATCATGATAGTGGAATTAAGCCTTTGATTCACTAGTTTAAAAAGGGAAATTATATCCTCAGAATTTTTTCTATCTAAATTTCCTGTAGGCTCGTCAGCTAAAACTATGGCAGGTCTTGTTATAAGACTTCTTGCTATGGCAACTCTTTGCTGTTCGCCGCCAGATAGTTCTTTTGGAAATCTATTTAACTTATCCTTTATCCCGAGAATCGAAAGAATTTCATCAAAATATTCTTGGTCAACTTTTTTGTCGTCTAAAAGTATTGGCAATAAAATATTTTTTTTAACATTAATATTTGGAATTAAGTTAAAAAATTGATAAATAACTCCAATATTTCGCCTTCTAAAAATTGTAAGATCTTCCTTATTAAGTTTAGTAATATTTTTATCTTCAATAAAAATATCTCCACTACTTGGCTTGTCAACACCAGCAAGAAGGTGCAGGAAAGTTGATTTTCCAGAGCCACTGTCTCCGATTATAGCAACTAAATCACCTTTAGAAAGATTAAAATTTACATCAACTAGTGCTTCTACTTTGACTTCAGCATCGTAAACTTTTGTCAAATTATTTGTCTGTAAAATAAACATATTTGCCTCCTTTTCCTCATATTAACAAAATAAAGTGACTAGTCAGTGACACATATAATGAAGAATTATATAGTTATTTATAAAATCTCATCTCGAAGGTATTATAATTTTTTTCGCGATTATAAATTAAGTCGCCATTTTCTTTATTTAAAATAGTTTTTGCCATGGGAAGTCCAATGCCATAGCCTTGACTGTTTGGATCAGATTTATAAAATCTCTGCATAGCTTTTTTTAAAGCATCCTTACTCATACCTGATGAGAAATCTTTGACAAGGATGCTTTTAAAGACATTACTTTCTCTAAGTATAATTTCTATATTATTCTCTGGACTTGCTTCAATTGCATTTTTGCAGATATTTAAAATTGCCTCATGGGTCCATTTTTTATCGCAATTTAAAATAAAATCATCACCAAAAATTTTAATTTCATAATTCTTTAGACCAAAGTAAGAATCCAAATCCTCTTTTACACTTTTTAGCAATTCCAAGACATTTAAATACTCTAAATTAAATTTTGTTATATCAGAATCAAGGGAAGCCAGTTTTAAAAGGATGTCTGTCAAATTTTCAAGCCGATTTATATTATTTCTTATTAACAAAATATATTCATCTATATTTTCTTTGTCTTCTTCAATTAAATCCAACATCAACAGAATACCTGTTAAGGGAGTTTTTATTTGATGGGCAAGATCTTCTGAGTAATCTCTTAAAACCTTTTGCTTCTCTTTTGAATTTTCAATTATATTTTTATTTTCTAAAATAATTTTTGTAATTTCATCTTTAAGTTTTCCAAATTCACCATCATTTTTTTTATAAACTTCCTTGTTTGGATTTAAAGAGTGAATTAAATTTATAATTTCGTCAATTTGATCATTTATTTTCATATTTTTATTTCTTTCAAATAAAAATAGAAAGGCAAAAATGAAGATATTCAAAAATATGAAATAAAAAAGAGTGATCATGTCAAATCGTGGACTAATATAAACTATCAGCATTGATAAAATAATATTAAAAGCAATAATAAATAAGTATTTTTTATAATTTTTCATTTTTTTCTCTTTCTTCAATATCCAGTGCCGACCACTTATAGCCAAACCCTCTTATAGTTTTAAGGTATTTTTCATAATCAGGACCCAGTTTTTTTCTAAGCCTTTTAATTGTTACAGAAAGAGTATTATCATTTATTTCATAAAAATCATTTTGCCAAATGTTATCTAAAATAAAGTCTCTTGGCAAATTTTCATTTTTGTGTGCGATAAAAAGCTTTAAAAGGGCATATTCTTTTATATTTAAATCCAAATTTTTGCCGCTTAATTCTGCAGACTTAATATCATCATTTAAAGTCAGGTCTTTAAAAATAATTTCTGTTTTATGCCCAGTCCTTTTCAAAACATTTTCAATTCGAGCTTTCAAAACAGGAAGAGAAAAAGGTTTTGATATGTATTCATCTGCACCTTCTGAAAATCCTTTTAGAATATATTTTTCATCGTTTTTAACGGTTAGCATTATAATAGAAATTTTTGAAAAACTTCTTACATAGTTCAAGTAATCAAATCCATTTCCGTCAGGTAGATTTACATCTAAAATAATTAAATCAAATTCATTTAAAGAAAGACCTTCAGTGGCAGAAATAGTTTTAAAAATTTTTACGGAATATTTAAATTTTTCAAGATATTTTTTTATAGCAAAAGATATGGTATTGTCATCTTCTAACAAGAGTATTTTTAACATATTATCTCCTTTATTCTTATCTTTAATTTTATTATATATTATTAATTTAAAAATCCAAAAATATTATGGTAACTTATTTTTGTTTGCAACAATAAGTTACCTATTTTAATTGTAAAAAATTTTAAAAAATGAGTTTTAAAAATACTATTAGGATAAGGTTATCATTTTTTGTTATAATATATCTGGTAAAAATAAATTATGAGGGGATTTTATGGATTACAATAAATTTTTGAGAGAGAAAATGGTGCCTGCCTTCGGCTGTACCGAGCCCATAGCTTTAGCATATGGTGCCAGCCGCGCAAGATTTCTTTTGGGAGAGGATCCTGAAAAAATAAAAGCTAAGTTATCGGGCAATATTATTAAAAATGTAAATAGCGTCAAGGTGCCAGGCACTGATGGAAGAAAGGGAATAGAAATTTCTCTTGCTGCTGGAGCTTTTCTTGGCGACTATACTAAGAAGCTTGAAGTTTTATCAGGCGCTGATAAATCTAAGCTAGAAAGCTTAGATGATTTAATAGAAAAGGGTCTCGTTGACATAGAACTTGTTCACGAAATTAAGGGACTTTACATAGATATAATTATGGAGAAGGCTGACAAAAAGTCTCGCGTAATTATAAAGGATTATCACACAAATATTATTTACGAGAGCCTAAATGATAAGGTACTCTTGGAAAATAAGGACCAAGAGGAAGTTGAAGAAAATAAAATTGACTTGTCCTTTGATAAAATTTATGATTTTGCAAAAAATGGAAATTATGTCAGTATAATAGATGTCTTGGATAAAGAAATCCACTACAATTATGCCATAGCCAAAGAGGGCATTGAAAACCCCTGGGGCGCAAATATTGGCAAAATGGTCTTGGAAGATGCAGAAAATAATTGTAAGGATAAATTAGTTGCCTATGCTGCAGCAGGTTCTGACGCTCGTATGTCAGGCTGTGAAAAACCTGTAGTCATAAATTCGGGATCTGGCAACCAGGGCATAACAGTTTCTGTTCCAATAATTATTTACGCTAAGGACCATGACATTGACAAGGACAAGTTATATAGGTCTCTAATTTTTGCAAATTTAATTGGCCTTTACATAAAAGAGGGCATAGGCGAACTTTCTGCCTACTGCGGAGTGGTATCTGCAGCGGCAGCTTCTGTATGTGGCATAGCCTTTATGAAGGATGAAGATAGGGATCTCATAAAAGAAATTTTAACAAATGCCCTTGCTACGAATTCGGGAATTATTTGCGACGGTGCCAAGGAGTCTTGTGCCATAAAAATTGCATCCAGCCTAAAGATGTCTCTTCTTGCCTACAGACAAGCCAAGGAAGGCAACTCCTTTAAGCCAGGAGATGGCATAGTAAAGGGCGATGTTGACGAGATGATAAAAACTGTTGGTCACATAGCCATGGAAGGCATGAGAGAAACAGACGAAGTAATTTTAAGAGAAATGATTGGAAAATAAAATAGCAATAATAAAGACGAGGTTTTATGCCTCGCCTTTTTCTATAAATTTTGCAATTATTTTAAATTTTATTTTTCTACAACTTTATAGCCCATGTCTTTTAATATTCCTGTGACAGAATTTTCTGGCACAAGGTGGGCTGAACCTATTAGGATAAAGTAAGTGTTTTTGCCATCTTTTTTTAATAAGCCATCAATTTTTTTCGCCATGCCCTTGTCTCTTTCGCTTAAAAGTGCTTGGTTAAATTTTTCTGATGCTTCGTCGCCTTTTGCTGATAAGATTGATTTCATCTTAGGACTGTCACCACTTTGCCAAGCCTCAAGCATCTTGTCCAGACCTGAATTTATATTTTTGTAGCCATATCTTTCGATTTCACTTGCAAGGGACTCAATCATCTTTATATAGGCTGTCTTGTCAAAGTTTTCTAGGATATTTGATTGGTATTCCATAGATTCAAGCTCGTCGATTTGGATTTTATTTAAGAGACTTAGTGCCATAAAGTAGGACTCAACTCCAAAGCTTGCTTTTGGAGATTCAGGTGCTGGGTCAGAAGATAGGGCGTTATAAACTGCCCAAGGCTTTAGAATTTTCACCTGGTCTTCCTTCATGCCAAAGCCTTCAAATATTTTTAAGACTCTTGTGTATAAATCTTCGCCCAAATCATCTTTTAGATTTTTTCCGTCCTTGTAATAAATTTTTTCGCTCATCTTTTTTGCTTCTTCTTTATTTGTAACATCTATTTCCATGTAAATTTTGTCAGAAGACTTTAAGGCAGAAATAATATTTTCATCAATGGGATAAAGAGAGCTCTTGCCAACATGAATGGAGCCCAGCATATAAATTTTGTTGTCCTTGTTGGATACTTCGTAGAAAAATCCCTTGGAGACCTTGCCCGCATCTTGCAAAATTTTATTTACAGCGCGATTGTAAAGAGAGATCATCTCTTGGAGAGGAATTTTTGAATTTAAATATTTTTCATCAGCTGAGCCCAAAAATATTTTTGCTTCCCTTAAATTTTTCATTTCAAATTTTTCATCATTTAAAAGTTTTGAAATTGAATTTAAAATTTCAGCCCTGGTCAAATCTTTAAAGGCGAAATCTCCTCCTGTAACAAGATCTCTATCTTCTATTTTTTCCCTTGCAAGTTCGTAGCAAGCCTTGGCGTCATCAAGGGTCACTGGCTTTGTAAAATCTTTGCCATCGAAAAAGTTTTTTGCAGGGTAAAGACCCATAAACTGTGCTTCGTTTAAATCTTTTATCGCCCAGGAACTGTATATTGGATTTTTATTTTTTGATAAATTATCCTTTTTTGATTTTACTTCGTGAGCTTCCTCTATTTTTTTATCTAAAGTATTTTGCTTCTCTTCAGTTTTTATATTGTTAGCCTTTACTTCTGTAACTACAGGAGCAGCAGCAGAGACAAAGCTTGGAAATAAAAGTGTTGGCACAAGAAGCAAGCTAGAAAATATTCTTTTAAATTTTTTTATTTTACTATTTTTCTTCAAAATTATTCACCTCTTATAAATCTCTTTCAGATTTTCTAAAAGTTTTTCATTGGCATCATCATCTAAGATACAAATCCTAAAATAACTTTGGTCTAAATTCTTAAAAGATTTGCAGTCGCGAATTACTAGACCCTTCTCCAAAAGTTTATCTCTAAGTTCTGTGGCATTAGGTCCACCTAAAATTTTAATCAAAATAAAATTCCCAAAACTTTTATGGGGCTTTAAATTTTTTATTTTAGAAATTTCACTAAAGATGTAATTTCTCCTTGATCTTATAAAAGCAAAGACCTCTCTAAGGTAATCCTCATCAGAGAACATGACCTTGCCGCAAATTTCTGCAACAGAATTTATTTGCCAAAGGACTTCCTTATTTTTAAAGTAATTTAAAAAATTCTCATCAGAGGAAAGTCCGTAGCCAAGCCTTATGCCAGGTAGGGCAAAGAATTTTGATGTTCCCCTAACTACTGCGAGATTCTTGTAGGAATCAATTAGTTTTGTGGAAGAGTAGGTGGACATATCTGTGAACTCAATATAAGTTTCATCTACTAAAATTTTTGCATGAGTTTCATTTAAAATTTTTTCTATTTCATCTGCACTTAAAATTGTACCAGTGGGATTATTGGGATTTGCAAAAACTAGAAAGTCTACACTTTTTTCCACAATAGTATTTATAAGTTCCTCTAAATCAATTTTAAAATCATTTTTTTCTTCTAAATTATATTCAATTATCTCAGAATTTATTTTATTAAGTTCATTTTCGTACTCGGAGTAACAAGGGGACAATATCATAGAAACTTTTGGCGCAAAAAATTTTATTGCGTCCTTTAAAATTTCTGTAGATCCAAGTCCGAGGACTATATTATCCCTTTTACAATTTACATAATTTGAAATTGAATTTCTTAAATCTATGTAATCTACATCTGGATAGCTAGAAAGTAAATTCAAATTGTCTAATAAGCCGTCGAGAGCTTTTTTGCTGGGACCAAGGGGATTTATATTTGATGAAAAATCTCTAATGTCCTTTATTTCAATGCCCTTATTTTTTGCAATTTCAAAAACATTTGCACCATGACTGTTCATTAAAACACCTCCATCCTATTGTACCCTATTTGATAAAATTTTTACATTTAATATATAATATTGGGTAAGAATAGGATGAGGTGGCTTATGAATAATTTTAGAAATGATTATAACGATTTTGGCTCAAGAGAAATTTATGAGGAGATAAATAGAATTTTTGACGAAAAAATTTCTGGCTACGGCACTGATGAGATTTCAAATTCTGCCAGAGTTTTAATTTTAAAGGAAATAGAAAGAGACGCCGACATTGAATTTGTCTCTGGAGGCACTGCCACAAATATTTTGGCGACAACTTTTGGCCTTAGACCCTACGAGGCAGTTTTATCTGCATCCACTGGTCACATAACTCATCACGAAACGGGCTCAATTGAAGCAACGGGACACAAGGTTGTGACAATAAAAACTTCTGACGGCAAATTAAGGGCAAGGGACATAAAAGATTTAGTGGAAAATCAAGCTGGCGAAGTTGATGTAAAGATAAAAGTTGTCTACATTTCACAAACTACAGAAGTTGGCACAGTTTACTCTCTTGATGAAATTAGAGAAATTTATGAAACTTGCACCGAAGAAGGCTTATACTTATACATTGACGGTGCGAGAATTGCTCACGCCATGGCTGCAAATAATACAAAATTATCTGACTATGCCAAGTATTCCCACATTTTTTCCGTTGGCGGCACAAAAAACGGGGCAATTTTTGGCGAAGCCCTAGTTATTTTAGATGAAAATTTGAAAAAAGACTTCAGATATTATCTAAAGCAAAGAGGAGCCATGATGGCAAAGTCCTTCTTGATTGGTCTATCTTTTAAGGTCTTATTCCAAGATGGCTTATATTATAAAAATGCCAAGAGAGCCTATGAGATGTCAAGACTTCTTGTTCATGGACTAAAGAAAATGAATAGAGAGCCACTTTTTGGTGAGTCCAACCAAATTTTTATTAAGTCAAATCCAGAGGAAATTGAAAAATTAAAAGAAGAAAATATTTTTGAAATAGATAATGTGAAAGAGTCAATAATAAGACTTGTGACAAATTATAGAACTAGTGAAGAAGATGTAAGAGGGTTTTTAAATTCTCTTAAAAAATAGGAGGAATTATGTTAGAAAGAAATATGACAGTTGAAGCTGCAGTAATGGAAAATCCAAAAGTTTTACAGGAAATCAAAAAGCTTGGAGGAGAATATGATTTTATAGCCATGGAAAGCTTGGAAGATGCCCTAAAATCTCTTGGTGAAAATTGTGACGCCTTTATAAAAAGAGTTGAGGGCCAGACTGACTTTAAGGACATGGACAGGGTTAGAAAGATGAATAAGGAAGAACTCATAAATTACATTGTAGATGAAATTCACCCTTATGAACTGGCAACAACGGAAAAAATCGATGAAATTTTTAGGGGAGCAATAAAAAAATATTACAGAGAGAGGGGAGAACAACTCTTTGTAATTTACGAAGTCCTTTTATTAATTAAGGCAGAACTTGTTTCCCACTTCTCCAGCGAAGAAGAGTTTGAATTTAAGGATGCCTTGGCAGGAAAAGATGTTGACTTCGAAAATCTCCTTGCAGAGCACGAAAAGACTATTGGACTTTTTGACAGAATAAAATATTTAACTCGCGACTACAAGATGAAGGCAGAAGAGCCTGAAGTCAAGGAACTAAATAAACTCATGGGCGAACTTGACGAGGACATGAGAAGACATATTTACATTGAAAATGAAATTTTATTTAAGATGTAATTTTATAATTTAATAAATTTTAATGGTTTAGCTTTTAGCTAGACCTTTTTTTGTCCTTAAATGATCTTATATCATTCCGAGGACGACTTTATATCATTCCGTTGGTCTTTTTATTGTTCCCTTGAAAAGTATCACCTAAAAATAGATTTATCACCTAAAAGATGCTATAATTTAGGAGATAAAGGAGTTTTTATGCGAAAATTTGATTATAGTAAATTAAAAGAAAAAAAGTGGGACGCTGAAATATTAAATTACATTTCAGAAATAAGCGAATACAAGGGAAGGCAAGAGCTTTTTTTGAGCCAAAAGCCAAAAGTTTTAGATAATCTTGTAGAGCTTGCCATAATTCAAAGCACACAAAGTTCCAACGAGATTGAAGGAATAAGGACCACAGATTCAAGGATAAAGGACCTTGTCATGAAAAAAGTTGCTCCAAGAAATCGAGATGAAGAAGAAATTCTTGGTTACAGAGAAGTTCTTTCCACGATTCACGAGTCCTACGATTACATTCCAATTAATTCAAAAATTATTTTACAACTTCACAGAGACCTCTACAAATATTCAAACAAATCTATTGGAGGGAAATTTAAAAACACTCAAAATTATATTCAAGAGACGAAGGAAAATGGAGAAACTTTTGTAAGATTTACGCCTCTTCCCCCCTTTGAAACTCCTCCTGCCATAGAAAAAATTTGCCAAGAATACAATAGAGAAATCGACAAAAGAGAAGTAAATCCTCTAGTATTAATTCCTATTTTTATTCACGATTTTTTGTGTATTCACCCATTTAACGATGGAAATGGCAGGATGTCAAGACTTTTAACCACTTTACTTTTATATAAGTTGGGTTATGTTGTGGGAAGATATATAAGTCTTGAAGAAAAGATAGAAAAAACCAAGGGAAATTATTATCAAGCTTTAGAAAAAAGTGGACTAGCTTGGCAAGAAAATACAGAAGATCCAACTCCTTTCATAAAATATATTCTGGCAATAATCCTTGCCGCCTATAGAGATTTTGAGGACAGAGTTAATATTTTTGACACGAAACTTTCTGCCATTGACCAAGTTAAAATTGCCATAGACAAAAAAATTGGCAAGTTCACAAAAAGTGAAATAATGGAGCTAACGCCTGGAATTAGCAGGGCATCAGTGGAAAATTCGCTAAAAGAATTAGTGGATAAAAATATTATAGAGAGACATGGAAGTGGAAGGGCAACTTATTATACAAAAATTAATTGATTAGAGCAGCAATGACTGCTCTTTTTTTAGTAATTATTATCATATACTTGTAAAAAATTATTTTAAGTGTTATTATAATAAAAGGAACACCCCCCAGGGGGTATAGGAGGTAATATGGAGAAAAAATTTGATGTAAGTGGCATGACATGTGCATCTTGCGTCGCCAATGTCACAAAGGCTGTAAAAAAGCTTGATGGCGTAAGTGATGCAAATGTAAATCTCATGACCAACTCAATGAAAGTATCTTACGATGAAAATAAAGTTAATGACAATAAAATAATTAGTGCAGTGGAAAAAATTGGCTACGGTGCCAAGGTATCTGGCGAAAAAGTTACAGGGGAAAATAAAAAAGAAGATGACAGAGAAGGTCATTTAAAAAATAGACTTGTGTCTTCTCTAGTTTTTATGCTTATTCTCATGTATGTTGCCATGGGTCACATGGTCCACCTTCCAACTCCAGAGATTTTTCACGGAAGAGAAGGGGCAATAATTTTTGCCTTCACACAATTTCTCTTGGCACTACCAGTAGTCTATATAAATAGAGACTTTTACCTCTCAGGTTTTAAGGGACTTAAAAATAGGGCGCCCAACATGGACTCTCTAGTTGCCATAGGCTCTGCAGCAGCTCTTATCTATGGAATTTTTGCCATTTATATGATGGCCTATGGCTTTGGTCATGGTGACCTGGACTTAGTTGATGTATACAGAAAAAATTTGTACTTCGAATCTTCTGCTATGATTTTGACCCTAATAACTCTTGGAAAATATCTTGAAGAAAAATCTAAAAATAAGACTAGGTCTTCCCTTTCCAAGTTAATGGATCTTGCGCCAAAAAGGGCTACAGTTATAAAAAATAATGAAGAAGTTCAAAAAAATATTGAAGATGTGAGAGTCGGCGATGTCATAATGGTAAGGCCAGGAGAAGCTGTTGCAGTTGACGGAAAAATTATTGAGGGCACATCTTCCCTTGATGAATCTGCAGTAACTGGAGAATCTATTCCAGTTTCAAAGTCAGTAGGCGACAGGGTTATATCTGCCTCTATTAACACAACAGGGTCCTTTAAATTCATAGCAGAAAAAGTTGGCGAGGACACAACAATTTCTCAAATTATAAAATTAGTGGACGAGGCCAACCAGTCCAAGGCTCCCATTGCAAAATTGGCAGATAAAATCGCAGGCATTTTTGTGCCAGCAGTTTTAATTATTTCTGCCCTAACTTTTATAGTTTGGACAAGCCTTGGCTATGGCTTTGAAAGTGCTCTTAACTTTGCAATTTCTGTCCTCGTAATCTCTTGTCCTTGTGCCCTTGGACTGGCAACACCAGTTTCCATTATGGTGGCAACGGGAAAGAGTGCAGACTTTGGACTCCTCTTTAAGAATGCAGAAGTTTTGGAAAATCTTCACAAGATTGATGCCATTGTTATGGATAAGACTGGCACAATTACTGAGGGCAAGCCAAAGCTTACAGACATAGTTACAGACTTAGACCAAGATGAATTTTTAAAAATTGCAGCATCAATTGAAAAAAACTCACAGCATCCACTGGCAACTGCGATTTTAAATTATGCTGATGAAAAAAATATAAAAATTTCTGAAGTAAACAACTTTGATTCAGTTAGCGGCAGAGGTCTAAGTGCAGACTTAGATGGAAAAAAATATTTTGCCGGCAATAAAGAATTTATGGAAGAGGAAAAAATTAACCTAAGGGGTTATGAAAAGAAGGCAGAGAAACTTGCAGGAGAGGGCAAAACTTCCATGTACTTTGCTGGTGAAAGTGGGGTCATAGGAATAATTTCTGTAAAGGACCTTCCAAAGGAAAGCTCCAAAGATGCCATTGCCCTTTTAAAAGCCATGGGCAAAAAAATAATAATGCTTACTGGTGACAACAAAAAGACAGCAGAAGCCATTGCAAATGAAATTGGCGTGGACGAAACTTTTGCAGGTCTACTTCCAGATGAAAAAAATAAAAAAATTGATGACTTGCAAAAATCTGGCGACAAGGTCCTCAT
>NZ_CAMQAY010000009.1 GCF_946998875.1 uncultured Peptoniphilus sp. | reverse complement strand
TCTTATATATAAATACATCGTCTCACGTCGCACCCCTCGTGGGTGCGTGGATTGAAATCTTATAATAATCAGCGACAATTTTTGGTAATTTAATGTCGCACCCCTCGTGGGTGCGTGGATTGAAATATATCTGCTATGAGATATGCAATGGGAAGACAAAGTCGCACCCCTCGTGGGTGCGTGGATTGAAATAATTTAGACACATTCAGGTCTTCAGATGCCAAATGTCGCACCCCTCGTGGGTGCGTGGATTGAAATTTACTTGAAGAGCCTAACCCATATATGTCTGGACGTCGCACCCCTCGTGGGTGCGTGGATTGAAATGACTCAACTTATGGAAATTGTAAACACCACAGACGTCGCACCCCTCGTGGGTGCGTGGATTGAAATAAATTTGGAGGAAGTATTGACCACTTAGCTTGGGGCGTCGCACCCCTCGTGGGTGCGTGGATTGAAATTGCAACAAGTTTGGGGATAACCCACATGGCAACGTCGCACCCCTCGTGGGTGCGTGGATTGAAATCTGTATCGTTTACGATTGTGTCCACCCATTTATCAAGTCGCACCCCTCGTGGGTGCGTGGATTGAAATTAATCATCTTGTTAGATGGAGATACATAAGGCACGTCGCACCCCTCGTGGGTGCGTGGATTGAAATTGGGAGAGTAAATATAATAAGGCTACCAACGAACTTGTCGCACCCCTCGTGGGTGCGTGGATTGAAATTTATTTCTTTTTTCTCTACCATTTCTATCCTCCTCGTCGCACCCCTCGTGGGTGCGTGGATTGAAATTATTAAGTGCGTAAATGCCTGTGCCCTCAGTCCTTGCGTCGCACCCCTCGTGGGTGCGTGGATTGAAATAAAATTACTAAAAAAAAATTAAAGAATACTAGCTGTCGCACCCCTCGTGGGTGCGTGGATTGAAATGAAGAAGTGCCACAACTTAAAAAGTTATTTGTGCCGGTGTCGCACCCCTCGTGGGTGCGTGGATTGAAATACATCACAAAATCTGGGGATACCTGGGACTTAATGTCGCACCCCTCGTGGGTGCGTGGATTGAAATATCATCGCTGTCGTGGATTATTATTGGCTTGTAAGTCGCACCCCTCGTGGGTGCGTGGATTGAAATTCACTTGGCAAAGTACAGTCAAAGTCAAATTCTGTGTCGCACCCCTCGTGGGTGCGTGGATTGAAATTCTACTACAACCTCAACGGGACAACCAGTTTTTACAAGTCGCACCCCTCGTGGGTGCGTGGATTGAAATTTTTGTCATAGTCATTCTCCATGTAATCTATGATCCAGTCGCACCCCTCGTGGGTGCGTGGATTGAAATAAGGATAATTCTTTGTGCAAAAAACATAGCCATCAGTCGCACCCCTCGTGGGTGCGTGGATTGAAATGTCATGGATAAGGTCCAAGCTAGTGCTATTGAATAGTCGCACCCCTCGTGGGTGCGTGGATTGAAATCTGCAAGCCCTAAGTACACTGACACTGTAACATGTCGCACCCCTCGTGGGTGCGTGGATTGAAATTTAATTGTATTTATTTTTATACAATTTTTACTGGGTCGCACCCCTCGTGGGTGCGTGGATTGAAATACGCTGCCTAAAAAGTCCAGGTACCATTTACACACGTCGCACCCCTCGTGGGTGCGTGGATTGAAATGACCAATCAACATTTGCTATGTTACTGACAATCTATGTCGCACGCCTCGTGGGTGCGTGGATTGAAATCTCTTTGAAAACGTCAAAGGCTTACTATCGCACGAGTCGCACCTCTCGTGGGTGCGTGGATTGAAATTTACAAATAGAAATAATAATTTGAAATAAAGTAAAGTCGCACCCCTCGTGGGTGCGTGGATTGAAATAATTGACTTAGACAGTCAGGCTAACCTTACATTTGGTCGCACCCCTCGTGGGTGCGTGGATTGTAATGCAAAAAAGTGTCATTTGCTGTGATGATAAAGTCGCCCCAACTTTAAGAAGTTTTTGATTTAAAAAACATTGTGAGCTTGTCTGGGAGTTAATCTTATATTATGGAAAATATTAAGGATTTAGAAAGTAAATATGTAAAAAATATGGAGATATTTTTCCAAATATTGGAATTTCTGAAGAATACGAAAGAGAGATTATATTAGAATGTTTAGCCCAAGGTAAGGATGCTTATGAGCTAGGTTTTTTTAATTTAAAAGATTGCTATTAAAGGGAAAAATTATATAATAATTTTTCAAGCTGCTTTGATTAATAGTTTTTACATAAGCAAATAATTTAGATTTTTATAAAATATTTTAATTCATTTAATACATATTTTGCATTAATTCTTTTTATCTCATGATTTCAAGGCTTAAATTGATTTTATAGGCGATTTCAGTTATAATTATTTTAATTATGATAGATTTTAATCGGAATTTTGACAGATTTTGCCAAGACCTTATCCCCAGGGATTGGGTTTTTTTATGGAGGTTTTATGAGCAATAAAAAATTTTATGTTACGACGCCAATTTATTATCCAAGTGATAATCTTCACATTGGTCATACTTACTGCACTGTGGCAGTTGATTGCGTTAAGAGATTTAAAAAAATGCAAGGTTACGATGTTTTCTTTACTACTGGTACTGATGAACATGGTCAAAAGATAGAGACTAAGGCAAAGGAATTTGGCATGAAGCCAAAGGAATATGTTGATGGCATTGTCAAAAATATCAAGAAGCTTTGGAAAACTATGGACATTGACTACGATTATTTTGTCAGATCTACTGATGAGGATCACGAAGAAGATGTTAGAAATATTTTCCAAGAGCTTTACGACAAGGGCGACATTTACAAGGGCGAATATGAAGGTTATTATTGTACTCCTTGTGAATCTTTTTGGACTGAGGCACAAGTTGGTGAAGACCACAATTGTCCTGACTGCGGAAGACCAACTCAGCTTACTCATGAGGAATCTTATTTCTTTAGACTTTCTAAGTACAAGGACAGACTTTTAAAATATTATGAAGACCACCCTGAATTTATTGAGCCTGCTTTTAGAAAAAATGAAATGATTAAAAACTTTTTCGAAGGCAAGGACGGTCTTGAAGACCTTTCTGTTTCTAGGTCTACTTTTGATTGGGGAGTTAAGGTTCCCTTTGATGATAAGCATGTTGTCTATGTTTGGATAGATGCTCTTGCATGTTACTTAACTGCTATTGGTTATGGCACTGACAAGGAAAAGTTTAATTCTTATTGGCCAGCTGGCGTTCACTTTGTTGGCAAGGAAATTATTAGATTCCATGTTATTATTTGGCCTGCTATTTTAATGGCACTTGATTTGCCTCTTCCTGATAAGGTCTTTGGTCACGGCTGGATTTTATTTGACAACGACAAGATGAGTAAGTCTAAGGGAAATGTTATTTATCCTGAGCCAATTATCAAGCTTTATGGCGTTGATGCTCTTAAGTATTTCTTGCTAAGAGAATTTTCTTTTGGCTCTGACGGATCCTTTAATATTGAAAAATTCATGCAAAGACTTAATTCTGATTTAGCCAACGACCTTGGCAATCTTCTTTCAAGAACTGTTTCCATGATTTCTAAATATAATGATGGAGTAATTGAAGACAAGGGCGCAAGAGAAGATGTTGATGATGATCTTAAAAATCTTGCTGTTTCTGTAATTGACGAAGTGGAAGATGCAATGGAACACTACCAATTTTCTGTAGCTCTTGAGGCGATTTGGAAGTTAATCAGAAGATCCAACAAGTATGTTGATGAAACTGAACCTTGGAAGCTTGCAAAGGACGATGACAAAAAGGACAGACTTAACACTGTTTTATATAACTTGGCAGAAAGTTTAAGAATTGTTTCTGTTTTAATTTATCCATTTATCAAGGATACTTCTCTAAAGATTAGAGAGCAACTTGGTGTAAGTGGCGAAATTAATTGGGAAGATGCAAGAACTTTTGGCTTATTAGAAGATGGCACTAAGGTAAATAAGGGCGAAGTTATTTTCCCAAGACTTGACATCGAAGCTGAAATTGATAGATTTAACGAAGAAAACACTGCTCTTTTAAATTCTAGAATAATGGCAGAAGGTCACCAAGATAAAGATATTGCTGAAGATATAAAAAAGGAAATTAATATAGAAGATTTTGCAAAACTTGATATTAGAGTTGCAGAAATTGTTGGCGTAGAAGATCATCCTAATGCTGATAAGCTTTATGTCCTAAAATTAAAAGTTGGCGATTTAGATAGACAAATTGTCTCTGGCATAAAGGATTACTACAAGAAAGATGACTTAGTTGGCAAAAAAATCCTCATGATTTTAAATCTAAAGCCAATTAAATTAAGGGGCGTTGAGTCCAACGGTATGCTTCTTGCTGCAGCAGATGATGATGGAAATCTTACTCTTGCATCAACTTTAGCTGACATTAAATCAGGAGCAAAAATTAGTTAGGAGAAACTATGATAGATTCACATGTGCACTTAGACGACGAGGCCTTTAACGGAGACCGAGAGGACATAATAAAGAGTTTAGGTGAAAATGGAATAGAACTTGTTATAAATAATTCTTCTGACCTCCCTTCATCTGAGAGGTCAGTGGAGCTTGCTAATAAATACGATAATATTTACGCAGCTATTGGAGTTCATCCTCATGAGGCAAGCACTTATGATGATGAAGTTGAGAAAAGACTTATTGAGCTTTCGGGGGACAAAAAAGTCGTGGCTCTTGGAGAAATTGGTCTTGACTATTATTACGACAACTCTCCAAGAGATGTGCAAAAGGAAGTTTTTAAGAGGCAAATTGAGCTTGCAGCAAAGCTAAAGAAAAATATTGTAATTCACTCTCGCGATGCAGCAAAGGATACCTTTGACATCTTAAAGGAAGCTCACGAGAAATATGATTTCACAGCTTTAATTCACTGTTTCTCCCAATCTGTGGACATGATGAGAGAATATTTAAAGATGGGCGACTACATTGCCCTTGGCGGTGCAGTTACCTTTAAAAATGCAAAGACTCCCAAGGAAGTTGCCAAGGCAGTTGACCTTGATAGACTTCTTCTCGAAACGGACTGTCCCTACATGACACCTGTTCCCTATAGGGGCAAGAGAAATGAGCCAAAGCTTGTGAAGTTTACCTGCCAATATATTGCAGATTTAAGGCAAATGGATGCCTTAGAGCTTGAAAAAATTACTGGGGAAAATACAAAGAGGTTTTTTGGAATATGAAAATGACAATTAAAGAAGTAATTGTCGCTGAGGGTCGTGACGACGAGATTGCCATTAAAAAGGCAGTGGATGCAGAGGTTATTACCACTCACGGCTTTGCCTTTGGCAGAAATTTAATAAATCTTTTAAAAGAAATGGACAAGAAAAAGGGCATAATTATCTTCACAGACTCTGACTACATGGGCTCTCAAATAAGAAAGAGAATTGCAGATGAAATTCCAAATGCTAAACACGCCTACCTTTCTCAAAATGTCTCCACAAAACACGGTGATATTGGCGTGGAAAATGCCTCTGCCGAAGAAATTTTAAAGGCACTAAAGGCAGCACGAGCTACAAAAACTGATGCCATAAGTGAATATACTATGGATGATTTAATAGAAAACAGACTTATAAATTCTGATGATGCAAGTGCGAGACGCGAAAAACTTTCGGAAATCCTAAAAATAGGATACGGAAATGGAAAAAAGACCCTTCACAAATTAAATTCCTTTGGCATTACAAGGGAAGAATTTGAAGAGGCTATGAAGGAAGTGAATTCCCATAGATAGATTATATAAACCAAGCAGACTTTCAGAAATCCTTACTAAGTATGGATTTAGATTTACAAAATCCCTGGGGCAAAACTTTTTAATCGACGGAAATATTGTTAGAAAAATTGCCGACGCAGCTGAAATAAGTGAAGATGACAATGTCCTTGAAATTGGTCCTGGAGTTGGAACCTTAACAGAAGAGTTGGCTCTAAGGGCAAAAAAAGTCCTAACGGTTGAAATTGACGAAAAGTTAAGGGAGCTTCATAAGGAAACTCTTGCCCTAGACAATGTTAAAGTAGTTTATGGAGATTTTTTGGACTTAGACTTAAAAAAACTTTGCCAAGAAGAATTTGGCAATGAGGGCTTTAAAGTCGTTGCAAATCTTCCCTACTATGTGACAACACCAATAATTGAAAAATTAATTTTGGCTAAGGTAAATTTAATTTCTATTACAGTAATGGTGCAAAAGGAAGTTGCAAAAAGACTTGCAGCAGAGCCAGGAGGTAAAGATTATGGCTCATTATCTGTCTTTATAAATTATTACACAGATTGTAAATATAAGTTTCAAGTGCCAAGTTCAGTTTTTATGCCAAAGCCCAATGTTGACTCGGCAGTTGTGAACTTGAAGATGAAAAAGAGAGAAGAAGTTGACACAGACTTTTTATTTAAAGTTGTTCGTGCAGCTTTTACAACTAGGAGAAAGACTATTTTAAATTCTCTTTCCAATTCAAAATTAAATTACACAAAAGATGATATAAGAAGAGCCCTTGAATTAAGTGGCATTGATGAGAGCAGAAGAGCTGAAACTCTAAAGCTTGAAGAATTTATTCTTTTAAGTGTAAATTTTAAAAGTGTGGGGTAACAAAAATGAAGGATAAATATATAGATGAAATCTCAAAAAAAGTTGAAAAAGATATTTCTAACTTCAATAAGGAAGAGGACTTAATAGAAATACTTTCTCAAATATTTAAAGCCCTATCTGATCCTACAAGGATAAAGATTATCTATGCGCTGATGAATGGACCTCTATGTGTGTCCGATATTGCAGTCTTGCTTGACATGAGTCAGTCTTCAATATCACATCAACTTGCACTTTTAAGAAATCAAAGCTTGATAAAGGTAAAGAGAAAGGGCAGAAGAGCCTACTATTCACTAGATGACGAACACGTCCTATGCATATTTAAAGACGGACTAGAACACGCAAAACACAAATTATAAAAATATTAATTATAAAAAACTTAAAGAATTTGCTTCACTTATACTATTGGAGTATAATAAAAGTAAGTAATGAGGAGGAATAAAATGAGTAAAGTAACAGTATATACAAGTAACACTTGTCCTTATTGCACAATGGCAAAGGATTATTTAAAGGAAAGAGAAGTTGACTTCGAAGAAAAGAACGTTCAAACTGACAAAGAAGCAAGAAACGAACTTATGGCAATGGGATACACTGGAGTACCAGTAATCTGCATTGACGACGAACAAATCGTTGGCTTCGACAAAAATAGATTAGACGAATTGTTAAAATAATTTTTAAAAATTAGAAGAGAAATAGATGCTATGGGGGCATCTATTTTTTTGAGGAGTGAAGATGAATTTAATATCGGTATTTTTTATTGGAGTGGGACTTTCCATGGATGCCTTTGCGGCAGCAATATGTAAGGGTCTATCCATTAGAAAAAATTTTTTTGAAAAATCCTTTGTCATTGCACTATTTTTTGGAGTTTTTCAAGCACTAATGCCCTTTGTAGGTTATCTCTTGGGCTCAATTTTTGCAGAGAAGCTTCAAGCAGTGGACCACTGGATAGCCATTGTCCTCTTGTCAATTATTGGGGTGAATATGATAAGAGAATCAAAGGATAAAACTTGCACAATTGAAGGAGATAGGCTAGACCTTAAAAATTTATTTATGCTTGCCATAGCAACATCTATAGATGCTCTTGCAGTGGGAGTGTCCTTTGCCTTTTTGAAGATAAAAATATCTCTTGCAGTCTTTGTAATTGGCTTTACAACTTTTGCCATTTCCTTTTTCGGAGTGCGAATAGGAAAGGCCTTTGGCATAGCCTTAAAGGGCAAGGCACAGGTTACAGGTGGCTTAATTTTAATTTTTCTTGGACTAAAAATTTTACTTGAGCATCTTGGATTACTTGTCTTTTAATTTAACAATATTAAAACTCTCTTAGCTTAGGCGGAGAGTTTTTTATTGGAAAATTTTAGCTTAAAATTATTTTTTTTCCTTTAAAAAATTTTATTTTTATAAAGGAGTGCAAAGATTTTCTAAAAGAAGAATAAAAAAATAAAGTTTCATATAGTCAAAGATTTTGCGTCAAAAATTAATTTTTCTAAAAAAACAAATCATAATTAAATCTTTTTTTAACAAATGTAATTAATATTTAAAATTTTATAAAATTTGTTTATCTTAGCAAAATTACTAGAGAGGCTTTCCTTTATTTTACTCATGTTTTCATGTATAATTATTTTGGAAAAGATTTTGATTAATTAATCATACATAGAGATTCTAATTGAATTAATCATAGGTCTTTGTTATAATATTCCTAAAAGCTGGAATGGATTCCGTAATATGAAACCACATTGGGAGGTGTGATAATGTTAGGAGATGTTACTCTTACCATGGGAGAGGCCTTTGGTGTAGCGTTGACAGGACTTAGCGTAGTTTTCTTGGCCCTTGTATCTTTATTAATAGCAATTTTAATTATTACTAAAGTAGTTGGAGGTATTCAAGGTAAGGCTGACGCTGGAAAGTCAAATCAAGTAGCGGCGCCTGCTAAGGCAGCACCAAAGAAAGTAGCGGCTGATAATTCAATGGACCCTGCACTTTTAGCAGCAATAGTTGGAGCAATTAGCATGCAAGAAAGATCGAGAGTTGAAAGTTTTAGAATTGTTTCTATAAACGAAAAAAAATAAATTATTTTAAATTATTCTATTATTTATGAAAAGGAGAAATTAATGAAATATCAAGTTAAAGTAGATGGAAAAGTTTTTGAAGTAGAAGTTGAAAAAGTTGGCGGAGGATACCAATCTCTTACTCCAGCATCACTTACAGCAGCACCTGTTGCAGCTCCAGTAGCACCACAAGCTGCACCAGTTCAAGCACCAGCACCAGCTCCTGCAGCACCAGCACCAGCTCCTGCAGCAGCTCCAGCAGCAGCACCTGCAGCAGGCGGAGCAGGAGATGTAATTTCACCAATGCCAGGAACTGTTCTTAGACTAAATGTTAATAGTGGAGACACAGTAGCATCTGGAGATGTTATTCTTATTCTTGAAGCTATGAAGATGGAAAATGAAATCGTAGCTCCATGTGCAGGAAAAGTAACACTTAAAGTAACAGCTGGAGAAACAGTAGATACTGACGCATTACTAGCAGTTGTAGAATAATAGGAGGTCGGAATATGTTATTAGAAACATTACAGGGGATTCTAGGTGAATCGGGATTTGCATCATTGCAATGGCAAAATGTGGTAATGTTTATTATATCCTTCATTCTTATTTATCTAGCGATTAAAAAAGAATTTGAACCACTATTACTTCTTCCAATTGCCTTTGGTATGCTTTTAAGAAACTTGCCAATGACAGGTCTAATGGAAGTAGGAGACCCATGGCAATCTTCTGGAGTTTTGGCAATCATGTATAATGGTGTTAAGTCTAACTTATTCCCATGTTTAATTTTCATGGGCGTAGGAGCAATGACTGACTTTGGACCACTTATTGCCAACCCAATCTCATTACTTCTAGGTTCAGCAGCACAATTTGGTATTTATGTTGCCTTTATCGTTGCTGTTAAACTTGGATTTACTGGACCAGAAGCAGCATCAATTGGTATTATCGGTGGAGCAGACGGACCTACAGCTATATTTACAACATCACAACTTGCACCTCACCTACTAGCACCAATTGCAGTAGCAGCTTATTCATACATGGCACTGATTCCAATGATTCAACCGCCAATTATGAAGGCACTTACTACTGAAAAAGAAAGAGAAACAGTTATGACATCACTAAGAAAAGTATCTAAACTAGAAAAGATAATTTTCCCAGTTGTTGTTGTACTTTTCACAGCACTACTTCTTCCAGATGTAGCACCACTTCTTGGTATGCTAATGCTTGGAAACCTATTTAAGGAATCAGGAGTAGTTAATAGATTATCTGACACTGTACAAAACGCACTAATGAACATTGTAACTATTATGCTTGGAACAACAGTTGGAGCAACTGCAGATGGAGCAACTTTCCTACAACCTGCAACTATTAAGATTATTGTTCTTGGACTAATGGCATTTTGCTTTGCAACAGCAGGCGGTGTTATTTTTGGTAAAATTTTATACATTGTAACAGGTGGAAAAATCAATCCACTTATTGGTTCAGCTGGTGTATCAGCAGTTCCAATGGCAGCTCGTGTATCACAAGTTGAAGGTAGAAAATATAATCCTACTAACTTCTTACTAATGCACGCAATGGGACCTAACGTTGCGGGAGTTATTGGCTCAGCCGTAGCAGCAGGTGTATTCTTAATATTATTCAGTCATTAATTCATTCAGCTCCATAGTGAGCTGAATATTTATGCAATCAAGTTATATAGAACAAAAGGAGGTTTTAACTTGAGTAAAGTAATGAAACTTAAAGACGCCATAGCTAAATATGTTGAAGATGGCGATGTAATTTCACTTGGGGGATTTACAACTAACAGAAAACCTTACGCAGCAGTAAATGAAATTTTGCGTCAAGGTCAAAAAGATTTTATCGTTGAAGCAGGACCTGCAGGAGGAGACTGGGACACATTAATTGGAGCTGGCAGAGTAAAGGCATACATAAATTGCTACACTGCTAACTCAGGATATACAAATGTTTCAAGAAGATTTAGAGCAGCAATTGAAAAGGGAGAACTTCTTATGGAAGACTACTCTCAAGATGTTGAAATGCAAAGAATTCACGCAGCTGCACTTGGCCTTCCATACCTACCAGTTAGACTTATGATGGGTTCAAGTTTAGTTGACGAATGGGGAATCTCTAAAGAAGAAAGAGAAAAAATTGACAAACTTCCAAATGACAAATTTATATATGTAGAAAACCCATTCAAAAAAGGAGAAAAACTTGTTGCAGCACCAGTTCCTGAAATTGACACTGCAATAATTCACGTTCAAATGGCTTCTCCAGATGGAACTACAAGAATTCTTGGAAATACATTCCACGATGTTGATATTGCAATTGCAGCTAGAAAAGTTATCGTAACTTGCGAAGAACTTGTTTCTGACGAATACATCAAAAACTACGATGCAGATGACAACAAGATTCCAGGATTCTGTGTTGACGCAGTAGTTCACGCACCATTTGGCGCTCACCCTTCACAATGTTATGACTATTATGATTATGACGCTGATTTCTACAAGATGTACAATGTTAAATCAAAGACTGAAGAAGACTTCAACGCATTCTTAGATGAATGGGTATATGGAGTTGAAGATCATGAAGCATACCTTAACAAGCTTGGAGCTACAAGACTAATTGGTCTTAAGAATGTTCCAGGATTTGGTTACGCTACAGATGTACTAAAGAAGGGAGAAGAAAAATAATGGCTAGATACGATAACTATACAAATAAAGAAATGCAAGCAGTTACAATTGCTAGACAAATTAAAGATGGTCAAATAGCAATTGTAGGAACAGGACTTCCTCTAATTGGTGCATCTCTTGCTAAAGCAGTTTATGCTCCTCATTGTTATCTAATCGTAGAATCAGGACTTATGGACTGTGACCCAATTGAAGTTCCAAGATCAGTTGGTGACAATAGATTTATGGCACACTGTGGAGTTCACTGGACAAATGCAACTTATGTTGGTTTCCAAGCTAATGAATGGAGACATGACAAGAAGAGAATGATCGCATTTATCGGTGGAGCTCAAATTGACCCATTTGGAAATGTTAACTCTACAGTAATCGGTGACTACCACCATCCTAAGACTAGATTTACAGGTTCTGGTGGAGCTAATGGTATTGCAACTTATGTTAATACTATTATCATGATGCAACACGAAAAGAGAAGATTTATAGAAAAAGTTGACTATATAACTTCTCCAGGTTGGATTGATGGTCCTGGCGGAAGAACTAGAGTAGGTATTCCTGAAAATGTTGGACCACAAATGGTTGTAACTGATAAGGGTATCTTGAAGTTTGACGAAGACACTAAGAGAATGTATCTTGCTGGATACTATCCTTCTTCTTCACCAGAAGATGTTATTGAAAACACAGGATTTGACATTGATGTATCTCGTGCAGTTAAACTTGAAGAACCAGATGAAGATGTAATTAAATTAATAAGAGAAGAAATAGATCCAGGCGAAGCTTTCATTAAGAGACCTGTAGAAGAATAAGGAGGACACATGACTCAATATTCACTTGCTTCATATTTCCAAAATATGAAGACAATTGGGAACCCATTAAGAGAAGTTGATGAAGAAAACTTTAATCAATTAAGAGAAATTGAAGAAGAAATTAGAGTATTTGCTGAAAAAGCTCTTGCTGCTGGAAAACCAGATGAAAAAGTAAATGAACGTGGCGAAATGACAGCTCTTCAAAGAATTGCTGAACTTATCGACGAAGGAACTTGGTGCCCACTTAACACAATTTATAACCCTGGCGATAATGACCATGGTACAACTGGTGTTGTTAAGGGACTTGCAAAGGTTGACGACAGATGGGTATACATTGTTGCATCAGACAACAAAAAACTTGCAGGTGCATGGATTGCTGGACAAGCTGATGACCTTTTAAGAGCATCAGACACAGCAGAAAGACTTAGAATTCCACTAGTTTATATACTAAATTGTTCAGGTGTTAAACTTGACGAACAAGAAAAAGTTTATCCAAATAGACGTGGAGGCGGTACTCCATTCTACAGAAACTCAAGACTTAACCAATGTGGAGTTCCTGTAATAGTTGGTATTTATGGTACTAACCCAGCTGGTGGTGGATACCACTCAATTTCACCTACAATTATAGTTGCTCATAAAGATGCAAACATGGCTGTTGGTGGAGCTGGAATCCTTGGCGGTATGAATCCTAAGGGATATATCGACGAAGAAGGAGCTAACCAAATTGCAGACCAAGCTGCACATGCTAAGAAAACTACTCCTCCAGGAGCAGTTGGCGTTCACTTCGCACAAACTGGTTTCATGAGAGAAGTTTATGTTGAAGAAGAAGGAGTACTTGAAGGAATTAGAAAATATCTTTCAATGCTTCCAAAATTCCAAAGAGAATTCTTTAGAGTTGATGATCCAAAGAATCCACTATTCGACCCTAACGACATGTATTCACTTATTCCACTTAACGGCAAAAAGGCTTACGATATATATGATGTAATTTCAAGACTTTTTGATGGTTCAGAATTTATGGAATACAAAAAGGGATACGGTAGAGAAATGGTAACTGGACTTGCAAAAGTTAATGGACTTCTAGTTGGTGTTGTAGCTAACGTTCAAGGTCTATTTATGGGCTATCCAGAATACTACAATGATCCAAAACACATCTCTATTGGTGGAAAACTTTATAGACAAGGTTTAATTAAGATGAATGAATTTGTTACACTTTGTGCTAGAGACAGACTTCCTATTATCTGGCTACAAGATACAACAGGTATCGATGTAGGTGACGATGCAGAAAGAGCTGAACTACTAGGACTTGGTCAATCACTAATTTATTCAATCCAAAACTCTGACCTTCCACAAATGGAAATTACAATGAGAAAGGGAACTGCAGCTGCCCACTATGTACTTGGTGGACCACAAGGAAACGACACTAATGCCTTTTCACTTGGTTCTGCAGCAACTGAAATCAATGTAATGAATGGAGAAACTGCTGCTACTGCAATGTACTCAAGAAGACTTGCAAAGGATAAAAAGGCAGGAAAGGATCTTCAACCTACAATTGACAAGATGAACGACTTGATTCAAGATTACAATGATAAATCAAGACCATTCTCTTGTGCAAAATATGGTCTAGTAGATGAAGTAGTAAACATGAACCTATGGAGAAATTACATTATTGCCTTTACTGAAAGTGCATACCAAGACCCAGCTTCAATTTGTCCAGTTCATCAAATGCTTACTCCAAGAATTATCAGAGACTACGACAGAATAAATAATATTAAATAATATTAAAAATAATATAAAATATGACAACTTATTGGATAATCTTAAAAAGGATTATCCAATATTTTTGTTCATTGTTTATTTACTTACTATTAGTAAAATATACTTTTTAAAAGTAATAAATAGTAAATCATAAAAGCTCTAAAAGCCTTGTAATTTCAAGTATCTTGGCTTGTGATTTTTGACAAAGATACATAAGTATAGTAGAATTAAGAAGAGTAAGATATTAATTTTAAACTAAAGAGGAGATTGTATGGCAGAAGCTATTTATACAATGGGAGTTGATATTGGTTCAACTGCCTCAAAGAGTATTATTTTAAAGGATGGCAAAGAAATTATTTCAACTTCAGTTATTGATGTTGGAGCAGGAACTAGTGGTCCATCTAGAACTATTAGTGAGACTCTAAAAAATGCTAACATGAAAAGGGAAGACATTTCTTATGTAATGGCTACTGGCTATGGTAGGTCAGCTCTTGAAGAAGCTGACTTTCAAATGTCTGAACTTTCTTGTCATGCTAAGGGTGCTTACTTCTTATTCCCAAATGTTCGCACAATCATTGATATAGGCGGACAAGATGCCAAGGCTCTTAAAATTGGAGACAATGGTATGCTTGAAAACTTTGTTATGAATGATAAATGTGCTGCAGGTACAGGAAGATTCTTAGATGTAATTGCAAAGGTTCTTGAAGTTGATGTTTCTAAGCTTGAAGAGTTAGATAAATTATCTACAAAAGATGTAAGTATTTCCTCTACTTGCACAGTTTTTGCTGAATCAGAAGTTATTTCACAACTTGCAAGTGGAACGAAGATTGAAGATATAGTTAAGGGGATTCACGACTCCATAGCTGCAAGAGTTGGTTCTCTTGCCAAGAGAGTTGGACTTAATGATGATGTAGTATTTACTGGTGGCGTAGCTCTTAATAAAGGCATGGTTAGAGCTCTCGAAGAAAACACTGGACATAAAATACACACTTCACCACTATGTCAACTAAATGGTGCTCTAGGAGCTGCACTATTTGGTTATCAAAAATGTAAATTGGAAAAGTTAAAAGCTAATAAAAAAGCTAATGCATAATTTATTTTAGGAGGTAAACTATGGCTGAAATTCAAAAAATACCTGGTAAAAAACCAAGACCAATCGAAGGACATATTCCTGCTGCTCAAGCTCTAAGAAATGTAGTAGATAGAGTTTATGGGGCAGCATGGGATGCTAAGAAAAGAGGAGAACTAGTTGGATGGTCATCATCTAAATTCCCTATTGAACTTGCAAAGGCATTTGGACTACACGCTGTATATCCAGAAAACCACGCAGCTACAACTGCAGCTAAAAAAGACGGTTTAAGACTTTGTCAAACAGCTGAAGATATGGGATATGATAACGACATTTGTGGTTACGCAAGAATTTCTCTTGCTTACGCAGCTGGAGAACCAACTGACTCAAGAAAGATGCCACAACCAGACTTCGTTCTTTGCTGTAACAACATCTGTAACATGATGACTAAATGGTACGAAAACATTGCAAGAATGCACAATATTCCAATGATTATGATTGACATTCCTTTCCAAAACACTGTTGATGTACCTGAAGAAAAAGTTGATTACTTAATGGGACAATTCGAATATGCTATTCACCAACTTGAAAAATTAACTGGAAAGAAATTTGATGAAAAGAAATTTGAAGAAGCTTGTAAAATTGCAAATAGAACTGCTGCTGCATGGCTTAAAGCTTGTTCTTACATGGCTTATGAACCATCTCCACTTTCTGGATTTGATTTATTCAACCACATGGCAGACATCGTTGCTGCAAGATGTGAAATTGACGCAGCTGAAGGTTTCGAACTTCTAGCAGCTGAATATGAACAATCAGTTAGAGAAGGAACTTCTACTTGGGAATATCCAGAAGAACACAGAATTCTATTTGAAGGTATCCCTTGCTGGCCAGGACTAAGACATTTGTTTGAACCACTAAAACAAAATGGCGTTAACGTAACTGCTGTTGTTTACGCACCTGCTTTTGGTTTCCAATATACAACTGTTAGAGAAATGGCTGCAGCTTACTGTAAGGCACCTTGTTCAGTATGTATCGAAGACGGTGTTGAATGGAGAGAAACAATGGCTAAGGAAAACGGAGTTTCTGGAGCACTTGTTAACTACAACAGATCATGTAAACCATGGTCAGGAGCAATGCCTGAAATCGAAAGAAGATGGAGAGAAGACCTTGACATTCCAGTAGTTCACTTTGACGGTGACCAAGCTGATGAAAGAAACTTCTCTGAAGAACAATATAAGACTAGAGTTCAAGGTTTAGTAGAAATTATGAATGAAAGAAAAGCAGATAGAATTGCTAAGGGCGAAGAAATCTACACTAATTTCGAAAACACTAAAGAAACTGACTGGTCTAAGACTACAATTTAATAGAGGTGCAAAATGACTGATATAAAAGAATTATTAAAAGAATTTAAACATATTGCAGAAAATGGAAGAGAACAAATTGACAAATACCTTGATGAAGGCAAAAAAGTTGTCGGAGTTTTCCCTTACTATGCACCTGAAGAAATTATTTATGCTGGCGGACTTGTTCCTTACGGAGTATGGGGCGGACAAGGACCTATTGACAAGGCAAAAGAATACTTCCCAACATTTTACTATTCACTAGCTTTAAGATGTTTGGAAATGGGTCTTGACGGTTCTCTTGACGGACTTAGCGCATCAATGGTAACTACTCTTGATGACACACTAAGACCTTTCTCTCAAAACTATAAAGTTTCTGTTGGTAGAAAAATTCCTATGGTATTTTTAAACCACGCACAACATAGAAAAGAAGATTTTGGTAAAACTTACAATGCAAAAATCTTTAAACAAGCTGCTGAAAGATTAGAAGAAGTTTGTGGCGTTAAAATCACTGACGAAAACTTAAAGAAAGCTTTCGAAGTTTATAACGAAAACAGAGCTCTTAAGAGAGAATTTGTTAAATTATGTGGAGATTACTCAAAGACAATTAAGGCATCTGATAGATGTAATGTATTAAAGGCTTCTTTCCACATGCTTAAAGATGAACACAACAAGATGCTTAAAGAACTAATCGAAGCATTAAAGGCAATGCCAAAAGAAGAATGCACAGGACCAAGAGTTGTTACTTCTGGTATCATAACTGACAACCCAGCACTTCTTGAAGTTCTTGACAACTTTAATATTTGCGTAGTAGCAGATGATGTTGCAAGTGAATCAAGAGGATTTAAAGTTGATGTTGACACTTCAATAGAAGATCCATACATGGCTCTAGCTGATCAATTTGCAAGAATGGACGAAGACCCAATTCTTTACGACCCAGATATTTGGAAGAGACCAAAATATGTTGTTGACCTAGCACTTGATAACGATGCTGACGGATGTCTATTATTCATGATGACATTTAACGATACAGAAGAAATGGAATATCCATCACTAAAGAAAGCTTACGAAAAAGCTGGCATTCCACTAATTAAGATGGGTTATGACCAACAAATGACTGACTTCGGTCAAGTTAAGACTCAACTTGAAACATTTAACGAAATGGTTCAACTTAATAGAATGTAATAAATTTAATAAAATAAATTTTAAGGCGCCTGATAATGGGCGTCTTTTTTTGAAAATTTAAGGGTAAAGTCGTCTTTGTAAAAGAAAGTCTATGTGATAGAATTAAATTAAATTAATTAAAGGAATAAGCTATGGAGAAAATATCTACAAGAGATTACAATTTAGATTTAATAAAATTTTTTGCAATTATTGCAACTATTTCAATACATGTTTTTGCACCAGGAGCAAATTATGAAGTGGGCTCAAGTTCCTCAAAGTTTTTTATACTTGTAGGATCCTTTTTTAGATTTTGCGTGCCAGTTTTTTCAATGGCAAGCGGATATCTTCTCTACACCAGAGATTATATAAATACAAAAAAGATTTTAAGAGACATTTTTAAGTTTCTCTTGTTTTTTATGCTGGCAGAAATTTTTTATAGATTTCTTTCCTGCCTCTACATTAAATATTACTATCACAGTCAAATAGATTTTATTGCCATGAAAAATGATTTAATGGATGGAAACACTAAGACTCATCTCTACTACATTTTTATAATAATTTTAATATATGTTTTTGCTCCAGCGGGAAATTTTTTAGTCAGAAGGGAAAATGGCGAGCTTAAATACTTATTAAAGGCTTGGATTTTTCTTGCCCTTAGCCTAGTATTTTTGGTAAACCTATTTGATTTAAAGGGTCTAAAAATTATAAAGTCCTATGAGCTAAGTGGTCATTACAATTATGTATTTTATGCACTGCTAGGCGCCTACTTTAAAAAATATAAGAGGGAAATAATTAAAAAAAATATATTTTTTTATATTGCTGTCTTTATCCTTTCCTATTTGTTACTTGTCCTTACAATATTCATGACAAGTCATGAGGAAATAAATTTATTTACTTGGCACAGCAACAATATTTTAATATTTGGCTTGGCATTCGGAATTTTTGGGACGGGAATGAAGATAAATTTAAAAAATGAAAAGTTTAAAGCCTTTTTAAAATTAGTTTCCCAAAATATTTTTGTCATCTATATAATTCATGTTGCTTTTTTAGATTTTCTTAGCATCCACAAATTGACCTACATTAACTTTCAGGGACCAGAAAAAGTTTTTATTGCATTGGGAGAAATTATTTTAATATTTATAATTTCACTTGTGACATCAATAAGCTTAAGATTTATTAAAAATAAAATATTTGCAAAATAAAAAGACTGTTGCATCGTAGCAACAGTCTTTTGTAATTTTTTTTATTAGTCTCTTTTAACAAGAACATTTTCTTCAAATGCTCTGTCATCCAATTTTTCCATTCCAGATGGCACTTCTACTTCCATTATATTATTTTTTCTGAAAGCATACATGTCAATTTCTTTAATATTTTTTGGTAATTTAACTTCAGTAAGTTTGTTTTTGTAGAAAGCACTTACTCCGATAAATTCAACTGTGTCAGGAATTTCAATTTCGCCAATTTCGTTTAGAGAAAAAGCATTGTCGCCAATGAATTCTAATTTTTCAGGCATTTTAACATCAGTTAATTTGTTTCTGTAGAATGCGTAAGCATCTAATTTTTTTACTGAATCTGGAATTTCAACTTCAGTTAAGTTGTTAACGCCAAAAGCTTCGTACCTAATTTCTTCAACAGTTTCAGGAATTACAACTGAGTTAAGTTTTCTTCTGAAGAAGCATTGTTCTCCAATAACTCTTATCTTAGTTCCATCTGGTCCTTCAGTAGGCACTACCATGTCAAATAATTGTTCATTTTTGACTTTGTCTTTGCCCTTTCTTGTCATTCCCTTTAGCACATCGCCATCAAATATAAAATCGTCAAACTCCCAAGGTTTTTCCATAATATGTATGTCCTCCCCCTACATAAATTTTTTCTTACATATATTATAACATAGTGGCTGGAATTTATAAAGGAAGGTTGTAAAACAGAGAAAGGATGAACATTTTTTATAAATAAAAAGAACAAAGTTACTAAAAGTTTGAATTAAGTAAAATATGTTACGAATTATAAATAATTAATGCTTTAAGTGGGTATCATTATAATACGAAAAGAATTTAATACAAAAACAGTAATAGGTGGGTAATAAATTTGTAAAATTTAAATTATTTTGCAGGAAAAGGTAGTCATTATTTGACCCGGAGAACTTTTGTCGTTATAATACAGTAAAGCAAAATATTAAAGACAAATACTAGTGGAATAGTATTAAGAGGAGGAAAAAAATGGAAAATAAAAACTTTTTTGAAGATATGATGGAAATGCAAAAAAATATTTTTGAAAATCAAAAGGAAGCTTATAGCAAATTTATGGAATCTTTTAAGTTTGGAGATTTCAAACCTTTTGGTGGAAATATGTTTGTAAACAACTTTAAAAATCCAATGGACTTTTTCAAGGACTACAGAGAAATCAATGAAAATTTTGAAAATAATTTTAAAGATTTCTTCGCACAAGTTCCTGGCTACAAGGAATCTTTGGATTCTTACAACAAAAATATGGAATTTTTGAACAAACTTTACCTTGCTTATGGCGATTTTTATAAGGACTTAGATCTTGTTTCAGCTCAAAATAAATTAATTGAGTTATTTGAACTTTATAGCGACGAATTAGTTGAAATGTCTAAAAAATATTTCTACAAACTAATTCCAGATAGCTATTACAGAGTTCTTGAAAACTTTAACTTGGAAAAATTTATAAGACCTGCCATAGAAAATTCTAAAAAGTCTATTGATTTTTATGAAAAAGCAATAGAAAATAGACCAGAATTATTAGTTGCAGATGTAAAAGATTTTTACCAAGGAATTTTGGACAAGATTTTTGAAATGCCAACTATTGGCGTAAGTCCAGAAGATAAGGAAGAGTCAAAGAGGGAATTTCAAAATTATCTTGACCTTGAACTTAAACTTTTAGATTTTAATTTATTCCTAGAAAAGAAAAATCAAGAAACAGCTTTAAAGGCTCAAAGAGCTTATATCAATGGACTTGAATCTGAAGCTTCACTAGAAGATTTTGCAGATTTCTTCAAATTCTACATGAATAATTTTGAGAAAGCTTATAGAGAACTTGTAAACTCTAATGAATATAAGGAAAAAGCTCAAGAAGTTTTAGATATTGTTGAAAAAAACAAAAAATCTTACATGGAAAAAGTTGCAGAAAGATTAAAAGATTTTCCAATTGCAACTGCTAGCGATGCAGAAAAATTCATGGACCAAGTTGAAGGACTTACTAAGGGACTTGACGATGCAAAGAGAGCTAAATCAAGCCTAGATAGAAAAGTTAACAAGATAAAGAGCGATTCTGAAAAAGAAATTAAGGCTCTTAAGGAAGAAGTTGCAAAATTAAAAGAAGAAAAGGCAAAAGTTGAAACTGATTCAGCTCTTAAAAAAGAAGTTGAAGAAATGAAAAAAGAGCTTGCTGCTTTAAAGGCACAAGTTAAGGCAAAATAAAATATAAGAATCTTCTCCTAAAAAGGTCTGTGGGTTTTCCTGCAGACTTTTTTTATGCCTTAAATTATTAATGCCAAGGATTTAAATTGTAAGAATAAAAATTTACCTCGCCTAATAAATTATTGATAAACGATAAATAATTATTGTAATTCATTAAATAAAGTGATATACTCCTAGAAAAGGGAGGTTATTATGAAATCATTACGAGTAAAATTTATTGGCGGGCTCCTCTTCATTGCCCTATTTATTTTGGCAGGAGGATTTTATGGGCTGATAAAATTGTCTAGCTTTATGGCAAAAATTTATCCAATGTTCATGAATATGAAGTATCCCATGCTAATTTTGTGCCAGGGAATAATATTAGCCTTAATTTTTGCCCTTCTATTTGGACTTTTTGCCCTAAAAAAATATGGTGATGGCAAAATTTTTGAGAGAGGAATGTTATTTGACCTTCAAGTCATAGCCCTTTCCTTTATAGGAATTTTTTTCCTTTCAATTCTTTCCATAATTTACACAAATTTTAACCTAGATGGGTCAATTACCAACCTAATTTTTATAGGGGGAGCAATTGTTGCCATGTTAATTGCACAAATTTTTCTTCTACTTTGTGATTTGATCAAAGAAGGAATCGCCCTAAAAGAAGAAAATGATCTGACGATTTGAGGTGGACCATGGGAAAAATAATTGTTGATTTAGATGTGGAACTTGCAAAAAATAAAATGTCTCTTACAGAATTATCTGAGCAAGTTGGCATAACCATAGCCAATCTTTCGATTTTAAAGACAAATAAGGCCAAGGCCATAAGATTTTCCACACTTTCAGAAATTTGCAGAGTTTTAAATTGTGATGTAGGCGATATTTTAAGGTACCAAGGTGATGAAGATGAGTGATAAAAAATTTAAAAGAGTTTTAATTATAATGTCTATAATTTTTCTGGCAGCCATTCCTCTTTTATTTTTACTTTCAGATAGTAGAGACCAATCAGTAAAAGAAGTGGAAAATGATTTTGGCATAAGCTTTCCTAAAAGCGTAAAGAGAGTAAGAGAGCTTTATAAAGAGCCAGACTTTCACGGAGACGGGGAAGCTGCAATTTTATTTTCTGTAGACAAAGCTGATATAAAAGAGATAGAAAATGACCTAGAAGACTATAAAGTTAAAGGGGATGACAATAAACTTTCTCAAATCGATACTTGCCTTAATGCAGTTATGAAGAGAGGCTTTGACACTTCTATTGATTTAAATAATGAAGTTTACTTTAAAGCAACATCTGACAATGTCTTTCATAATATATATGGCAACTTCATTGCCCTCATAATAGACGAAGAAAAGGGCGAAATCTTATTCTTGCAGTGGGACACTTAAGAGAATAAACTTGAAGCTAAAAAAATTAAAAGTAAATAAATTAGAAATATGACGTGGAGGACTTGACCCTGGCGTCATATTTTTTTAGAAACTTTTATAATTTGAAAAAATTTGCCGCCGAGAATTATAAAAAATTCTCATAAAATAAAAAAAGGCAAAAAAAATTGCCGAGCATATCTCGGCGTGTAAAAAGGAAATTAATTAAAAAAGTGTATTAAATAATCTGTTATTAGTTTAGCATAATAAATTCATAAATACAATAAAAAAATATAAAAATTTTACAAAAAAGATAAAAATTTTAAAAAAATAATTAGCAGACTACTTGCAAGAGTGCTAATGATGTTGTATAATTAAATAGTCAAAGATAGTCAAACAATTCTTACTTTGTTTGAGTCTTTGACGAGATTTAAATTCTTAACTAGATTTAAGTCTTTGACTAGATTTAAATTTTTGATTTTAAGTTATTAAATCTTAAATTTCACATTTTAATTAAAATAAGTCATTTTATTTGAGCCCACTTTATGTTCATTTATTTTTTATTTGGATATAAATATCTTAGATTAAATGATTTTAAATAGATATGAGGAGGTTACAATTTGAAATACAAAGATTATTATGAAATCCTTGGAGTTTCTAAAGATGCAGATGAAAAGGCGATTAAGAGTGCCTATAGAAAGCTTGCAAAAAAATATCACCCTGATGTAAATCAAGGCGATGAAGCTGCGGCAGAAAAGTTTAAGGAAGTTTCTGAGGCTTACGAGGTTCTATCTGATGCCGATAAGAGAAAAAAATACGATACTTTTGGCTCTAATTATGATTTTTCTTCCGGCTACGATTTTGACCCTTCTCAATATGGTTACACTTATACTACAGGAGGAAGCGGAGCAGATTTTTCTGACTTCTTCGAAACTATTTTCGGCTCATCAAGGTCTGGCAGAGGAGGAAATTTCTCTGGCGGCTTTAATATAAATGACATTTTTGGAGATTTGTCTGGAAGGGGAAGAGGAAAGTCTTCCAACAAGTCCAGAAACAAGTTTGAGTCTGAACTTTCCATCTCCATTAGGGATGCCTACGAGGGCACAACTAAAAATGTGAGCTTAACTTACAACAGAAAGGAATATCAAGTTGCCGTAAAAATTCCTAAGGGAATCACTCGTGGCAAGAAAATTAAGGTAAAGGGCGAAAAGTTTGGTCTTCCTGGAGATATTCTCTTTAAGATTAACATTCGCGACGAAAAGGATCTTGTCCTTGATGGCCTTGATATTATTAAAACTGAAAATATTTATCCATGGGACGCAGCTCTTGGCAGCAGCAAAACTGTGGAAACTTTAAGTGGCAAATTAAAGTTAAAAATCCCAGAAAATTTTGTGGGAGGAAATAAAATGAGGATTCCTTCCAAGGGTTTCAAAGATTTAAAGGGCAATGTGGGCGACCTCTATGTCATCTTTAATATCATAAATCCAAAGAAACTAACTGAGGAGCAAATTAAATTATATAAAGAATTACAAAATTTAAATAAATAATAAGAAAATGAGGTGTTTTTATGAATTTTGAAAAATTTACTCAAAAATCCCTTGAAGCCGTTCAAGGCGCATACAATATTGCGAAGGAATACGGCAATCCTGAGGTAAAAGAAATTCACATAAATTACGCACTTTTAAATGACAAAGAAGGACTTATACCAAGGGTCTTAACTTATATGGAAAAAAATCCTGACATGATAAAAAGTGATGTCTTAAAGGTTATTGAAAGACTTCCTAAGCAATCAGGTGCTGAAGTTTATGCCGACTCTTCCTATAGAGAGCTTTTCCAAAAGGCAGAAGACTTTATGAAAAAAATGGGCGACGAATATCTTTCTGTTGAGCACATTTATCTTGCTCTTTTAAACATGAAGGGCACTGATTCATCTTCTATCTTTAACAAACATAAAATTGATGCTGATAGTTTTTTAAATGCTCTTAAGAAAATTAGGGGCAACCAACATGTGACTACAGATAATCCTGAGGGAACTTATGACGCTCTAAAGAAATACGGACAAGATTTAACTGAACTTGCTCGTGATGGCAAGCTAGACCCAGTAATTGGTCGTGACGAAGAAGTTCGTAATGTAATAAGAATTCTTTCTCGTAGGACTAAGAATAACCCAGTTCTAATTGGCCCTCCTGGAGTTGGTAAAACTGCCATAGCTGGCGGACTTGCCCAAAGAATTGTCTCTGAAGATGTGCCTGAAGGACTAAAAAATAAAACTGTCTTCTCCCTAGACATGGGAGCCCTTATTGCAGGTGCAAAATACCGTGGTGAATTTGAAGAAAGATTAAAGGCTGTCCTTAATGAAGTGAAAAAATCTGAAGGCGACATAATTTTATTCATCGATGAAATTCACAACATAGTTGGTGCAGGAAAAACTGATGGCGCTATGGACGCATCAAACCTTTTAAAGCCAATGCTTGCTCGTGGTGAGCTTCACGCCATTGGGGCTACAACTCTTGATGAATACAGAAAATATATTGAAAAGGATCCAGCTCTTGAAAGAAGATTCCAAAAGGTTATGGTTAAAGAGCCTACTGTTGAAGATACAATTGCCATCCTTCGTGGTTTAAAGGACAAGTATGAAATTTATCACGGAATAAGAATTTCTGACTCTGCAGTAATTGCTGCTGCAACTTTATCTGACAGATACATCACTGACAGATTTTTGCCAGACAAGGCCATCGACTTAATGGACGAAGCCTGCGCAATGCTAAGGACAGAAATCGACTCCATGCCTACAGAAATTGATGAAGTTAGAAGAAAAATTTTGCAACTTGAAATTGAAAACCAAGCTTTAAAAAAGGAAACTGACGAGGCAAGTGCTGAAAGGCTTAAAAAACTTCAAGCTGAACTTTCTGAAGAAAAGGCAGAATTTGATAGATTAAAATCAAAATGGGAAGCTGAAAAGAAGGAACTTGACTCCACAAAGGAAATCAAGAAAGAGATTGAAGATACAAACCACGCCATAGAAGAAGCTGAAAGGAATTACGACTTAGAAAAACTTTCTGAATTAAAATATGGCACTCTTCCAAAACTAAAGGAGGAACTTGCCAAGAGAGAATCAGAAAAGAAGGACGATTCTTCTATGGTTAAGGAAGAAGTTACAGAAGATGAAATCGCCTATGTTGTAAGCAGGTGGACTGGCATCCCTGTTGAAAAATTAAATAAAACTGAAAGAGACAAACTTCTAAACTTAGAAGATATTCTTCACAAGAGAGTTATTGGTCAAGATAGGGCAATTGAAGTTGTATCTGATGCAGTCCTAAGGGCGAGAGCAGGACTTAAGGATAGGAACAAACCTATTGGATCCTTCATCTTCTTGGGACCAACTGGTGTAGGTAAGACTGAAACTGCCAAGGCTCTTACAGAAACACTTTTCGATGATGAGAGAAACTTAATTAGAATTGACATGTCTGAATACATGGAAAAACACTCTGTGTCAAGACTTGTGGGTTCTCCTCCAGGATATGTTGGCTACGATGAAGGCGGACAACTTACTGAAGCTGTAAGGAGAAAACCATATTCAGTAATTTTATTTGACGAAATCGAAAAGGCTCACCCAGATGTATTTAACATTCTTCTTCAAGTTCTTGACGACGGCAGACTAACTGACAACCAAGGAAGAACTGTAGACTTTAAAAATACAGTTATAATTATGACATCAAATATTGGGTCACACTTCTTAATTGATGGAATTGGTGCTGATGGACAAATAACTGAAGCTGCAAGAGAAGAAGTTATGCGCGACCTTAGAAGTGCCTTTAGACCTGAATTTTTAAACAGGGTCGACGAAGTAGTTTTATTTAAACCTCTTCAAAGAGATGAAGTTTATGACATCATCAAACAAAGCATTAAAGAAGTTGAAAGAAAACTTGAAGATAGAGAAATTAAAATTGAAGTTACAAAGGCAGCTCTAGAATTTATCCTAAACGCATCCTTTAGCCCACAATATGGGGCAAGACCAGTTAAGAGATACATTGGCCACACTCTTGAAACTAAAATTTCAAAGATGATTATAAGGGGCGATGTAATGGATGGCGACACAATTTTAGTTGATGTCTATGCAGATGATTTGTCTGTTAAAGTTAAATAATTAAAGATAAGGACTTGCTGAGGCGAGTCCTTTTTTATGTCTATTGTGTTACAAAATGTTAAAAAAATATTAAAAAGCTCAAATATCAGCCACTTATCACTTTTTTATCACAAAAGAGATATAAACTCATTAGCGTAGTATGAAATAGATTTATATTTTATTAGGAGGAAATAATGAAACCATATAGTAAGAAATATTTAACACTTGCACTAGCAGGAGTATTAGCAGCATCAATGCCAGTATCTGCTTTTGCAACTGGAGAACAACCAGCAGCAGGAACAACTAATCAACCAGCAGCAACACAACCAGCAACTACAGGAACACCAACAGAAACAGAAGCACAAAAAAGTGATCTATCAAGCTTAGACTTCAATCTTGATAAGGGAGAAAGATTCTATACTGGAGATATTAGACTACCTGAAGGAGCAACAATTGAAAATAGAATTTTTGAATATGATTCAAAGGGAAACCATGTAGAAATTGTTACAGTAAAATTTAAAGATGGCTCAACAAAAAATGTTACTTTAAAATTTAATGTAAGCGATAGATACGATAATAGATATAGAAATTTAACACTTACAAATGTAAGATTTGATGGAACTTATCTAAGTGGTCAAACTTCACCAAAAGCCAGCATCTATGTAAAATCTAGAAACTTAAAAGACTATAGAAGACTTGACGAGTATTTAGGATCAGCTGATAAAGATGGAAGATTTTCTATTAAATTAGATTTAAGAGAAGGGGAAAGCATAACAATTTGTGCTAAAGATAATGGATACACTTCAGAAGGCGTTGAAGTTAAAAATGATTTTTACAGAGACATCAAGGGTTCAAGAATTGATGCCAGTGACTTGAGACTTATGGGCAGAACTTTGACAGGATATATTAAAAATCATCCTTTCGAATTTGCAAGAGTTTATAGAGATGGCAAATTACTTGGAAGCTTTAGAACTGACAAAAACTCATATTTCTCAGTAGATTTAAGCGAAAATCTTTATAACAACGAAGTTAATGATTTAAGATTTTACCTTGATTCAAAGACAGTTGAAAATAAAAAATTCAAAATCACAGAAGCTCTTGACGGTCAAAAACTAGTAAAGGGAACTGCAAATGCAAAGGACGAAATTACAGTTTACGATGCAAGCAATAGAAAACTTGGCAGCATCACTGTAAATAATTCTGGCGTTTTCACAGTATTTTTAGACAGAGCCCTTATCTATGGCGAAACTATTAAGATTGAAGCTAAGGACGAAAAAGGAGCTATTAGTAAGCTTGAATACAAGGTTACTAAGAATGCAGTAGAAACTGTTAAGGCTATTTCTTATATCAAGGGATATCCAGATGGAACATTTAAGCCACAAGCAAATGTAACAAGAGCTGAAGCTGCTCAAATGTTTGCTACACTTTTAAATGGCGGCGCTAACTTTGGAACAAGTTCTGCAACAAGATTTTCTGATGCAAGCGATAATTGGTTCTCAAAGGCAGTTAACTATGTTGTTGCTAAGGGACTAATTTCTGGTTACCCAGACGGAACATTTAAGCCAAATGAAAGCATTACAAGAGCAGAATTTGCTCAAATGATCTCCGGTTATGTTAAGAACGAAAAGAAGAGCACTACTGATTTCCAAGATGTTAAAGATCACTGGGCAAAGGATGCTATTGATAAACTTTATGGCAACAAAAATGTTTCAGGTTACCCTGATGGATCCTTTAAACCAAATGCAAAAATCACAAGAGCAGAAGCTGTTACTATTCTAAACTCTGTTTTCGATAGAAACACTACTGCACTTTCACTTAACAATGTAAACAAATCAGCTTTAAATAAATTCTCAGATGTTAATGAAGGCTTCTGGGCTTACTACAACATCATTGATGCAGCAAACTCTCACGACAGAGAAAGATTAAACTCATCTTCAGACGTTGATATTTGGAAATAAATTTAATATTATAGGGCTCCCAAGTGGAGCCTTATTTTTTATGTAAAAATTTTTGGAAGCCTAAAAATTTTTTGCAGCTTGAGAATATGAATAAGTAATAAATTTTAGGAGAAAGGTTATAAAAAACAGAGAAAAATAAAAAAATTAAAGAAAAATAAAAAAGTCCTTGACTTTTATAATTCTCATATATATAATTGATGAAACAATTAAATACATTGTATTGAAAAATACGATAGAGGAGCGGACTTTATCAGTAATCTTTTAGAGCAAGACCATGCAGTGAAGAAAGATGAAAGGAAATTTCGCCGAAGTGTATTAATGGTAAGTTAATATGCTGGGCATGCAAACAATATTTGCATGACTGTCACAAATATGTGGGGAGCTATCTAAAGTTAAATACTTTGTCTTATATTTAGACATCTTTAACAGTTTGGTTTTCCAGACTGTTTTTTTTATTACTTTTTATAGCCACCGAGAATTTACGGAGGTATATCATGAATTTAAGAAAGAATGTAGCAAAAATTTTAGTAGTAGGTGCTTTAGCAAGCACAATGTTTTTAGCAGCTTGTAATCCAAAGGGCGATGGAGGTGCAGCAGCTTCACCAGCAGATTCTGATACAATAAAAGTTGGAATGGAATGTGACTATGCACCTTTTAACTGGACACAAACTGGTGAAGAACATGGCTATCCAATTGCAACTGGCGGCTACGCTGGTGGATACGATGTTGAAATCGCAAAGAAAATTGCTGAGTCCATGGACAAGAAACTTGAAATTGTAAAAACTGAATGGAATGGTCTTACTCCTGCCCTTACTTCAGGAAAGATTGATTTAATTATTGCAGGTATGAGTCCAACTGCTGAAAGAAAAGAAACTATTGACTTCTCCAACACTTATTACACATCAGACCTTGTAATTGTTGTTAAAAAGGATTCTCCTTATGCCAATGCAAAGTCACTTGGGGATTTTAAGGGAGCAAACATCACTGGACAACTTAACACTTTCCACTATGATGTAATTGATCAAATTGAAGGTGTAAATAAGTCAACAGCTCTTGAAACTTTCCCAGCAATGATAGTTGCTCTTAGAAGTGGAAAGATTGACGGATATGTTTCTGAAAGACCAGGCGCACTTTCTGCTACTTCTGCAAATAATGATTTAACTTTTGTAGAATTTGAAAAGGGCAAGGGCTTTGAAGCTTCAACTGAAGACACTTCTATTTCAGTTGGCGTTAAGAAGGGAAATCAAGAACTTTTAGACAAAGTTAACGACGCACTTTCAAAAATTTCTGAAGATGAAAGACAAAGCATAATGGAAGAAGCTGTGGCTAATCAACCACTTAGCGAATAAAGTATAGGAGAAAAAAGATGCCAGAAAGTTTTTTTGGATGGATTGGATTTTTAATAAAGGAATATGGTTCCCTCTTTCTTGAGGGAACTCTTAATACCATTATAATTGCCGTTATAGGCACCTTAATTGGTTTTTTAATAGGACTTTTAATAGCAATTGTAAGGACTATAAAAGTAAATAAAAAATCTTCAGCCTTTAAGAGGGGACTTCTAAAGGTTGTAAATGCCATAATTACAGTTTACATTCAAGTTATTAGGGGAACGCCAATGATGGTACAAGCCATGATGTTCTACTACGGTTCTCTACAATATTTCAACTTAAATATGGCAGCCATGCCTTCAGCCCTTATTATTGTATCTGTAAATACAGGTGCCTACATGGCTGAAATCATAAGAGGTGGAATTATTTCTGTTGACAAGGGTCAAACTGAAGGAGCCTTATCCATAGGCATGACTCATTGGCAAACTATGACAGAAGTTGTACTTCCTCAAGCTGTAAGAAATATTATCCCATCAGTGGGCAATGAATTTATTGTAAACATAAAGGATTCTTCTGTTTTAAATGTAATTTCTGTTTCAGAATTATTCTTTATTTCAAAATCAGCAGCAGGAACTTACCTCAGATACTTCGAAGTTTTCTTCATCACAGCCTTAATTTATCTAGTGCTTACTATTACAGTGAGCCAAGCTATGAAGCTTATTGAAAAGAAAATGGATGGCGACGGAACTTACAAAATTTACGGTTCTCAATCTACAGCAGAAGTTATTGAAGTAAAGGAAGAGGTGTGACATGGAATACATTTTTGAAATAGAAAATTTGGAAAAAAGCTTTGGAGATAATGAAGTTTTAAAGGACATAAATTTTAAAGTCAAAAAGGGCGAAGTTGTTTCAATAATTGGTTCCTCTGGCTCAGGCAAGTCCACCCTTCTTAGGTGTATAAATCTCTTGGAAGAACCCAATGGCGGCAAAATAAAATATCATGGAGAAAATATTTTAGATGACCTTTCTATAAATAATTATAGGACTAAGGTTGGCATGGTTTTTCAATCCTTTAACCTCTTTAACAACATGAGCGTACTTGAAAATTGTGTAATAGGACAAGTTAAGGTCTTGAAAAAGTCTCGCCAGGAGGCAGTGAAACTTGCAGAAGAATTTTTGCAAAAGGTGGGCATGTATCCCTTTAAGGATGCAAAACCTGCATCCCTATCTGGTGGACAAAAGCAAAGAGTTGCCATAGCAAGGTCACTTGCCATGAATCCAGAAGTTCTACTCTTTGACGAACCGACATCAGCTCTTGACCCAGAAATGGTTAATGAAGTTTTAAATGTCATGCGTGATTTGGCAGAAGAAGGACTTACCATGCTTGTTGTAACTCACGAAATGGGCTTTGCAAGAGATGTGTCTAACAGAGTTCTCTTTATGGACAAGGGAGTTATTGCAGAAGACGAAGACTCCAAGGAATTTTTCGCAAATCCAAAAACTAAGAGGGCAAAGGAATTTTTGTCCATGGTTTTATAAATTTATTAAAGGTAAAAGCTCGAAAGGGCTTTTATTTTTTTTGTAAAATTTTAGAGACAATAAAATTTCTAGAGACCAAATAATTTTTTAAGTCCAAAAATATTAAGAGATAGAAAAAATTTGTGTAAAGGCAAAATTTTAGGCAAGGATTATAATTTTCCACTATGTAAAACTTTGTTAAAAAAATAATATAGGTTTTAAATAAATTACCGGGGGTATTTCTTATATAGAAGCTTTTTATGATGTATTAAATTGAGATAAGGAGTATAATATGACAAAACCAAAAATTAATTTTGATAAAAAATACGGCCTATTTATTGGCGGAGAATTTGTTGAAGGCGAAAGTGGCGAAACACTTGATGTTTATTGCCCAGCCGATGGAGAACTTTTAGCAAAGATTACACAAGCATCTGAAAAAGATGTTGATAGAGCTGTTGAGGCTGCTTGGGAAGGCTTTAATGAGTACAAGAGGACAAATAGATATGAAAGGGCAAAAATTTTAAATAAAATTGCCGACATAATTGACGAAAATGCTGAACACCTTGCCATGGTAGAAACTCTAGACAATGGCAAGCCAATTAGAGAAACAAGAAATGTTGATATTCCTCTAGCATCTGAACACTTTAGATACTTTGCAGGAGCAATTTTAGCTGAAGAAGGCACTGCCAATGCCATTGACGAAAACACTTTATCAATTGTTCTTCGTGAACCTCTTGGAGTTGTTGGTCAAATTATTCCATGGAACTTCCCATTCTTAATGGCAGCATGGAAATTATCACCAGCTCTAGCAGCAGGCGATGCTGTTGTAATTAAACCATCTTCAACTACTTCACTATCACTTCTTGAACTAATGAAGTTAATTAAAGATGTAGTGCCAAAGGGAGTAGTAAATGTAGTAACTGGCTCTGGCTCAAAATCTGGTGAATATTTACAACACCATGAAGGTCTATCAAAACTTGCCTTCACTGGCTCAACTGAAGTTGGCTACAAAATTGCAAAGGCTGCAGCAAACAAATTAATTCCTGCTACACTAGAACTTGGCGGAAAGTCAGCAAATATTTTCTTTGACGACTGCGACATGGAACTTGCCCTAGATGGACTTGCTATGGGAATTTTGTTTAACCAAGGTCAAGTATGCTGCGCTGGCTCAAGAGTTTTCGTTCAAGAAGACATTTACGATGAATTTATAGAAAAGGCAATTAAAAAATTTGCAGGCATTAAAGTTGGACTTCCTTGGGAAGAAGACACTCAAGTTGGTGCCCAAGTAAATAGATCACAAACTGAAAAAGTTCTTGGCTATGTAGAAATCGCTAAAAAAGAAGGAGCGACAATTGCCGTTGGTGGCGAAAAAGCTACAAAGAATGGCACAGAAAATGGCTACTTCACAATGCCAACTCTTATCACAGATGTAGACAACAAGATGAAAGTTGCAAGAGATGAAATCTTTGGACCAGTTGCTGTTGTAATAAAATTTAAAGACGAAGAAGATGTTATAAAAATGGCAAACGACTCTGACTATGGTCTAGCAGGCGCTGTTTGGACAAGGGACATCAATAAGGCAATAAGAGTTGCAAGAGGCGTTGAAACTGGAAGAATGTGGGTTAACACTTATAACCAACTTCCTGCAGGAGCACCTTTCGGCGGCTATAAGACATCTGGTATAGGTAGAGAAAACCACAAGATGATGCTTGATGCATATTCACAAGTTAAAAATATTTTTATAAACACTTCTGAAAAACCATCAGGACTATACTAAAAATAAGAATAAAATAGAATAATTAAAAAAAGGGCTATGGTAAAAACTATAGCCCTTTTAAAATCTTCAAAATTTTTATTAAATTTTACATACCTGCGCCCATTTTTGTTGCTATATCCAAGAAGGTTGTAATAATAAAGGCATTTGTAAGATTTGAAATAAATCCACCAATTACTGGCACAACGAAGAAGGCAAGCTTTGAGTATCTGTACTTGTCACATACAGTCTTCATTGTAGTCATTGAAACTGGTACGGCACCTGTAGAGAAACCAAGGTGACCTACTGCCATTACTGCTGAGTCGTAATTCTTGCCTAGAAGTCTAAAAGTTAAGAAGTAAGTGAATACTAGTACAAGAACAATTTGAGCAAGAAGAAGCACAATAAGTTGAGGTCCTAGGTCTGCAAGTTGCCACAATTTCATTGTTACAATTGACATTGAAACAAAGAGTGCAAGGGAAAAGTCTCCCACTGTGTCAATTGCCTCTAATAGAGAGTCCTTTGCTCTGCCAGTTTTGTCTAAGAAGACTCTCACTATAATACCGCCAAGCATACAGTTTACATGAATTGGAATATTAATGTCATAGTGTTGCCATACTAAGAAAAATAATTCACCAATACCACAGGCAAGAACTAGCATATTTACTGCTGAGATTACATTATTTTTGTTCATCATAACAGTTTTTGCAGTGTCAACTATTGTGTTTTGCTTATTGTCTAGTTCTGGATTTTGAAAGCCAAATCTTTTTACTATAAAGTTACCGTAAGGTCCACCAATTAGTGAACCGGCAATAAGTCCAAAGGTAGCAGATGCAATTGCAACTTCCATAGCAGCTTTTTGTCCTGCCTTAATAGCTATTGGCGCAAAACTTGCTGCGTTTCCATGACCACCAGTCATAGGTATTGAGCCAGTCATCATAGAGATAAGTGGATGAACATGAAGTAAATGACCTACTCCAAGAGCTACAGTGTTTTGACAAATGGCAAGTAAGGCTGCCAAAAAAGCAAATATAACTACCAGTTTTCCACCTTGCTTTAAAAGTGAAAGGCTGGCTGCTGCACCACTTGCAGCAAAAAATAAGCAATAAAATAAAGTGTTAACAGTTTTAAAGTCGAAGTCTGGCTCTATAATTCCTGCATAGTATAAGATCATTGTAATTATTGAAATTATGGTTCCTCCAACTACTGCTGATGGCAAGCAATATTTAACAAGAATAGGGAATTTCTTTCTTAGAAAATCTCCTAGATAAATACCAAGTATAGCAAGAAGTAAAACTTCGAACATTCCAAATTCTACATTTATTCTTTCCATTTTTTTCCTCCCAAAAAAAAATTCATTGAGACCATAATGAATATTATTCTCAACTTTGTAATTATAAAATAAAAAAGAACTAGAGTCAAAAAAATTAATGAAATTACTAAAAATTTTTTAAAGTTTGAATTTATAAGCTAAGTGCAAGAAAAAATACTTTCCTTTAATACTAGACAAAAGTACAAAAAGTAAAGATTATGTGATAAAATAAAATCAATAAGAAATTATAAATTATAAAAAATAGGAGTGATATCATGAGTATAGTGAAACCTTCAACTCTTCCAGGATTTATGGAACTGCTACCAAAGGAACAAATTCTCTTTAACGAGATGAGAGATATAATTAGAGACAATTTTGAAAAACATGGTTTCTTGCCAATAGATACACCAGTTATAGAAAAATCTGAAGTGCTACTCGCAAAGGGCGGCGGAGAAACTGAAAAGCAAATTTACAGATTTTCTAAGGGCGACACAGACATGTCCCTTAGATTTGACTTAACAGTTCCTCTAGCAAGATACACTGTAGAGCACATGAATGATTTGTCCTTCCCTTTTAAGAGATATCAAATAGGAAAGGTCTATAGGGGCGAAAAAGCTCAAAAAGGTCGCTTTAGAGAGTTTTATCAATGCGACATCGACACAATCGGCATGGGGGAATTATCTCTTGTAAATGACGCAGAATTTCCAGTTGTAATTTATCACACATTTAAAGATTTAGGCTTTACAGATTTTACAATTCACCTAAACAATAGAAAAATTTTAAAGGGATTCTTCGGCTCTCTTGGCATTGAAGATTCAATGAATGTTTTGAGAACTGTAGATAAAATCGACAAAATTGGCGAAGAAAATGTCTTGTCTGAGCTTTCTGAACTTGGCGTTACAAAAGAAGCTGGCGAAAAGATTCTTGAATTTATTAAAATCAAGGGCAGCACAGATGAAATTATTAAGGCCCTAAATGATCTTAAAATTGAAAATGAAGTTTTCCTTGAAGGACTTGACGAAATAACTCAAGTTGTAGGCTACATGAGGGATTTTGGCATAGACGAAAATTGTTTTGATATTGATTTAAAAATTGCAAGAGGACTAGATTATTACACAGGCACAGTTTATGAAACTACCCTTGATAATTATCCAAATATTGGATCAGTTTGTTCTGGCGGAAGATACGAAGACCTTGCAAGTTATTACACAGATAAAGTTCTTCCAGGCGTTGGAATTTCCATTGGACTTTCAAGACTTTTCTATCAATTAAATGAAGCAAAGATTATTTCTAGTGAAGAAAAATCTCTTGTTGATTTGTTGATTATACCAATGGACGACTGTCTACACGACGGCATAAAACTTTTAAGTGAACTTAGGGAAAAGGGAGTAAGGGTTTCTGTCTACACTGAATTTGCCAAGTTAAAGAAAAAATTTAAGTATGCAGATCAAACTAAGGTAGACTATGTAATTGTCCTTGGTGAAGAAGAAGTCAAGAGCAGAAAATATTCTTTGAAGAATATGAGAAGTGGAGATCAAGAGGAAGTAACTTTTGATGAATTAGTAGAAAAATTCAAGAGATGATGCGACTCCTTTGAAAAAGCTTCCTATTCGGTCGCTTTTTCTACAGTCGCATGCATAAGCTTCTTCATCAGTTCAGCCTTCGCATGGCTCGGCTTCACTGTGAAGAACATTTCAATCGTGACTCGTCACGATTGTCATTAGCATTAAAGAATATGAGAAGTGGAGATCAAGAAGAAGTAACCTTTGATGAACTAGTAGAAAAATTTAGTAAATAATTGCGACTCCTTTGAAAAAGCTTCCTATTCGGTCGCTTTTTCTACAGTCGCTGCATAAGGTTCTTCATCTACTCAAACTTCCCTTCGGTTGTCTTCGTAGTGAAGACCAGTCCAATCGTGACTCGTCACGATTGTCATTAGCATTAAAATTTTTTGAAGAAAAGCTTAAAAAATACAAGAAATCGTGCAACTTATGTTGCACTTTTTTTTATTTAAGCTTAAAATAGGATAGAAGTTTGAAGAAATGAGATGATATTTTGAAAAGAGAAGATATTAGAAATATAGCAATAATTGCCCATGTCGATCATGGCAAGACTACACTTGTAGATGCACTACTTAGACAATCAGGTATTTTTAGAGATAATCAACAAGTTAACGAGAGAGTTATGGACTCCAACGACATTGAAAGAGAAAGAGGTATTACAATTCTTTCCAAAAACACTGCCGTAAACCACAATGGTGTAAAAATCAATATCATTGACACACCAGGACACGCTGACTTCGGAGGAGAAGTTGAACGTGTGCTTAAAATGGTAAATGGCGTTGTACTACTAGTTGATGCCTTTGAAGGTCCAATGCCTCAAACAAAATTTGTTTTGAAAAAATCTTTTGAGCTAAACCTTCCAGTTATTGTCTGCATAAATAAGGTAGACAGACCAGAAGCCAGACCTCTTGAAGTTGTAGACGAAGTTCTCGATTTATTTATTGAACTTGGCGCAGACGATGAAATTTTGGAATGTCCTTTTGTCTTTGCATCAGCAAAACAAGGTATAGCTGCCCTTGATTTAGATGATAAGATGGAATCCATGGATCCACTTTTTGAAACTATTATTAAGTACATCCCTGCACCAGAAAATAGAGACGACGAACCTTTTAAACTTTTGATTTCAACTATTGACTACAACGAATATGTTGGAAGAATTGGTATTGGAAAAATTGAACAAGGTATTATTCAAGAAAATGACAAACTTGTAAGAGTTAATAAATTAAAACCTGACTTTAAAGAAAATATTAAAATTGCACAAATTTATGAATTTGAAGGTCTTAATAGGGTTGAAGTTGACTCATCAAGATCAGGATCTATTGTTGCTGTTACAGGCATCGAAGACATCAACATTGGCGATACTATTACATCAACTGAAGACACTGAAGGTCTTGAATTTGTAAAAATTTCTGAGCCAACAATTTCCATGAACTTTTCTGTAAATGATTCACCTTTTGCAGGTAGAGTTGGCAAGTTCTTGACATCAAGACAAATTAAAGCAAGACTTAATAGAGAATTACAAACTGATGTTGGACTAAGAGTTGAAGAAACTGACACTACTGATTCCTTTAAGGTATCTGGTAGAGGAGAACTTCACCTTTCTGTATTAATTGAAAACATGAGGCGTGAAGGCTACGAATTCCAAGTTTCTAAGCCACAAGTTCTATACAAGTTTGATGAAAATGGCAAAAGACTTGAGCCAACTGAAAGAGTTACAATTGATGTTGACAGTGTTTACGCAGGTTCTGTCATAGAAAAACTTGGCAGAAGAAAGGGCGAACTTGTTAATATTATTGAGCCGAATGGCGGTTACCAAAGGCTTGAATTTATAATTCCTTCAAGGGGACTTATTGGTTACAGAACTGAATTTATGACTGACACAAAGGGAAGCGGAATTTTAAATTCAATTTTCGAATCCTATGTGCCATACAAGGGTGAAATCCCAAGAAGAGTTAATGCTTCTATAGTTTCCTTTGACACAGGCGTTGCATCAACTTATGGACTTAACAATGCACAAGAGAGAGGAACTCTCTTTGTTGAACCAGGGGAAGATGTCTACGAAGGTCAAGTTGTAGGTGAATCTCCAAAGGGAGTTGAAATCGAAGTTTCTGTAACAAAGGCAAAGAAGCAAACTAATGTCAGAGCTTCAGGTTCAGACGATGCTCTTAGACTTTCTCCAGTAAAGAAGATGAGTCTTGAAGAAGCTCTTGAATTTATTGAAGACGATGAACTTATAGAAATTACTCCAAGTGAATTTAGACTTAGAAAGAAAATTTTAGATTCACAACAAAGGTATAAATCAAAGAAAAACAAATAATAAAAAATAACAGAGGTGTTCCATGTTTAATGCCTATTTTGGAATGTTTAAAAACTTTGCCCAAGTTTATTCCTTCCTATTTGTAGCAAATGTATTAATTTCAGGATTTATTATCCTCTACGACAACAAAAAGCCAGTTTCTACACTATTATGGGTAATGGCTATAAATTTTTTGCCAGTAGTTGGATTTATCCTCTACCTTTTTATAGGTCAGGATATATCAAAGTCCAGAATATTTGACGGCAAAAATAGAGCCGACATGATTCTCGAAAAGGAATCTGAGTATCAGCTTAAACAAATTGAAAAGGGTGAATTTGTCTATTCCAATGATAGGACAAAAAATCATCTTGACATGGTAGAGATGTTTAATCGTGCCGAGGATGAAATTCTCTATACTAACAACAGGGTCAAGGTCTATAACGAGGGTGAAAGCAAGTTTGAAGATTTATTTGCCGATTTAAGACAGGCAAAGCACACAATTTATGTGCAGTACTACATTTATAAATCTGACGAACTTTCTACTGAATTTACAAATATTTTAAAAGAAAAGGCAAGAGAAGGTATTGATGTCTACCTATTAATTGATGGAATGGGTATTAGGAAGATGACTCTTAGACATAGAAGAGAGTTAAAAGAAGCTGGAGTAAAATTTGGCATCTTCTTCCCAGGACTTATCTCAAAAATAAACACCCACATCAACTATAGAAACCACAGAAAAATTGTAGTAATAGACAAGAGAATTGGCTATGTTGGTGGCTTTAATGTAGGCGATGAATATGTATCCAAAGGGCCTATGGGCTTTTGGAGAGATACTCATCTTAGAATTGTGGGGCCAGCAGTTAATGGACTTTCCTGGAGATTTTTCTTGGACTTCAAATTTGCATCTGAGGATTACACTAAGGGATTTACTACAGAGCTTTTCCCTGAAATAGAAGATGGGGTTGACATAAATATTGTCACAAGTGGACCAGACACCAAGGCAGACTCCATAAGAAATGGATACGAAAAACTTATAACATCTGCAAGAAAAGAATTATACATTCAAACACCTTACTTCGTGCCAGATGAAGGACTTTTAAAGGCCTTAAAGGTTGCAGCCCTATCTGGAGTTGAAGTTAACTTGATGTTTCCAAAAAAGAGAGACCATGTCTTTGTTCACTGGGCATCCCTTTCCTTTATGGGAGAACTTTTAAAGTGGGGCGCTCATGTATATCAATATGAAGGCGGCTTTCTCCACACAAAAATAGTAATATCAGACGACTACCTATCCAGTGTTGGAACAGCAAACTTCGACATAAGATCTTTTGAATTAAACTTCGAAGTAAATGCCTTTATATATGATGAAGAGATAAATAAAAAACTAAAGGAAGACTTTAAAGAGGACTTAAAGTCCTGCACAGAAATAACTCCAGAAATCTACAACAATAGGTCTAAGTTTACAAAATTTAGGGAGTCAATCTCAAGACTATTGTCACCACTTTTATAAAATGAATATAGAAATATATAGAAAAAAGGTAAAAAACCTTCGAATAAAGGTAGAAGATGGTATAATAAAGGTGTCGGCACCACTTAGAACAAGTGAAAGAGAAATAAAGAGAATTGTAGAAAACAATTTGGACATTATTGAAAGACTAAAAGAAGAAGACCTAAGAAAAAGACGATACAAAAATCACTTGTTTGGCGAAAAATTAGAAATAACATCAGAAAAAGAACTTGAAAAAATTTATAGATCTGAACTGAAAAAAGCTTTAGATGAAATTTTTGAAAAATACGAAAACCTTACGGGGCTTTCGCCAAAATCTGTTGAGATAAGAAAGATGAAGGTGAGATGGGGCACTTGTTACCCACAAAGTGGCGCCATAAAGATAAATCTTTATCTGGCAGAAAGACCTAGAGAAGAGATCGAGGCAGTGGTCCTTCACGAACTTGTCCACCTCAAATATTTTTACCACGACAAGAAATTTAAAGAAGAGTGCAAAAAGTATATGCCAAATTACGAAGAAATTGAAAGAGACTTAAAGAGATGGTGAAGAAATGAAAAAAGCATTAAAAATAATAGGAATAATCGCCCTAGTGGTAATTCTCATGAAACTTTTTAATATTTCAATATTTGTTGGAAATCAAAAAATCGATAGACAACTAATAATAAATGGAATAAGAAATTTTAACCTTGGAGATCTCTATGATAAAGTAACAAATTTCTTCAACGAACTTGTAGGTGGAATAAAAAGAGCAGCAGGTAGTTTATAAATATGTAAAAAATTAGCACGCCAGGCGTGCTTTTTTGATGCAGTAAAAATTTGTCCCTTACTTATGTTATAATAAAAAGCAGGTGAGAAAATGAATTTAACTTTTATAATACTTGGCTGTATAGTGCCAGGACTTATGACTGGGGTTGGCGCAATCCCCATATTTTTTGCAAAAGATGTCAGCCAAAAGGTACTAGATGTGCTTCTTGCAGCAGCTGCAGGAGTAATGCTTGCTGCAACTTGCTTTTCCCTTATTATACCAAGCCTTGAAGCAGGAGAAGGAAGACTTGGAGTTCTAGTAACGGGGCTGGGAATCTTTTGCGGCGCACTTATGCTTGACTTAATAGATAGGTACGCTCCCCACGAGCATTTAATCGATAAGAAACATGAGGGAGTAAATGTAAAAAATCTATCAAGAATTTGGCTCTTTGTAATAGCAATAGCAATTCACAATTTTCCAGAGGGACTTGCCACAGGAGTTGGCTTTGGTGGAGACAATATGTCCAATGGACTTTCCGTTGCCTTTGGTATTGCCCTTCAAAATATGCCAGAAGGACTTGCCGTTGCCCTTGCCCTTGTAAGAGAAGGCTACTCACGCAAGAAGGGTTTTGCCATAGCAACCTTGACTGGGCTTGTTGAACCCATTGGAGCCTTTTTGGGAGTTTGGCTTGTGTCAATTTTTTCTTCCACACTTGGCTTTATACTTGCCTTAGCAGGAGGTGCCATGCTCTTTGTAATTAGCGACGAAATAATACCAGAGACCCACAACAATGGCTACGAAAGGCCCGCAACTTATGGCGTTATCTTTGGCTTTATCCTAATGATGTTTTTAGATGCTTTAATTTAAGACGCAAAAATACCTCACAACTTTTTAAGTCATGAGGTATTTTTTTATTTTATCCTTGCATTTATATTTATTTCAAAGGAGTTTTCATCTAAAAAGTCTTCCCTCATCTCCACTGCTTCTGTGAAATAAATTTCTGCTTCATCTAAAAAATAAATTGGATGAATGCCGTCAATAAATTTTAACTCAGCATTAGTCCTCACATCGCCATAGGAAATTATTTTGCCCACTGCGTGATATTTTAAGATTAGAGTGTCGCCAAGTTTTTTCATGTAGCTTGGCTTTTTATAGTCAATGGACATTTCCTCTAAGGTGGAAATTATTTTTTCTTCTAAATTTATATCCACTGACTTTAATTTTTTCATAAATTCTTCTGTCTTATAGGTATTTACATTTATCATGTAAGAGTCAAAGGAAAAAATCATTTTATCGCCTCACTTGTGGTAGGGGTGGTTATTTATTATTCTAAAGGCTCTATAAATTTGCTCCATTAAAATAACCCTCATTAGTTTGTGGGGGAAGGTCATCTTTGAGAAGCTTAGCTTGTAGTCTGCCCTTTTTAAAACCTCATCTGATAGTCCAAGACTTCCACCAATTACAAAAGTTATGTTGGAGTGGCCGTCTATCATGAGGTCATTGATTTTATCTGCAAAGGCGACAGAGTCAAGGCTCTTTCCTTCAATGGCAAGGGCAATGACATAGGCACCATCCTTTATTTTTGATAAAATCTTCTCGCCTTCAATATTTTTTACCCTCTCTATGTCCTTTTCCGATAAATTTTCGGGGCAGGGTTCGTCCATAATTTCAAAAATGCTTAAATCGGCATAGGATTTAAGCATTTTTTTGTACTCATTTATAGCATCTTTAAAATAATTTTCCTTGATTTTGCCAAGTACGATTAAATTAATATTTATCATTTTAATTTTTTAACTTCTTCAAGAGCCTTTTCAAAGTTTACTTCGTGAGTTACTTCAGGAACATATTCAACATATTGAACTTTTCCATCTCTATCAACAATTACAACGCCACGAGCAAGTAGCTTAAATTCTTTAATCATGAAGCCATATTTTTCGCCAAATTCTCTGTATTTGTAGTCAGAAACTATGTCTGCGTTTTCTATTCCCTTTACTGAACAGAATCTTTCTTGTGCAAAAGGAAGGTCAACTGTTACAGTTACGATTTTTACATCATCAGATAATTTTGTAGCTTCTTCGTTAAATGTTGTTGCTTGGATAGCACAAACTGGTGTGTCAATTGATGGTGCAACTGAATAAACTACGATTTTGCCCTTTAAGTCAGCTGAATTAAAATCAGATAAATCTCTTTTAACTGCCTTAAATTCAGGAGCCATATCTCCAACTTTGATTTCTTTACCTTCTAAGTTTACTTTATTTCCGCCAAATGTTATATCCATTGTAATTACCTCCAATAAAATATTTACTTTAATTTACACTACATTTATATCCATTTTTATTTAATATTAACAAGGGATTGAAATAAAATAATAAAATTTGGGTAAAAAATATTAAAAGAAAGTTTGTTATTTTAAAAAGTAAAAGAGGTATTTATGAAAAAAATTTTTAAAACTTTAATTTTAGTTTTTGCAATGGGAATGTTGGGAATTTTTTTATCCGCTTGCCAAGGAAATAACGAACTTCTTCCAGACAAAAAAATTTATAATGTTAATTGGACCATTGAGGACATTACAAGGATGGAGGATGGCAAAAAAGTAGATAATGACATGGCAATAAAGTTTGACAAGAAAAATTTTGTCATGACTGATAGAAATAATGCTTATGACTTTACTGGCACTTATAAATTAAAAAAAGCAGGCGCAGGCTATGAAGTCATAATGAAATTTGACGATTTAAAGGAGCCTGTGACTGGGATATATGGCATGAGAACTTATAAAGATAAAGAGCCTAAACCTGATTTAGTATTTGACCACTGGGACACAAGGTATTCTTTTATAGGTGAGTACAAGGATAAATAAAAAAAGAACTGTTGGATTTATTTTTCCAACAGTTTTTTCATGTCTATTAATTTTTCAAAAATTATTTTTCCTTAAAAATTTTTAGCATTATCTTTGTAAAGATGTAGAAGAGAATTAGGACTGCGAAAACTCCAGCAAGTCCCCAAAGCGCAACTTCTACTCCCTGCGTAAATACTGTCATATCCATTTTATCACTCCTACATAAACATTGGCACGAGAGCCAAGATCATTGAACCTGCAACTACTGAGCCAAGTTGACCGGCAACATTGGCTGACATGGCTTGCATTAGGATAAAGTTAGTTGGGTCTTCCTTTGCCGCCATCATTTGCACAACTCTACCAGACATAGGAAAGGCAGAGATGCCAGCTGCACCAATCATTGGGTTGACCTTGTTCTTTAAAAATAAATTTAAAAATTTTGCAAAGAGAACGCCGCCTGCTGTGTCAAAGATAAAGGCAACAAGTCCCATGGCAAGGATCATAAGTGTGTGGATGTTTAAAAAGGCATCGGCAGACATGGTGCCACCAATAGTAATTCCCAGTAAAATTGTAACTAGGTTTGAAAGTTCATTTTGGGCAGAAGTTGAAAGCCTATCAAGAACTCCACAAACTCTTATTAAATTTCCAAACATGAGAGCGCCAATTAGGGCAACAGACATTGGTGCGATAATGCCAGCTATAACTGTTATTACAATTGGGAAGAGAATTTCAACTTTTTTAGGCACATGAACAGTAGTGTACTTCATCCTAATTTTTCTCTCCTTTTCACTTGTGAGAAGTTTAATAACTGGTGGCTGAATAATTGGAACGAGAGACATATAGGAGTAGGCAGCAACAGATATTGGTCCAAGATAATTAGGTGCAAATTCCTTGGCAACATAAATTGATGTAGGGCCATCTGCTGCACCGATTATGCCAATTGAAGCTGCTTCTGGTAGACTAAATTTTCCTGTAGAAATTGCAAAAAGCATTGTGGCAAAAATTCCAAACTGCGCCGCTGCTCCAAAGAAGAGCATAAATGGCGATGCAATAAGTGGTTTAAAGTCAATCATGGCACCGACAGCTATAAAGATTAAAACGGGGAAGAGCTCAGTGGCAATCCCTGCCTTATATAAAATTGTCAAAAAACCTTCTTCGCCAACGGCTGATGATAGTGGAATATTAGAAATAATTGCTCCAAAACCAATGGGAAGAAGAAGTGACGGTTCGTATTGTTTTTCAATGGCAAGATAAATTAAAATTCCGCCAATGATAAACATAATTATGTGTTTAACTTCGAGATTTAAAATCCCAGATAAAAGTGTTTCCATTTGACCTCCTAAATATTTTTACATGCAAAGTAATATAACATAAAAGAGCCTAATATTCAATTCTTGTAAAATAAAAGCCCACATTTTTATGTGAGCTATTTTGACATTTAATTCAAATTTATTAAGGTTAAGAATTTATTTTTTGAATAAGTTCTTTTATATTTAATATAACTTTTTCAAAACTAATATTAATGTAGTTTATTTGATTTTTTATATAATTATTCCACCTAAGTAAAATATTTTCGTTAGAGGAAATTAAATCAATTGTATTTAAAAGCTCATCAAAATTGAAGACATTCCCCCTATAAGAAAAAGTATTTATGCAGGCATTTTTTAGATCATCAAAATTTATTTCTTCCTTTTTCAGTAAGTAAATAATATAAACATCAAAAAAATCTTTGCTTCTACTATTAAAAACTCCTCTTGAGTAAATAGTTTCAATTTTTTCTGCGAGAATAGTTTCAATATTGTAAGCTTTTAAATTAAAGTTTTCTCCAGTAAAAATGCTTTTGTAATTGTAGTTCACTTCTTTTGGAGTTATAGGATCTCCAGTTGCTATGTCGATGTGAATTTTTTCTTTAATATTTTCTAATTTACACATTATTTCAACTCTGTATCCGCCGTAAGGATCATCGTCTTTTATGCTTTTTAAATCAATAATTTCAAAAGAAATATCATTGCCATCTTCCCTTAATATTATTTCGAACTTTTCTCTAAGAATTTCTTCTTCCAAAGAAAAATTTCTTATTGAAAAATCAATATCTCTAGTTGTCCTCTCCTTAAGACCTATAATATTGGACAACAAAAATCAACCCTTAAAAATAAAATCAGAGGAAAAATCACTGTCAGCAATTTGTTTTAGTATTTTTTCCAAAAAATAATAGGTTTGAATGGAATTGTAACTTAAGCCTGATTTTTGAGATACTTGTAAACAAAGGGCTCTCAACTTATTTTTATTCATAGATAACCTCGATTATTTCGCTAACTTCTCTTTCGATTTGCATTTTCCTTGCATAGTCATAAAGTTTATTCAAATCTTTATTCTTATCCTTAATGTAATTATTTATGGTTTTGGAAAAAAGTTCACTGTCTATTTCCTTTCGACTTTTTACAAAATCACAAAAAGTTCGTTCTTTATTATAGGCTTTAACCATATTTCCATACTTAGTTTTTATTTTAGTAATTCCAAGGCCATAAAGGTCCTTACTTACATAATGAACAATTACATTTTTATCAACTCTGTGAGCATTGTAGCCTCTATACACTGTTACTTCCATCTTCTGGGGAATAAAATCTGTGACATCGTGAAGGTATAGAGAAGATGTATAAGAAAAAATAGGCACATCATATCTGTTTGAAAAAAAATAGTATTCATCGTGATCGCCTTCCTTTGAGATATAAACGCCTCTATCAACTCTTTCTAGAAATCCAGCCTTAACCATTCTATGAAGATAAATAGTAGGTATGTTATTTTTTACAAGTTCCCTATTAGTTATTATCCCCTGGTTTTCTTTTATTTTATTTTCAATAATTTCTATATAATTCAAAATATCACCTCGGCTTTGTTGCTTTTGTGCTTACATTTTATCAATTTGTACGCACAAATACAACAAAAATTATTTTTCTTAAAAATTATTTATCTTAATTCATAAAGTTAAAATTGATTTATATTAGTGTATATGATATTTTTTAGTAAAATAGAGATATAGTAAATGACTTAAGTAATATTATAAGATGTAAAGGGTAAATTAAAGGTTAGGAGGATTTTTTGAAAAAATATATAAATTTTATAATCTCACTCTTTCTTTTTCCGATTTTAAACCTAATCAGTTTAAAAATTTTTGGATACATAGGTGGGAAAGTTCAAGCAACCTTTGATATAAAATATATGCTTATCTTAGCTCTTCTTAAAATTATAATGATTTTATTTTTGGGCTTTATGCTTGCCTATTTTTTTAATTTTGCAAGTAAGCTATCAAAAAAATCTGCTGGAATATTTTTCTTAATTGAAATTTTTGTACTGGTAATTTATATGGTAACAAAAAAATGTTATTTGCCTGAAAATTTTTTATACCTCTATGATTTCAATGTCTTGTATTTTTTCTTGCTCCTAGGTGAAAATATTTTTTTACTTTTAAATAAAAAGCCATAAGTTATCTTTAAAATCCAAAAAAAGGCTCTTTTCATAGTGAAAAGAGCCTTATATTTTTATTTATTTTATAAAATTTTTTTACATCAACTTTGACACATTTCTTGCATAGGCGATGGGGTCTTTTATGTCAAGACCTGCCACAAGTCTTGCGCCGTCGTAAAGTAATTCTGTGTAAGTTTTAAATTCTTCGGAGTCCTTGTCCATGTCCTTTAATTTTTTAACAGCAGGGTGGTTTGGATTTATTTCTAAAACCTTGTCTGCCTTAAAGGCTTCGTTGTTTGGCATGTGGCTAAGAGTCTTTTCCATTTCTATGGAGATTTCGCCCCTGCTTGATAGATAAGCTGCGTCATCTTTTAGATTTGGATTTTCCTTTATTGATGAAACTTCGCCAGATAAAAGGTCCTTCATCTTCTTTACATAGTCGCCAAGATTTTTTTCGTCTTCTTCCTTAACTTCTGTTTCAGAAATTGACTTGAATTTCTTGCCATCGTACTCATCAAGCATCTTGATGACAAATTCGTCTATAGGCTCAGTTAGGGCAAGGACTTCAATACCTTCTTCCATGAAGTGTTTTATTTGTGGAAGGTCCTTTATGCCCTCAAGAGATGTGCCATTGGCGTAATAGATAAAGTCTTGGTCTGGTCCCATTTCTTTTCTGTATTCGTTAAATGTCACATTTGCTCTCTTTGTCGTGTCATAGATAAATAGGTCTTTTAGCTTGTCCTTGTCGGCGCCAAAGTTTTCGTAGGCACCAGATTTTAAGCTTACGCCAAAGTTTTTGAAAAATTCAGTATATTTTTCCCTGTCCTTTTTAAGAATTTTTGCAAGTTCTTCTAAGATTTTCTTTTCAATATTTTTCTTTATAAGTTGAAGTTCGCGAGTTTTTTGTAGCATTTCACGAGAAATATTTAGTGAAATGTCTTCAGAGTCAACTACACCCTTGACGAAGTTTAAATAATCTGGAAGGAGATCTTCGCATTTTTCCATGATTAAGACTCCGTTGGAATAAAGTTCAAGTCCGCCCTTTCTATCTGGACTCAAGAAGTCAAAGGGTCTTCTTGATGGAATGTATAAAATTGCCTTAAAGGAAATCATACCTTCCACGCTGATGTGAAGGTGGGCAAGGGGATCTTCAAAGCCAAAGTGTCTTTGCTTAAAGAAGTTGTTGTAGTCTTCCTCTTTCAATTCATTTTTATTTTTTCTCCACATTGGAACAGAGGAGTTAAGGACATCATCTTCCCTATAGGATTCAAATTTTGGATTATCTTCTGTGGAGTCGGCAGCAGGTCTTTTCTTTTCCACTTCCATCTTTATTGGATAGGAGATGTAGTTGGAGTAGT
>NZ_CAMQAY010000008.1 GCF_946998875.1 uncultured Peptoniphilus sp. | reverse complement strand
ATTGTCGCTGATTATTATAAGCTTTCAATCCACGCACCCACGAGGGGTGCGACGTGAGACGATGTATTTATATATATACAATGTTAAATATTTCAATCCACGCACCCACGAGGGGTGCGACTACAAGATTTAAGCTACAAATACCGCTTCAATGACATTTCAATCCACGCACCCACGAGGGGTGCGACAACAGTTATACCTGAATGGTCAGATGATAACCATATTTCAATCCACGCACCCACGAGGGGTGCGACAAATTTTCCTACACTTTCAATATGAAAAGAATTAATTTCAATCCACGCACCCACGAGGGGTGCGACTTTTAAAAGTGAATCCTGATAAACATCGAGTAAATATTTCAATCCACGCACCCACGAGGGGTGCGACTGCATTTTTTAGCCTTTTTCTACTACTAAAAGATACAGCTAATAATTTTTTTAAGAGTTTTGTCTCTTTTTCATTGTTTTATTATGAGTTAGTTACAAGAATTATATGTCCAGCTCTAAATCTCATAATCTTATAAGATTAATAAGTCTTTTTCTGGGTTATAGGAGTCATCTCTTCCAAGAGTTTCCACTCTCCTCTCCCAATTTTTCCCTAAATTGTAAATTCTAATTGAGTCTTTTTTCGGGTCAATTATTTTTTCTAATTTGTTTTTAATAAGAACTAAATCTGCAGGATAAATATTTAGTTCGAAAACAGAATTTTGAACTCTTTGTCCGTAATCTAAACAGACTTTTGCAACCTGCCTTAATCGTCTTTTGCCATCACTTGACACTGTTTCTACATCATAAGTTATTAGTACTTGCATTTTAGCCTCCCATCATAAAGGGTGGATAGGATTCTATGTCTCCTCTAAGATACGAATTTAATAACATGGCTTGAACATGGGGAAGTAGCCCTATTTTTATATTTTCTTCTATAAAGGGATGATATATTTCTTCTTGCTCTCTTTTGTTCCAATTTTCTAGAACTATTTGTCTGCCATTGTCGTTTAAAAGTGTGGCGCCATTTTCTTTTACCTCAAAATGATTCTTGTTTATTCTATTTAAGTTTATCATTGATAGTGTAAATTTATCAACTAGAAAGGCTCGCATCTCTTCTATTAAGTCAAGTGCCATGCTAACCCTTCCCGGCCTATCTGTATGAAAGAACCCTGCATAGGAATCTATACCTACACCTTCAAGGGCTGCGGCAATATTATTTGTAAGTAGTGAATATAGAAAAGATATTAGGGCGTTAAATCTGTCCATTGGAGGCCTTTTGCTTCTATCTATAAAGAAAAAATCTTCACGCTGTTTTATTATTAATTCATCTAAGACCGAAAAGTATTCTCTAGCTATTATTCCTTCTATACCTCTCACGCTGTCTTTGTTTTTACAGTTTTTGATTTCTAGCATTAAAAGTTTTATGGAATTTATAACTTCTTCTAGTCTTTTGACATCAACTTTCTCTTTGTTGTCTAACTTTCCTCTTATTAAAATTTTTCTAGAGTTGTAGGCTTTGGCATAAATTATGTTTTTTACAAAATCCAAGGACTCTTCTGATTCTTGCATTTTATATTGTTTCTTCCTTGTGTAAATATTTCCATAAGATGCTCCAAGAACTCTGCCGCAATACTTTCCATAGGGCGTAAAGAAGGTTATGGCTACATTTTCTTCCATGCACATTTTCATTAGATCTGGACTCATACCCATATAATTAAAACAAACTATCTGTTTTAATATATGGATTGGGTATCTTGCCACTGTTTTTGAATCAAGAGTTATAGAAATGTTTCTTCCTTCTTTTCTAAGATAATAATCTGGATTTGTGACATATAAAGTATTAAGTAGCTTTTTCATAATTCTGCCCCATAAATATAGTTATCAACATTTTTAATTTTTTTCGTTATCCTTGGGCTACACTCATTATAAAGAGAACACATCTTACAATTCTTATAATTTTCTGCTCTAGGGACTATTTTTTCTTTATAGTACTGATGCATCTCTTTTGCTGCATTTATTGTTAGTTCTCTTAATTCATTTGTGAACTCAACTTTTTCACGAGTATCTGTTTCATTATAATAAATATATCCATAATCGAGTTTTATATTGAAATTTTCTTCTACACAAATTGCCTGTGCCATTAACTGGGCATTGTCATAATTATATTTTTTCTTTTTGCCCCTCTTATACTCTATAATAATCGGCCTCCATAAGCCCTTTCTATTATTTAACTCAATTCCCTTATCTGATTTATGAAATTCGATTGCATCTAATCTGCCAGAGAGTCCCAAATTTTGGGAACTCACTGACATTGCTCTTGATATTATTAAGTCTTTCCTCTTTTCTTTTATAAAGGGTTTATCTACTTTTGTATGAATTACTTGACCTTCCGCTGTAAATGAATTTTCCGTCCAAATATTTTCAACATGAATTAGAGCCCACTGTCTTTTGCAAAACAAAAAGTGTTGGATTCCATTTAACATCAAATAGTCATCTTCAGCATACATTTTTTAAAGTCCTTTAATATGTTCTACGTTTAATCCCTTTTCTTCATATTCTTTTAGTTTTTCTTGGTCTAATCTAATATTGTAGTCTTCATATTTTACTTTTAAATCTTCTGCATTAGGTAGGTCATATTGTAACAAATCTTTTATTTTTCCGCTGGAAACATCGCCAACCTTTGATGAGTGATTAAACCAGAATATGTCTTTGACTTCCATAGAGCCGTCTGGTCTAGCTGATGAAATATCATTAATAAATAAAGTTTTTATACACTCTTTTATAGTTTCCACATCTTTTTCATCAAATCCAGTTTTTTCTGCAAAATATGAATTAATGCTTCCATTAACTACATATACTCCATAATCAACAAAGTGTTTAGTTCCCATTGTATCGGCACTTCTTGACTTTCCTGCAGTAGGTTCCATACCACTTATAGATTTAGTTATTTGCATTGTAGTTGTTTCTATTGGCTCAAGAGATTTTGCTATAGAAATACTTACTGGACCTCTAATGCCAAGAGATCTTTTTTGATAAGTAAAGACTTGACCAAAGGCCCTTATGTCAATCCATTTTTCATTGGCTCTCTTTTCTACTTCTTCGTCACTATCTTCTTTTTTGAAAACAGAATCAAATCTTTTTTCAAGAGATCTAAAGCCGTCGTCACTTCTATCTAAGGATTTTACAAAGATGTCGTGACCCATGTCTTGCATCCTATTTCTTAGCTTTCTCTTTAAGCAGACATCAGAGATTTCTCCAAATCCTCTATTATCTATTCTTGGCATATTGCCAGTTAGTGGGTCACCATTAGGATTTGCTCCAGAAACTTCAATTGTAAAAATAAAATCCACTTTATTATTAATCATTATTTTCCTCGCTTTCTAAAATTATTTTATCTTCTTTTTTTGTGAATAAATCCGCCATTTGAGCTTCATATCCAAATATAAAACCTGAACCTAGTGGTCTATTAGTTTCCTTTGATTTATAATCGTAATTTTCGCTAATTAAATTTGTAACTTCTGCTATGTCTTTTTTTATTTTAAAATAAATCCCTCTCTTAGAATCATTGTGCAACAATTTATCTTCATAGGGCCTTAGTAAATTTCTAAGTCTTAAATTCATAGTTACAGGCTTATTGACATAGCTTGTCCATAATTTTTCTGCATTTGTAACTCTTTCATTGTCCGTATCGTAAGTTATTTTTTCTAATCTTTCATATAAAGCCAATAGTCTTCCAAACAAGTAAGATCTATCAGTATCATTTCTATCTAACATATTGCTTTTTATTCCCTCCTTTTTCCTCAGAACTGACAAGGCACACAACTTTACTTGTGACCAAAACTTGTCGTAGTTTAATCGGTTTCTAATATTTATTTCTAAAGCTTGAATAATATTTTTAGGCATATCTCTGCCTTCAATAATCGAAGCTAAAATATTTTTGTATTGATCTGTTACAAATTTCTTTTTTGCTACCTCAAGTCCCTTTTCTCTTTCTACTCCATAAGCTGTTTGTATAAGCATTAATGGGCTTGGTGTATAATTAGTCTTGCCCTTTTCTTTGGTAAATCTGTACCAATGATATTTATTTTGCCAAGAAACTAAATTTTCCTTTAGCCTTGAACTATCCATCTCTCTAAAATATTTTACAGCTACTCTTCCATTGCTGACCTTGTCAATTATAGCCATGTAATATTTAGATTCATTAGAAAATAGAACTTTGCCGCTAGTGAAAGACTTTACTATACTTTCTGAAGTTTCATCAGAAATTTTTCTGCCTTCATTTCTATTTCCTTGAGGCAAGTCTTCTCCTGCTATATCAAAAAGTGGTCCCAAATCAATAATTTCAATTTTCTTTGTCGGGTCTAAATCAGTTTTATTCTGAATATCGTCGGAAAACCAACTTAAAGCATAGGTAAACTCTCCAAGCCACCTAGCTGTATTATCCCCATCAAGTAAAGACTTTGCCATTTGAATTATTTTTTGGCTAGATTCCTTTCCAATTTTTATAGTTTCATCTGGCTTATCAAATCTGCCTAAAAAATTTTCATTATTTGCAGTAATTTGAGAAATAAGTCTTGCAGAACCTATTAAAGGTTTGTGTTTAAGACATAGAAAATCTTTTTCTCCACTGATGTTGCAAATAATTTCTTCCGTTTCTTTGTCTCTCGCAAAAATGTCCTTGGTGAATTTAATAAATTTTTCTTGCAAATTCTTATTTTCAGAAAGGCTTAAATCTTTTTTTCCATCATAATTTTCAACTGCAAATGTTAAAAACACCTTTGAAAAATCTATTGTAACTTTCTTTGCCTTCTTGTCAGACTTATCCACAAATTCAACATTTTTATCTTTTAGAATTTTATATTCTTTAAATAATTTAGAAAGTATGTCTTCGAAAACCTTTTCTTTAATGATGTAGTCGTGGATTATTTTTATAAATTCATCTTCATCATAATTTAACAAAGCTTCCTGCTGACTAATGTAGGCTTCAGATTTGTTTGTGTTTTCTTGCATTACATAGTCAAAATTATCAAAGAGAGGATGGGGAGCAATTCCGCTAGATCTTGCTACAGAATCTTCCGTTACAGGAAAAATTACAATATCGCCATCTTCTAAAAATTTTGCATCAACTAATTCACTTTTTTTGTTAATTTTAATTTCAACAATATTTTTTCCATTGGACTTCATAGAATTGTGATAAATTGGAAGAATTAAACTCGATTTATCTTCTAGGTTTCCAACTAAATTATTTTCAAGTCCATAGTTATAACTATTTAATAAAGCTGTTAAAAAACTCAATATTTCACCTCCATTTAATAATCTTCTAATTCTTGGTCCACTGTTCTCGTAACTTTAGCTTCTTTAAAAGAATAATTTGAAACTTCATTTATTATTGGGCACTCTTCAGGTTTTTTAAAAATTATTCTGCCTTTTTTCATATTAATTGGTCCATAAGCTGACTTTAAAGTTTCTCCAGATTTTTCCGGATAAATAAATCCAACAAACATTAGCCCAAGTCCTAAATCACTTTCATCATAGTAGCCCTTGTCACTTTCATATTCTTCTTCAGATAAATATTCAATGTAGCCTTGGCACTCAGATACGCCTAAAAAGATTGGTCTTCTTCCACCTCTTTTTAGAGATCTCTCTGTAATTGCTTCGTGTTTGTTAAAATTTCTATCACTTTTTAAATCTTCTCTATCTTCATTCCACTCAAAGTGAAACTTGACATAGTAGCAGGGACTAATTAAATAGGTATATGCCGACAAATCGGACTTATAATCCTTTAATAGCAGTCTCATACCCTGTGTGTAGGATTCGATTTTATTCATCACTCTAACTTCGTCAATTACATTGGTAATTGTGGGCTTAAAATAATTTGCGTCGATTATTCCCTTTAAGGCTTCTCTAGTAGGCGCGGAATAAGAGATCTTTTCTCCCCCACTCTTGCTTTCAGGCGCTGTGAACAATGCTTTAGGTCCATAAATTTTTGCGTAAAAATATTTTGATTGATTCAATATTTTCACCCCCTCTTATTTAAATTTTATTTTGAAATTATTTTGTGAAAAGGTAATCATCTTTTCTTAATTTCATTCTAGTATTTAGATAAAAATTTGTCAACTGTTTTATTTTAAAATTTTTTGGTATAATGAAAATGTCAGCGAAAGCTGTGGATTGAAATATTCTTGTATTGAGAACAGACCCAATTATTACTAATGGGTCTTTTTCTTTTCTACATAAAAAATCCTCCAGGATTTTCAAAGTTTACCCCAAATTTTTCATCGTAATACTCTTGAGGTAAAATATAAACTTTTCCATCAAGTATCTTGTCGCAAGAACCTAAATCTTTTTCTCGCACCGATACAGTGTGTCTATTTAATTTTTTTAAAATAATTTTAATTTCTCTTAAGTCCTTCGGGTTATAATTTTTTAAAAATTCCTGCTCTAATTGCCAAATCCTCTCAATTTCTTCCTTAGTTTCAGCATAATTTACAACAGCTGCTTTCTGGTTTTCTTCTATTAACTCGAAATCTTTGTATGCTTCTTTAAATGATTGGAATAAATCTATTGGCATTTCTAATTCTGTTGAAACTAAATATCCTTTAAGCATTACAAATTCTTTAGTTTTTTTCAAAGCATCACATTTATCTTTGTTTTCAGCCAACAATTCTAAAACTGGAGAAAATTTATCCTTTTCCAAATTTGCATATAGTTTTTCAAAATACTCTTTAGTTAAATCTTTAATATCAAAATCATATTCATAACTTTCAAAGGCAGATTGACAGGCACTCTTTCTTTTATCAACTCCCTTTAAGAGAGAAGTTTTTTCTTCAGTATTGTCTAGTTTAATGAGATAGGTATAAGCCTCTTCTTTTTTCCCTTCTCTATTACATCTACCCATGGCTTGAATTATAGAATCCATTCCTGATAAAGACCTTATAACCATATCAAAATCCACATCGACTCCTGCTTCAATAAGCTGAGTTGAAATAAGGCAAATTTTATCTCCATCTTTTAATCTTTTTTTAATCTCATCAATTTTTTTAAGCCTGTCGCTTGCAGTTAAGTTTGTTGTTAAGTAATATAGATCTCCTTCCTCATAATCTTTTTCTAACAAATCGTATAATTTTTTTACAACAGACTTTGTGTTTAGAATTATTAAATTTGATTTGTCAGAATTTTCTAATACAAGGTCTTTTATATCTTCTATTCCATACATTTTTCTTATGTCGCCATAAATTTTTAATTTTGCCCTTTCAAAGGCTGAAAAATCATAATTTTTATGCTCAATGATGTCTTTATTCTTGCCCGATAAATCTCCATAAAAAAGTTTATGGCTAAGAGCATCATAGTCATTAGTAGGTTGAGTCGCTGTTGAAAGTACAAAATTTGCCCTCATGACAATTTTCATAAAATTTAAAACTAAATTTGTCAAATATAAAAATTCTGTTGGAATAGATTGCCACTCGTCCAAAATTATTACAGAATTGATAAAGGATTTAAACCTTGTGAGATTTGCTGATTTCCCCTTAAATAAGGAATTGTAAAACTGCACCATTGTAGTTAGGACCACTGGCGATGTCCAGTCGTCTAATAGAAATCTTTTTCTTGTTATTTCAATTGAATCCTCTTTGTCATCAATTGAAGCTTCTTCTTCATCATCTACTACATTTGAATGATGCTCCAATACATATTTGTCATTATTTAAAACTTTTTTCATCTCGGATGCATTTTGTTCCAAGACAGAAAGAAAGGATGTCACATAAAAAAATCTTTCCTTATTTTGATAATTCATTTGATTTATTCCATATCTTAAAGATAAAAGAGTCTTACCTGCACCCGTTGGCAAATCCAACTTATATATTCCATTTCTATCTTCCTTAGATCTCTCTAATATGTCCTCTGAAATTTTATTCCTCAAAATGTTTAATTCTCCAAGAGCTTCACCAAAGGAATTGTATTTTTCATCCACATTTTTTTCAAAATTTTTTATAACTTTTTTTAAATTATTTTCATCTTCATCAATAATTATTTCACCAAAAGCATTTATTGTATCTTTAATATCTGCTGACTTTAGTATAGAAACTAAAAGTCTTATGAGCATTGCCTTGTAAAAATAAACTGCCTCTTCTCTTTTCTCTTGGCTGTACTCGGAAGCTGTCCTTTTTAATTTTTCTAAAATTTTTGCATACTCTAAAAAGCCCTTGCAAAATATTCTATTTATATTAATTTTTTTAGCTTCAAAAAACTTTTGAGTCTCAATATAAAATTCATCAATGTCAAAACTTTCGCTGCCACTAATTCCAAACTTATATTCAAATTTTTTGATTTTTTTCATTCTTTCAAGGCTAGTAAAAACATAAGCCATATCTTCATTTTTTCGAACCATGTCATATTGACCGTGGTGAGACATTATTGTGTAAATCAAAATATTTGTATAATCACTAAGTTCAGAAATAAGGCTTTTATCAGCCATTAAAATTTCTTTTAGTTCTAATATGTAATCACTAGAGGCATTTTTAAATTCACTTTGAATATCTTTATAAATCTTTAAAACAAATAGTCCACCAAGGCTTGAGTGGTCTACCCTTTTGTTTGAATTTTTTGTGATCTTTTCTTGAAAATCTGTACTTGCTTTACCAATATCGTGAAGTAGACCAAGTAAAAAAGAAATATTTTCTATTTCAACTTTTTCACCAATCTTTTTGCTCTCGCAAGCTGTGTTAAAAAGATGAGAGTATAAAGTCTGCACCTTTCTTAAATTTCCCTGATCTATATGGGCATATAATTTATCTAACATTTCGCACCTCTTGTTTTATGCACAAAAGAGTTTGCAACTTATTTATATAAATTACAAACTCTTCCCCAATTTATTTTATTATTAATAACCCTTGTCGAAGTCTACTATATTTTTGAAGTCGCCGTCGTTTTTTAGGGCCTTTAGGTTTTGGTAGGCTGTTTCAAACTGTCTTATGCCCAAGTCTTCGCAGGAGAAGGAAATGTGTGGATAGATGTAGACATTATCCATGTCCCAAAGTGGTGATGACTCATCTAGGGGTTCTTCTTCAAAGACATCTAGGGCTGCCCCTCTTACTTTTCCTTCTTCAAGTGCTTCTACAAGTGCCTCTTCGTCAATTGTTGCTCCCCTTGATATGTTTACTATAACTACTCCATCTTTTAGGATTTTAAATCTTTCTCTATTTAATATGTGATGAGTTTTTTCTGTTCCTGGCAGGCACATTATGATGTAGTCCATTTGTGGAAGTATGTGGTCAAGCTCATCTATTGAATAGACATTGTCAAAGGGCTCAACTTTTCTTCCGCTGGTGTTAAAGCCACTTAGCTCAATGTCAAAGCCCTTAAGCCTTTTTGCTCCTGCTATGGCAATTGTGCCTGTGCCCAAAAATATTGCCTTCTTGCCATATAGGTTGTGTGAGAAACTTCTCTTATTCCAAAGTTTTTTCTTTTGGTTTTCTATATTTTTTCTGTCTTCCTTATCTATTTGAAGTAGTCCATAGACAATCCATTCGGCTATGGGGTCGTCGTAGGCGCCGTTGTTGTTGGATAATATTATTTCCTTTTCTTTAATGTAATTTAAGTCCAAAAAGTCAATGCCCACTGATGTCAAAAAGATGTACTTTAAATTTTTGTGGTCCTTGTAATTTAAATTTTCTAAATTTATTGCGCCAATTAATATGTCTTCGCCATAATCTTCCTCTGCATTGGGATTTTTTTCGTCATAGCCAATTACCTCATAACCTAATTTTCTTATTGTGTCGCCATATTTTCTTGCCATGCCTTGGCCTAATAGTACTTTCATTTATTCCTCCACAAATTTTTTTATATTTTTTATTACTAAATTCTTTTTGTCAGTCATTACAGAGTGTCCACAATTGTCTAGCTTTTCAAATTTTGCGCCAATTTCATCTGATAAAAATTTTCCATCCATGTAAGATATTATTTTGTCATCATAGCCATGAAGGACTAGGCTTTTCATCTCTAGCTTTCCTCCATGATATTTATAATCTCTCAAGATGCCTGCAACTTCATCTAAATTTCTCTGCCTAATTGCCGACTCTACATTTCTCTCAAACTCTTCTTTTTCTGGCAATTTTACATTGTAGATAAAGGTCTTAAATAAAACTCTTATGTTGTCTTTTTTTAATTCTGTTCCCGTCATGCCCATGCTGGCAAAGCTGTCTTCGATTAAGTTTAAGTTAAAAGTCATGAGCCCCTTTATGATTTCTAGGTTTTTTTGAGGGTTTATGAAGTCAAAATTATTTAAATATTCATGAAAATTATTTGTCAAAATATCTGCGCCGTTGGTCCTAAAGGGTGCGTAGCCAAAGGGTGCAAGAAAAATTTGATTTTTGATTCTGTCTTTTATATCTTTGTCCTTTGCAAGTTCAAGGGCGACTCCACCGCCAAGAGACCATGAGACTAGGGTAAAGTTTTTTATGTCAAGCTTTAAAATAAATTCTTTGATGTCCGAAACAAAATCATCAATTGAAGTAATTTTATTATTATAGGAAGACTTGCCATATCCCCTCATGTCGGGAGCAAATATGTGGTAGTCCTCTAACTTTTTTATAATTTCAATAAAACAAGAAGATGAGTACATATTTCCATGAATCATTAAAATATCTTTGTCAGATTTGCTTTCATTTTCGAGATAAAAAATTTCCTCGTCCTTGAGCTTTATGTATTTTTCTTTTAAATTCATTTCACCTTCTCCTTCCATATAATTAAATTATATGCTAAAGGTCTAATTTAGTAAATAGAAGCCATATTGTAAAAATTTTTCAAGTAGATTATAATTAAGTAATAAAGTAATAGATAGAAAGGAGTCTTTATGAGTTTTTTTAGAACACTGCCAACTAAACTTAGCTTTAATACAAATGAAAAAATTCAAATTGCCAACGCAGAACTCACTAGCGGAGATTTTGCCCTAGCAATTGATGTCTTAAATGCCCAGGACTCCTTTGTCACAAACATTGAATTTGCCGTAAAGTTTAAGTCCATTGAAAAGTCCTATCTCTTTAATGGCAGAGAGTTTTATTTTTCTCAAGCAGTAAATATTGAGCCCTATAAAAGATATTTTTTGGAGCCCTTTTTATTAGACGAGAGATTTTATGAGGCAAGGGCTATAGACATTTACATATCAAAGTACACTTGCGACGGAAAAACTTATACCTCTTCAGAAAAAAAACATGACATGAATTTGCCAGTCATTCCCGAAAAAAAGCGTGCACAAATAAAGGAAACTCTTGGCGAGGGAATTAAAACTTATGGTGAAAATCGAATTGATTTTTGGCGATGCGCCTGTGGTTTTATTAATGAAAAGGATAAGAGCGAATGTGATTTTTGTGGCAGAAATAAAAGTTTTGTCCTAAATAATTTGACTGAACCCCTTATTAATTCAAAAATTTTAAATGTAATTGAAAACACAAGGTCAACTTCAGATATAAATTTAAAGACCCTTGAGACTCATTTGACTCAGACAAACCTTTCAAAGATTGCTCCAAATACAGAGAGCCTCAAAGTTGATAGAACTAATGAAGTGACTACAAAAAAACCAAAGAAATTTTCTGCAAAGATTATATTTTTCTCCATAGTTTTAATTATTATTTTGTCCATAATCTCTCTATTTATAATTAATTTTGCTGTGATAACGAGAAACGAAAATAAAATTGAAGATGCAAGGGGACTTGCCCTAAGTGGCGAATACAAAGAGGCACTGGACTTATACAAGGAAGCTACAAAGAAAAAGACTAGTCCAGAAATTTCAAATGAAATGGAAAAACTAAAGAAGTTAGTTCAATCTGATGACTTCTACCAAAAGGGCATCAAACTTTACCAGGAAGAAAATTATATTGACTCAGCCTACAATTTTAAAAAGGTAATTCAAGAAGACGAGAAAAATTATAACTCAGCTCAAGATAAACTTCTCTCCATAGACAATATAATTTTGAATAAAGTAAAGGACACTTATAAGGAAAACAAGGTAAATGAAGCAATGCTCCTCTTAAATTCGTACCTTGCCGTCGTGCCTGAATCTGCGAAGGCAACAAGCCTAAAAAAAGAAATTGAAAGCAAAAACGCCATTGATATAAACAAAGATAAAGATCAAACAGAAAGTTTTGAAAAAGAAAATGACTACACCGATGCAGCCCAAACTGCAAAAAAATCTTCTGAACTTCTACACACTTACAGAAATGTTGCCACAGAAAAGGCAAACTTAAGAAAGGAAGCAAGTGTAGATTCTGAAATTATAAAAATTTTGGAAAAGGGAACTGAACTCTATGTCTTAGAGACAAAAATCGAGCAGGGCAAGAGAATTTGGTGCCATGTAGAAGTTAAGTCCAGCATCTCTGGTGAAAATTTGAGGGGCTGGATATCAGATAAGACTTTAAATTAATTTCTCCACTTAGGTGGAGATTTTTTTTGAAAAAAATGAACCTTTTCGCATCCTAAATAGTCTTATAAGTAGATGCATCCAAAGGAGGTTAAAATGAATCCCCAAAAATTTAGCATAGAAAATTTTAAAAAATTAAAAAAGGGCGACAAAGATTCCTTTGATCTCCTCTATGAAGAATACTACTTAAGCTTGTACCGAACTGCCCTTCTCATCTTGGGAAATAGGGAGGAGGCAGAAGATGTCCTCCAAGACACCTTCTTTTCTATTTACAAAAACATAAATAACTTGAAGGAATTTAACAAATTAAGACCTTGGATTTTTTCAATTTTAAAAAATTCTTGCTACACCAGATATAAAAATAGAAAGAGAGAATTTCCAGACGAATTTATTTTGGAAAAGGCTGACTCAAAGCTTATTTCAAGTGGAGAAGATGAATTTGTATTAAATAATGAAGTTGAATCAGCCCTCTTAAAATTAAATCCCAAGGAAAGAGAAGTCCTAGTCCTATTTTATTACGACGACTTCTCCATAGAAGAAATTGCAAAAATCTTGAAGACCTTTCAGGGTACAGTTAAGTCTAGACTTTTTAGAGCTCGAAAAAATTTAAAGAAAGAAATAATGAAAGTCGACCAAGACTTTGGCGAGAAGGAGAGTATTTATGAATAATTTTAATAATTTTGATGAGTATATAAAAGACAAATTAGAAAAAAGCGTGGAAAATTCTGCTCCTTCTGCTTACCTAAAAAATAAAATTGACTTAGAAGTAAAGTCAACAGAAGAAAAAGGAGAATTTAAAATGAAAAAGAAATTTGTATTAGTGGCAGCTGCTGCCCTTGTCCTTTCAGTAGGCGTATTTGCAGCAGGAAAAATTACTGGAACTATTGCATCTTCAACATCATATTACAACTACACAAATTACACTGACCTGGCTAAGGCTGAAAAAAAGGCAGGTTTTGACGTAGAAGCACCAGAAAGCTTAGGTGAATATAAATTTGACGGAATCACAATGGTGAATATGGCAGATATGGACGATACTGGAGCACAAATAAATAAGAGAAAGGCGTTTGATGTAACCTATAAAAACGAAGCAGACGACAAAGTAATGCTCTCAATTGACAAGTATCCAAAAAGTTCAATACCTACTTCAGAACAAGCTCATCAAGAAATGAGAGAAATTAATGGCGTGCAAGTTTATTATTCAAGATTAGAAAGTGTCTTTTTACCAGATGAAAAAGATGCAACAAAAGAAGAACTTGAAAGGTCAAAAAATGATCCATTCTTTAACCTAGGCATTGGCTCAGATAAAAGAGAAGAAAAAGCATCAAAGCACCTAAGCTTTGATTACAAGGGAATTCAATATTCTTTAATGGCTGGAGATAATATGGACGTGAACGAATTTTATAGGATGGCAGAAGAAATTATAAAATAATTTTTTCAAAGTTAGTTAAAACATTTTTCTTAAATAGTAGATAGTTATAATTTTTAAAAATCTAAGCACTAAAAAAGGACCCTCGTGGTCCTTTTTTTTGTCTAAATTTTCATATCAAATAAAATTAATTTGCCCCAGACATTTTTTTATACATCTCAATATTTGAGTCATTTAAAAATTCGTAGGCTGCATTTATTTCTTGGAATTTTTCCTTGGCGCCCTCTTCTTTGTTTAAGTCAGGGTGATATCTTTTCGCCATCTTCCTATAGGCAAGCTTCACTTCATACTTGTCTGCGGAATAATTTACGCCGAGAGTGTCGCAGGCTTTTTCGTATTGGTCCTTAAAGCCGTAGCTTCCTCCTTGCCCGCTTCCGTAGGAGCCGCCATAATTATTTCCATAAGAGCCGCCTTGATTTTCATAAAAGCCGCCATAACCTTGCTGCCTAAAAAATTCATCAAACTGAGAAAAGTCGTCGAAGGTCGTCCAAGTAAAGCCACCGAAATCTTTAAATCTCTCTCTAAATTCTTCCTCTCTCTTCTTCCTTCTCTCTTCCTCTTGTCTAATTCTTTCCCTTTCTTTTTTCTCCCAATAAGCCCTGCCGTAGCCAGAAATACTTTCAAATTCATTAGCCTTACCAAGCAGATAATGATCTGCCCTGTCGTAGAAAAATTCTGTCACCATATAATGTATGTATTTCAAAAAAGATTCTGACACATTGCCAAGTAGGGGCACAACAATAGCCAGCATGATTAGAGTTGAGAGCCACTTATTTCTTGCAATGCCAGCCCAGGCAAAGGGATTTAAAAGTAAAAATATTATCAAGCAGCCGCCCATGGAAAGTACATATAAGAAAAATCTTCTTATGGCTGAAAATAAATCAACAGCAATATTAACTATTACAATTAAAAAAGTTAAGATGAGGTCAAAAAATTTGCCTAAACCCTTATAAAAATATCCTAAAATTTTATTCATTTTGCTTCCTTTTTCTATATTCTTCTAAAAATTTATTGTCTTCAATTACAAGTCCCCACTCATTGGCAAGAAACTCCAAGTGATGGGTGAATTCGTGGAGGAGAACTTCCTCTAACTTTTCCCTTAGGATCTCCCTTGAGGAAAATCTGTACATGTCCATAAAGGACCCATAATAAATTTTTATCATGTTGCCAAGCATTGATCTTTGGTACTCGCCCATGATGACAAGGTCCTCTGCATAGGCTTCCTCGTGGTACTTTGCCTCTTCTGTAAGAATTATACCACCATTAAGATGCTCGTAGGCATAAGAAGGTATGGACTCGCAAATTTCTTCCAACATTTCCTGAACCTCGTCGATTCTCTCCAAGTAATAGGGATCATATTTATTTTCATCAAATAAATCCTCATCTTCTTGGTTGTCATCTTGAACTTCATCTTGAGTTTCTTCTGAATTGACTTCTTTATCTTCCTTTTGAACTTCTTCTGGGTTTTCTTCTTGACTCTCCTTTAAATCTTTATGAGTAAAGTTTTCTTCTTTTGGATCATCATCACTTGATTTAAAATCTATTTTCTCTTCTCTTTTGTCATAAATATCCTCAATTATTTCAAGTGGAAGGTCAATATTATTTTCTTGGTCGCTAAAAAAAATTCTTTTGCCCTCTTCATTAAGCATCTTTTCACCTCCAAAATAAAAAACTGTAGAAGCCTACAGTTTTATCTACTTTATCTAATTATAATACCCAGGAAGAAAAATTTCTACACATCTTCCACTTGAGCCAGAGTCTTGCCTGGCACTGATGACAATAATTTTTTTGTGTAGTCCTCTTTTGGGTTTTCAAAAATTTCTTCAGACTCATTATATTCCACGCATCTGCCCTTATACATAACGAGGACTTCCTCTGCCACATGTCTTACAACGGAAAGGTCGTGAGAAATAAAAATCATGGATAGACCCAAGTCCCTTTGCAGATCTTCAAGAAGGTTTATTATTTGTGCCTGAATGGAAACATCAAGGGCAGAAGTGGGCTCGTCTGCCACAATTATTTTTGGGTCAACGGCAAGAGCCCTGGCAATGGAAATTCTCTGCCTCTGCCCTCCAGAAAATTCGTGGGGATACCTCTCCATGTGATATTCTGACAGACCACAAATTTCCATGGTTTCCAAAACTTTTTTTTCGATTTTCTTTTTGTCCTTCTCGCCCAATAGATTTCTTATGCCCGATGCAATTATGTCCTTGCACTTTTTTCTTGGGTTAAGTGAGGAATAGGGATCTTGAAAAATCATCTGCACATCTTTTCTATAGACCTTTAATTCCCTCTGATTTTCCTTTAAAATATTTTTATTATTATAAATTATTTCTCCGCTGGCATCAGGATAAAGTCCCATGATGCACCTGGCAAGAGTTGACTTACCTGAGCCACTCTCGCCAACAACGCCAAGTGTGTGAGAAGTTTTTAGGTCGAAGGAAATTTCATCAACTGCCTTAAAGCTTTTGCCGCCGCTAATTTTAAATTCTTTATTTAAATTTTTAACTTGTAAAATAATTTCGTCCTTCATTTTATCACCTATACAAAAAGCAGGATACCTTGTGACCGTCAATGTCCACTTCTTCAGGAATTTTTTCCTGGCAAATTTTCATCTTCTCGTCACACCTGTCGCAGAAGTAGCAGGATTCTGGAAGGTCAATTGGATTTGGAACTGACCCCCTAATTGTGTAGAGCTGGTCTTTTTTCTTGTGGGCAGTAGGTATTGCCCTTATAAGTCCTCTGGTGTAAGGGTGAAGGGGCTTTTTAAATATATCTTCTGCCCTCGCCCTCTCCACGATTTTTCCCGCGTACATTACATTTACATAATCTGCTATATCAGAAACAACTCCAAGATCGTGACTTATAAAAATTATGGCAGTATTCATGTCTTCCTTTAATTTTTTCATGAGCTCCAAAACTTCCTTTTGAATGGTAACATCAAGGGCAGTTGTAGGTTCATCTGCTATTAAAAGTTTAGGAGAAGAAGAAAGTGCCATGGCAATCATAATTCTCTGCCTCATGCCTCCAGAAAGTTCGTGAGGATAAGAATTGTAGACATCTTCTGCCCTACCTATTTCAACTTTTTTTATCATCTCTAACGATTTTTCCTTGGCAGTTTTTTTATCCATGTCAAAGTGAGTTCTAAAGACTTCAGACATTTGATAGCCAATCTTTAGGGCAGGATTTAGTGAAGTCATGGGTTCTTGAAAAATCATAGAAATTTCATTGCCGCGAGTGTGCCTTAATTCTTCTGGAGAAGACTCTAAAAGATTTTTTCCTTCAAAAATTATCTCACCAGAAATTTTTTCAAGAGAGGACTTGTCCAGAAGGCCCATAATGGCGAGCGTTGTTACAGACTTTCCCGAGCCAGATTCTCCTACTATGGCAGTTGTCATTTTTTCACGAGTATTTATATTAACTTTATTTACAGCTTTTACTATGCCTTGGGAGCTTTTGAAAAAAACTTCAAGGTCCTTTATTTCTAATAACATACTACCTCCTGAACTTTGGGTCAAAGGCATCTCTTAAGGCGTCGCCAACAATATTTAAAAGTAAAATTGTTATGGCAATTGCCATGCCTGGGAATAGAGTTATGTGTGGATAATTTCTAATATAAGCTCTCCCTTCAGAAAGCATTTGACCCCACTCTGCTTCTGGCGGCATAATTCCCATGCCAATAAAGGAAAGGGAAGCTGCAGATAAGATGGCAGTACCAACGCCAATTGTTGCTTGGACAATTATGGGCGCAAAGCAGTTGGGTAGAATTTCTGCAAAAATTAATTTAAAAGTTTTTACTCCAGCCAGCCTTGCCGATTCAATGTACTCCAAATTTTTTACAGACATGACCTGACTTCTGACTATCCTGGCATAGGATGGAATTGAAGATAGGGAAACTGCCAAAATTAAATTTCTCATGCCGCCACCAAGGGCTGCAGCAAGGGCAATGGCAAGGACAAGTTGTGGAATAGATAAGATTGTGTCCATGACTCTCATAATTATGGCATCAAAAATTCCCTCGTAATAACCTGCCAAGGCACCAATAATTACTCCAATTACTGTGGAAATAATTACAGATGTAAAGCCAATTTTAAGAGAAACCTGAGCTCCATGAAGGACTCTCGAAAATATGTCTCGTCCAAAGTTATCTGTCCCCATTAGATGTTCACTACTTGGCTTCAAAAAATTATCCTTGGGAAACTGCTCTGTGTAGTCGTAGGGTGAAAGGAGGTCGGCAAAAATTGCAGCAAAAATTATGAGAATTAATAGGACCAGTGCCACTACTGCAACTTTATTTCTCCTGTAATATTTAAAAAATGTTTTTAATCTTTTTAACATGATTCACCTACTTGTAGTCTGCCTTTATTCTTGGATTGATAAAGCCGTAGAGGATGTCAACGATAATGGAAATTACAGAATAAACTATGGCAATAAGCATTATTGCCCCAAGAATTATTGGATAGTCACGAGTTTTTATGGAGTCCACCATTAGTCTACCAATGCCTGGAATGGAGAAAATTGTTTCTGTCAAAATACTTCCGCCAAGAAGTCCACCTGCTTGAAGCCCAATAGTGGTTATAACCGGAATCATTGCATTTTTAAGGGCGTGGACAAAAATAATTTTTGCTTTGGAAAGTCCCTTGGCATAGGCAGTCCTAATGTAGTCCTTATCTAGGACATCTAACATGGCAGATCTTGTCATTCTCATAATTACAGCTGATGACTGAAAGCCTAGGGCGAACCAAGGCAGGATCATGTGCTTTATGGAAGAAAAACCTGATGCTGGAAGAATCTTTAGCTTTGTTGAAAACACAATTATAAGTAAAAGTCCTGACCAAAAAATTGGCATTGCAAGTCCAACCATGCCAAGAGCTGTGATCATTGAGTCAATAAAAGTATTTTTCTTTAGGGCTGCTATTACTCCAAAAGTTATGCCCATAATTATGGCAACGACAAGGGCGCCTCCTGCAAGTTTTAAAGTTGTTGGAAAAACTCTTAATAGGGCTTCTGAAACTGATCTTCCTGACTGATAGCTTTTGCCAAGGTCAAAGTGAAAAATTAAATCCTTTAAGTAATTTCCATATTGAACTATAAAGGGCTTATTTAGTCCAAGACTTTCTCTTATAGCATCAACTGTCTCCTTAGGTGCGTTAGGTCCAGCTGCAGCAAGGGCAGCATCTCCTGGCGACAAGTAAAGGAGCAAGAAAACTATAAAGCTCACTCCAAGAAGTGTAGGTATTAATATTAAAAGTCTCTTTAATACATATTTAGTCATATCTAATCCTTTCTTCTGTAGAAAAGACAAAATTCACCAAAGAAGACCTTGGTGAATTTAAAAAAATTATTTTTCTAAAAGTTTTACATCTTTAAGTTCTTGTGGATATTTTGGAAGAAGATCAAGACCTTCTACTTTATTAGAACCAGCAACAAGTGTCTCGCCATAGCAGATATAAAGCCATGGATATTCTCTATTGATAAGCTCTTGGGCTCTCTTATAGATGTCAGCTCTCTTGGCATCGTCAATAGTTGAAATACCTTCTTTAATTAAATTATCAAGTTCTTCATTTCCAAAGAATGTGACATTTGGCTCCTTACCTTTATTTTCAGAATGGAAAGGTTGGAAAAGTTCATAATGAGCATCTACTATTGATGGATTCCAACTCATAATAAACATATCATGTTCCTTATTTCTAACAGCATCTACAAAGGCACCCCATTCAAGTCTTTCTACGCTAAGACCAATTCCATAATCCTTTAATTGATCTTGCATCATTGTTGCAACATTAACTCTTTGTTGATTGTCAGAAGTATAAATTTTAAGATTTGTTCCTTGACCCATTCCTGCTGCAGCAAAAAGTTCCTTTGCCTTTTCTTTATTTACTGCATTTGGCTTTAATGAATCTGCAATAGAATATTTGAAGTTAGGGTTTATTGGACTTGTTGCAAGCTTTCCACTGTTCATGTAGACAGTTTCAAAAATTGTCTTAGTGTCAATGGCATTTACCATAGCTTCCCTTGCTTCCAACTTGTCAAAAGGAGCCTTAGCTACATTAAATCCTATAAAGTGAATTGAATTATCTAATCTCCTAAAAAGTTGTAGGTCCTTATTTTCTTCTATGTTAGGAATTTCACTTGGGTCGATTTTATAAGCAAGGTCAACTCCACCACTTTCAAGTTCAATAATTCTTTGTGAAGCTTCTGGTATAACCTTCATTTCAATGCCAGCAATTGTTGGCTTGTCGCCCCAATAATTTTCATTTACAGAAAAAGTCGCATGGTCATTTTGAATCCACTCATCTAAGACAAAGGGTCCTGTTCCCATTGGTGCATTAGTAAGATCTGCTCCGCCTTCAACATATTTTTTAGATAAAATTGAAACTGCTGGATGTGAAAGTGAATTTAAAAAGGCAGCGTCAGGTTCAGTTAATTTAAAGGAGAAAGTTAAATCATCTTCTTTTTTGTAAGAATTTGCATCAATTTTTCCATAAAAAGATTTGTATCTGTCACTTGTTGCTGCTCTTTGAAGTGTAAAGATTACATCGTCAGCAGTAAGTGGGTCTCCATTGGAGAACTTAACTCCCTCTCTAAGTTTAATTTTAAAAGTTTGTGGGTCTGGGTTTTCAATAGATTCTGCAAGAGAATTTACCAGTTCACCCTTAGAATTTCTCTTAACTAAAGTGTCGTAAACTTGAATTAAAATATTTTCTTCATAGTCATCAGAAAGTGCATTTGGCTCAAGTGTTGTCGTATCTTCTGAAACTGCAACCTTTAAGACCTTGCCTTCCCCTTGGGCTTCTTCTTTTTTATTGGAACAAGCTACCATAAATAGGGATAGGACTAAAAGCATTCCTATAATTAATTTTTTCTTCATTATCATCTTCCTTTCTATTTTCTATACTCTTCTTATATCTGCTCCAAGATTTCTAAATTTTTCTTCAATTTTTTCATAACCTCTGTCAATGTGATGAATTTCAGAAATTTCTGTCTCACCTTCAGAAACGAGTCCTGCAAGTATAAGGGCAGCTCCTGCTCTTAAGTCTGTTGCAGCAACCTTGGATCCGTATAGTTTACTCTTACCCAATAGTATAGCTTCTCTATCTACTACTTTGATTTTTGCGCCCATCTTCTTTAACTCTTCGGCGTGCATAAAGCGATTTTCAAAAACTGTCTCAATAATAGAGGATTGTCCATCGGCTTGAGTTAAAAGTGCCATGAATTGTGCCTGTAAATCTGTTGGGAAACCTGGGTGAGGAAGAGTTTTTATCTCAATTGGCTTTATTTCATCATTGCCAATTACTCTCACTGTGTCGTCCTCTTCAATTATCTTTGCCCCAGTTTCTTCTAGCTTTGCAATGACAGGCTTTAAGTGAGAAGTAATGATGTTTTCGATTGTGATGTCGCCGCCAGTAATTGCAGCTGCCACCATAAAAGTGCCTGCTTCAATTCTATCTGGAATAACTTGGTGAGTGCAACCTCTTAGCTTTTCCACTCCCCTAATTCTTATAGTTGAAGTTCCTGCTCCCATTACCTTGGCGCCCATTTTATTTAAAAAGTTTGCCAAATCAACAATTTCTGGCTCCATGGCGCAGTTTTCCATTACAGTTTCGCCTTCAGCCAAAACTGCAGCTGTCATAATATTTTCAGTTGCACCAACAGAAGGGAAGTCCAAGTAAATTCTCGTGCCAACTAATTTGTCGCACTCAGCCTTAATCTCTCCGTGAGTCATTTCTATATTGGCGCCTAGGGCCCTAAAGCCCTTTAAGTGCAAGTCAATTGGCCTTGAGCCAATGTTGCAGCCGCCAGGTAGAGAGTTGTATGCCCTATTTAGCTTGGCAAGAAGGGGTCCCATGACAAGGAAGGATGCCCTCATCTTGCTCATGAGATCGTAATCTGTTTTATAAGAATTGAGTCCAGAAGGGTCGATTATGAGTTTGTTGCCTTCCTTATTTATTTTAAGGCCAAGTTTTCTCAAAACTTCTGTAATTATTTCAACATCCTTAAGCTCAGGCACATCTTCCAAAATAATTTCTTCTGTTCCAAGTATTGTAGCTGCAAGTATAGGTAGAGCAGCATTTTTTGCACCTGATATTCTTACATTGCCTCTTAGTGGGCCATTGGGTTTTACTAAAATTTTATCCAAAAGGATTCCTCCTATATATTATTTATGACGATTATTATTTTATCTATATTTATTTAATTATATCATAGACATCTTGAATGTTTAAGGAATTAAAAACATGACCTTAAATAAAAAATTTTTGTGTTAAGATATTATTGATGGAGGAAGAAATATGAAAGAATTTATCCAAGAAAAATATAAAAATATTAAAGAGTCACTTTATTCCACTGACTATTCAAGCATATATCCTGACTTTATAAATTTTGGCGTGGGTGACCCAGACCTTAGGACTCATGACATGATTATAAAAGAAGCCTACGACTCACAGATGAAGGGCTACACTCACTACGCAGACCCCCAAGGCTACCTTGGACTTAGAGAAGAAATCGCCAAGGCCTACTGGGAGGACTACGGAGTAAAATGCGAGTCCAAGGAAATTTTAATTACCATGTCTGGCACTGAAGCCCTTTATATAATTTTAGAGGCAATAATAAATCCAGGCGACGAAGTCATTGTGCCTTCGCCCTACTTTAGCGTCTATCCCGACCAAATTGAAATGACAGGGGGGCTGCCAGTAATTTATGAAACAAAATTTGAAAATGAATTTAAGCTTGAGCCAAAAGAAATTGAAAAATTAATCACTGCAAAAACTAAGGCTTTAATAATAAATACGCCTAACAATCCAACGGGCGCAGTTTATAGTGACGAGACTCTAAGAGAAATTTATGAAATGGCAAAAAAATACAATATTCTTGTGATTTGCGACGACATCTACACAATTTATTCCTACGAGATCAAATTTAAGCCAATGATTTCCTACGACGAAGAATTTAAAAATGTAATTTCAATTACATCCATGTCCAAGGACTTTGTCATGACTGGTTGGAGGCTTGGCGCCATCCTTGCCAATGAAGACTTAATAAAGACCATGACCTACATTCACGAGAACATAGTCTATTCAGTGCCAACAATTTGCCAGCACGCAGGTGCCCTTGGCATTGCCAATAGAAAGACGATTTGCCCACCCCTCTATGAAGAATACAAGGAGAGAATGTATCTAGCCTATGAGAGACTAAAAAAATTAAAGCATGTAGAAGTTTTAAAGCCACAAGGAACTTTTTACATCTTTCCAAAAATTTCTGTGCCAGGCATGACTACAAAGGAAGTCCTAAGGGAAATATTAGAAAAGGCCCATGTAAATTTAATTAACGGCGAAGCCTTTGGACCAGCTGGCAAGGGCTTTATAAGAATTGCAGTAACAGTCAATAAGGACAAAATAAATGAAGCCTTTGATAGGATAGAAAGGCTAGAAATTTTTAAAAAATAATACTGAAGCGAAATTCAGTATAGCAAATGCAAAATAAAAGCTCTCAGAGGAATTTTTATAATTTATATTCCTCCAAGAGCTTCTTTATTTTTAATATTTTATTACTTTCCCAACTTGTTTTCTCTGCCATAATAAAATAAGTATTGGTTGGCAAAGCCTGCGTTTTTGCCAAAGACTTCTCGACCCCTCATGGCAATTTTTGATTTTGGCGTAACTTCTTTTAAATAAAGTTCTTCCATAACTCTCTTTATCCAAACATCAACGGGGAAGGACTCCTTTCTGTCAAAGGCAAAGAGGAGGATGCAGTCGGCAACCTTTGGTCCAACTCCTGGGAGAACTTGAAGGGCGCATCTGGCATCTTCAAGGTCCATCTTGTCGATTTCATCTAAATTTACATAGCCATCCTTTATTAAATTTGCCGTTTCAACAATTCTCACATCGCGAAAGCCAACTCTTGCAAATTCTCTTAGGTCCTCTGGCCTTGCTTGAGATAATTTTTCAGCACTTGGAAAGGAATAATATTTTCTATTTTCGTCTTCACCAAGATAATCTCCATACATTTCAGAAATTTTTTCAATGGCATTTTTTATTCTGGGTATTTGATTATTTGCAGAAATTATAAAGGAAATAATTGTCTCAAACTTGTCCTGGTTTAAAATTCTTATGCCCTTGCCATATTCCGTTGCATTCTTCATAATTTCGTCTCTTGCAAGCTCTTCCATTACAAGTTTGTAGTCCCGAGAAAGGTCAAAGTAATTATAAAAAATTTCGTCAAAGGAAGTCCTGTCCACTCCCCTTAAGAAAATTTCTCCGCCAACTTTTTTTGCATTGGCAACTTTTCCATGAGCTATAAAGGTAAAGGATCCGTCAGCTTCTTCATACCACCTAAAGGCTTGACCGCAGGTGAAAATATCCCTTGGGTCAAACTCATCCAATTCACTTATTAGGCAAAGATCTCCATCAAAATTTATCTTCATTAAAATTTTCTCCCATAAATAAAAAACCTATTAATAAATAATAGGTCAGCTAATTTCTTTCATAAAATAAGAAAGGGTTAAAAGAGAGTCGTTAAGTCTAATATTTTCAACTACTACACCTTCAGGTCCCTTTAAATCGTAGGGCGCAAAATTCCAAATTCCCTTAACGCCTGCATCTATAACTTTTTTTGCCACATCCTGGCAAAATTCCTTAGGCACAGTTATAATTGCCACATCAACTTTCTCATCTCTTATGTATTTTTCCAGGTCCTTCATATTCCTAACCTTGATGCCACTTATGTCTTCCATGTCATCTTTTACATCAAAGAGAGAAATAACATTAAAGCCAGAATCTCTAAAGCCCTTGTATCTGGCAATTGCCTGTCCAAGCCTGCCTGCACCTATGACTATGCTCTTGTAAGACTTATCTATTCCTAGAATTTTATCCACTTGTTCCTTTAGAGCCTTGGTGTTGTAGCCATAGCCCTGTTGGCCAAAGCCGCCAAAATTATTTAAGTCCTGTCTAATTTGTGACGCACTAAAGCCAGTGATGCGGCTAAGCTCCTTGGAAGAAACTCTTTCAATTCCGCTATCAATTAATTCTTTTAAATATCTATGATAAACTGGCATCCTTCTTATAACAGTTTCAGAAATGCCCCTTGCGTTCTTAGGCAAATTTACACCCCCAATTGTTTATATTATAACAATCTTTGCTATTTTTGTAAATTAAAGGAAGCTTACCTTTTTATTATTGTTTTATTATTACTATCTGATTAATGATATTTTTCTTTTAACTTTTAAAGATAAACTCCTATTGCCAAGATTATAGAAGCTAGGACCATTATAAGTTTTCCCAAGACCGGCAATAAATTATTCCTAGACTTGTCTTTTTTATAGTTTTTAAAATTTTTTGGGATTTCACTTGACCAAAAAATTGCAAAAATTATAAATCCCAGACACTTAAATATTTTCACATCAAGGCCTTCTTAAGTCAAAAAAATTTTCGGCAATCATACATCTTATGGACCCGCCGCCATATTTTGATATTGTCTCAACATCAATTGGAAGTATTTCATCGTACTTTTCAATTATTTTTTTGTGGTCATCACTTAGGGCATCATAGGCAGCTTTTGAAATCACAAGAATATTTTTGTCTTGACCCCTTAGTTCAATAGAATTTGCTGCAAAATTATTAAATTCATCTTCTGAAAGAGAAATTATTTCCTTGCCAGAATCTCTTAAGGATTTTAAAACTTCTTCTCTATTTTCAGTAATCAAACTATCTGCAATAATGGCAAACTTTTCTGCCACCATCATAAGCACATTTGTGTGGTAAATGTCCTTGCCCTTGTCCCTTGCCCTAAAAGCCACTGGCTTAAGATTAAAGACCTTGGCAAATTTTAAAAATTCATTTTCGTCACAGCGTTTTGATAGGCAGCCGTAGCAAATATCCTTCCACCTGTCTATGACAAGAGCGCCTGTTCCTTCTAAAACTTTTCCCTCATCATTTCTAAAATCAATTACCTGGGCTTTGTCGTAATCAATAATTTTTTTTAGCTGGGGAAGAATTTTTTCGTACTCCTTATTTCTGTTTTCTGTGTACATTTCTGATACAAAAACTTTTCCTGGGAAGGTCACAAAGACATTGTTGGGAAAAATTGAATCTGGTGTAGACTCATCAAAATCTTCTATTACATCAACATGAATTTTATTTTCTTGAAGAAGTCTAACTGCTTGGTCAAATTCCCTTAAGGCTCTCTCTTTTATTTCATCTTCTATATTTTCTCTGGGGCGCTCTTGGTAGGCATTGTCATGGGCTGTCTCTTTATTGTACTTAAAGGCATAGGGCCTTACTAAAATTACTTTATTCGTTATCATTTATCTCTCCTTATTTTTATTATAACAAATATAAAAATAAAAGGCTCTCCAGAAAATTTGGAGAGCCAAAAATTTTTAATAATAATTTATTACATTTTCAAGTAAGAGTAAGTTGGTGATGCTTCCTATACCGCCGGGAACTGGTGAGTAGGCACTTATTTTTCCATCTACAGATTTTTCGTCAAGGTCGCCTCTGTATTTCCCCTCCTTATTTTTTGAAGTGCCAATGTCAATTACAAGAGCATCTTCATTAAAATAAGTCTCGTCTAAAGTTTCTGCGCGACCCATGGCCGTAAAAATAATTTCTGCCGACCTTGTGTGCTTTTTTAAGTCCCTTGTGCCCACATGGCAAATTGTAACTGTGGCAAGATCATTTAATAAAAGCATGGCAAGGGGCTTACCCACAACATTGGAGTGGTTGATTATAACAGTATCCTTGCCCTTTAAATCATAGCCATAAAATTTTAAAAGCTCATAGGCTGCCTTTGGGGCAAGGGGAGTGAAACCACTGACATCTCCACCGAAAACTCTCGCCATGTTTAAGGGATGCATGCAGTCCACATCTTTTTTTGGATCTAGGGCAAGAGAAATTTCTTCTTCGTCAAAATTTTCTGGAAGAGGTCTAAAGACAAGTATGCCTCCAATACTTTCATCATCATTTAACTTTTTTATTGCATCAATGATTTCATCTTGGCTGGAATCTTTTGCAAATTCCTTTACATCAACCTCAATGCCAAGTTTTTCTGCCGTCTTTTTTATTCCCTTTTCATAGGCAAGGCTGCCGTAGTCATTGCCCACTCTTATTATAGAAATAATTGGCTTAGATTTTAATTTTTTTACCCTTTCTATTAAGTCACAGCTTTTTTTATCAACATAATCCTTAGCATATAAAATCTTAGTCATCTTTCACCTCACTTGGAAGGTATACTTCCACTCTTTCTCTTAAAATTTTTATCTTAACTGGCAAGCTTGGTCCCTTATCTCCATCAATATCTAGGCTAACTTTTTCACCGTCAAGGGAATCTATTTCAACTTCTTTAACTGTATAGTGAAGGACATTTTCTCCCTCTTCAACTTCTCCAGCTATGGAATCCTTTAAAGCTTCTAGTCTGTCCTTTAGGGTGTCCCTTGTAAGTATAAATAAGTTTGCCTTGCCACTATTCATCTCTTCGTTTTCTTGGGTAAATTCTAATTTTCCAATTTTATTTGTAAGACCAACTATTAAGTGATCCACAGGTCCAGAATAATCTCCACCATCAGATTTTACTTGGAGCTTATATTCTTCTGATGAAGCTAATTTTTCTATGGACTTCTTTATATAGGCAAGACCACCAAATTTTGACTTTTCTTCTGAGGAGACTTCGTGGATTGCCTCTGGCACTGCACCTATTGATGCAAAGAGGCTGAAAATCTTATCATTTACCTTGCCAAGGTCAATCTTCTTTGTCCTTTTAAAGTCAAAGGATCTTAGGGCAGCTTCCTTGTCATCATCTATTCCAAGTTTCTTTGCCAATAAATTTCCCGTACCCCCTGGCAAAATTAAAAGTTTAGCCCTTGAAGAAGTTTTATGCATGCCCAATAAAACTTCATTTACAGTTCCGTCACCACCATAAACTCCAATAGCATCAATATCCTTTGTCTCTTCTACAAACCTTGTGCCGTCGCCTTCTTTTTTTGTCTCCCTTAAAATTACTTCTTCAAAATATCCTTCTAAATACTTTTGAACTTCTCCAATAAACTCTTCTCCACTTTCATCTCCAGAATTTGGATTGTAAATAAATAAAATCTTCATTATAAGTACCTCTCTTTATTAATAAACTATCATGCCGCCGTTAGGCGAAATAATTTGTCCTGTCATATAGGAATTTTTCTCTGAAATCATAAAGGCAACTAGCTCTGCTATCTCTTCAGTGGTAGCAAGCCTACCCATGGGAATTTCCTCAGATAAAATGCACAAGTTTTCTTCTCCTATTTCCTTGGTCATTGGTGTATCAACTGCGCCTGGCGCAATAGCATTTACCGTTATGCCAGAGTAGCCAAGTTCCTGTGCCAGGGCCTTTGTAAGCGCATTTATAGCGCCCTTACTTGCAGAGTAATGACTTTCCATGGAGCCACCAACTATGCCCCAAATAGATGACATATTTAAAATTTTTCCCGCATGCTTTTCTAACATATAGGGAAGAGCTGCGTGAATGGAATTGTAAACTCCCTTTACATTTACATCAAAAATATTATCCCAAGTTTTTTCGTCAATGTCTTGGAAAAGTGCATAGCTAGAAATTCCTGCATTGTTTATGAGTATATCAACGCCCTTAAATCTTTTTGAAACTTCATGAAACATTTCTTCCACTTCAGAAAATTTTGTCACATCTGCCTTTATGGCAAGGGCATCTTTTCCCATAGTTCTAATTTCTTCTTCTAATTTTTTTGCTTCTTTTTCAGATTTATTGTAATTTATTATAATTCTATAGTCTTCTCTTGCCAGTCTCTTGGCAATGTCTCTGCCAATACCTCTTGAGGCACCAGTTATAAGTACAGTCTTCATGTCACACCAACCTTTAGTCTCATTATAGCAAATTTATTTTAATTCTTTAATTAGATAGACATAAAAAAATTTATAAAGCAAAAAAACTATGTCAGAGACATAGTTTTTTCTAGGTAAATATGCATTTTTGTTAAATATCTAGTCTTGCTTCTTCTTCGAAGTTTTCTTCTGGAATAGGTCTTTTTACAATGTACTTGTAATAGATTTTTTCAACTGCCATTGAAATAGCGTTATCGCCAGTTACGTTAGCTGCTGTACCAAAAGAGTCTTGAGTTAGATATAGTGAAATTAAAATTGTAGCAAGTGTTCCTGATGATTCAATTCCTACTACTGGTAAGAATGGAAGTGCACTCATTACTGCTCCACCAGGTGCTCCTGGTGCTGCTACCATGGCAACTCCTAGGATACCGATAAATTTAAGAATTAGTGGGAAAGAGTGAGGCATATCAAACATTGTAAGTAATGTGAATACGCAAGCTGTTAAAGTAATCATTGATCCAGCTAAGTGAACTGTTGCACAAAGTGGGATACAGAATTCTCTAATTTGTCTTGTTACGCCCATTTTTCTGTTACAAGCAACATTTACAGGGATAGTTGCTGCTGAAGATTGAGTTCCTATAGCTGTTAAGTAAGCTGGAACTGCTGCTCTTAAGCATTTGAAAGGATTTCTTCCTGTGTATGCGCCTGATGCTGTAAATAGAACAACCATGTAAAGTGAATGCAAAATAATAATGCATAGGAATATTTTCCAGAATATTGCAAGAATTGCAAATACTGAACCTGAATATGATAGGTTACAGAAGTTACCAAAGATAAAGAATGGAAGTAGAGGTATTACGAATCTAGCTAATACTAAATTTATGATTTCGTTGAATTCGTTAATTCCCTTATAGAAAACTTCTCCGCTTCCCTTTGCTCTTAGTGCTGAAACTGTAAGTCCTAGCATAAATGCAAGTACAAGTGCTGCTGTTACATCAATGAAAGCTCCTAGTGGAATTTCAAAGAAAGGTGCAATTTCATTTGTAGTTGCCTTTTGAACTTGATCTGCAAGTTCTGGTTTAATAAAGCTTGGGAATATGCTTCTTGCCATAGTGTAGGATAAAGATCCAGCAACTAGTGTAGATGCATAAGCAAGTGCAACAGTTACTCCTAAAAGTTTACCAGCACCTTCAGATAGGTCTGCAATACCTTTAGATACAAAGGCGATGATCATCAATGGAATAATGAAGTTTAAGAACTTTCCAAATAATCCAGAGATTGTGATTGCAATTTTAGTTACTACTGCTGGACAATATTGACCAACAATAATACCTAGTGCAATAGCTATAATAAGTCTAGGAATTAGACCTATTTTTTTCTTTTTTTCTGTCATTTTAATCCTCCTTAATATTCAAAAACTCGGCTCTAATACATTGTCCGGTTTTTGTACCTGCTAGCCCGCCAAGACCAGTCTCCCTAATTGATTCATGTAGTAGATGCCCAACTTCACCCATTGCTTGACAAACTTCGTCAAAAGGTACAATAGATTTAATACCTGCAAGGGCCATATCAGCTGATATGAAAGAATTCATAACACCTGAGGCATTTCTAAAAGTACATGGATACTCTACTAGTCCTGCAATTGGATCGCAGGCCAGCCCCATTACATTAATAAGTGTAATGCTGGCTGCATTTAGTGCTTCTTCTACGCTTCCGCCAAGCATCTCTACTAATGCAGCTGCTGCCATAGCACTGGCAGAACCACATTCAGCTTGGCATCCACCTTCAGCACCGGCAAATGTTGCATATTTACCAATAATTTGCCCTATTCCTATTGATGTCAAAAGTCCATTTATTAAAGTCTCGTCATCTAAACCATATTTGTCTCTTGCTGCCATTAAGGCTGCAGGCATAATACCTGAACTTCCAGCAGTTGGCGCTGCTGCAATAGTTCCCATATTTGCATTGGTTTCAGATGTGGAAAAGGCCATAGCCATTGTCCTAACTAGAAATTTGCTAGTTAAAGGATCTTTTTCTTTTTGATAGTCGTTCATCTTCTTTGCAAAGCCGTCTATCATTTTATATTCAGTGTCGTAAGTTTTATCTAGTGTTTCATGCGATGAAGCTTTCATAACATCTAAAATATCTTGAAGCTTTTTCTTCATCTCTTCTTCAGTCATTTTAAGGGTCTTTGTCTCTCCCTTTAATACTAAGTCATAAAGGTGAAGATTTTCACTTTCGCATACTTCTACAATTTCTTTAGCAGTATTTAACATTTAAACCTCCACATATTTTGAAGTTAAATATCTAGGATTATTTAACAAAAGATTTTTTAAATTTTCATTGGCATTTTCGTCTAGCTCAACAGTTAGGGTTACAATTTCAGTAAGCATATCCTTAGATGTGTTAATAGATTCAATATTGTAATTTTCATTAGCTAAAGCTGTGGAAACTTCGGCGATAACGCCCTTTTGTTCATTATATTGGAACAAAAATGTAGGAAATTTGCCATCAAATTCAACCTTTATTCCATTTATGTCAACGATTATCATATTGCCTCCGCCAATTGAGGAGCCAATAACATATTCGCTACTTCCATCTTTATAATTAAATTTTATTTTAACTGTATTTGGGTGATACTCTTCTCCTAAATTCATTGGGATGAAAGAGTAGTTAAGGCCTCTCTCATCAGCAATCTCATAAGCCCTTCTAATAGAATTATCATAGGTCTTAAAGCCCATTATTCCGCCTAAAAGTGCCCTATCAGTGCCATGACCCTTATATGTATATGCAAAAGAACCGTGCAAATAAAATTCCACGCTTTCATAATTACTAGGACAAATTTTTGCAGCAACTCTTGCAATCTTGCAAGCGCCTGCAGTGTGTGATGACGATGGACCAACCATTATGGGTCCAAGGATTTCAAAGGAACTATATTCTTTCATTATTTAACCCTCTCCTTGCTATTCTATTTTAGCATAAAGTGTTAAATTTGTGAATTAAATTTAACATTCCTAAGCCCTCTAAACAACAAATTTTTAGTCAATAGTTGATTATAAATAGATTTTATATTGTATGAAAATAAATCATTTAATTTAATCTATTACAGTATTGATAAAAATAGTAATATTGTCAAATAATTGTTGAAAGTATAACAGATTTACTATAATATTAAATTTGAGGATATTATTTTCATTAATAAGGAGGAATTAAATGAAAGAAAACAAAAAACAGGTTAAAAACCAGAACGATGTTGGCGGCTTTCTGAAAGGCGTAGAAAGAATTGGTAATAAATTACCACATCCTGCCATGATTTTTGCAATACTGAGTGTAATCGTAATCATAGTATCATATTTTGCAGCAAAATCAGGCTTAAGTGTTACATATTTCGATGCAAAAGCTGGAGAAAAAGTTACTAAAGAAGCTGTATCTCTATTAAATTGGGAAGGACTAGCTTATATCTTTAACTCTGCAACAGAAAACTTTACAGGCTTTGCTCCACTAGGAACAGTTCTTGTAGCAATGCTTGGGGTTGGTGTTGCTGAAAACAGTGGACTTTTTGATGCTACCTTAAAAAGACTACTATCAAATGTAAACCCAACACTTTTATCAGCCACAGTTGTATTTGCTGGCGTTATGTCAAATATTGCATCTGATGCTGGATACTTAGTAGTAGTTCCACTAGGAGCTCTAATCTTTGCAAATGCAGGTCGTCATCCCCTTGCTGGTATTGCCGCAGCCTTTGCAGGCGTAAGTGGTGGTTTCTCTGCCAACTTATTACTTGGTACAACTGACCCCCTACTTACAAATATTACAAATGAAGCCTTAAAAGCTGGTGGTATAGACATGACTCTTGCCGCTACTTGTAACTGGTACTTCCTATTTGTATCAACTTTCTTAATCACAATTATTGGTACCTTTGTAACTAATAGAATTGTAGAAAAGAACTTGGGAGAATATCATGGCTCCTATAAGGCTAGTTCTACACCTCTTACAGATGTGGAAAGAAAGGGACTTAGAAATGCTCTTATAGCTTTCATAGTCTTTGTAGCAATAATGGCATTTTTGATGTTCCCAGCTAATGCTCCTTTTAGAGCAATAGAGGAAGGAAAAGACATGAAAACTCTTAAGTACTTCTTGGGTCACGGACTTATACCAGCTATGCTACTACTTTTCATGATTCCTGGTCTAGCTTATGGTAAAACCGTTGGAACAATAAAAAATTCCCACGACCTTGTTGAAGCAATGACAAAGGCAATGAAGGGCATGGGCGGATACCTTGTTCTTGCTTTCTTTGCAGCACAGTTCGTAAAATATTTCAACCAAACAAACTTGGGACTAATTCTTGCAAAAAACGGAGCAGACTTCTTAGAGTCAATTAAGTTAAAGGGACTTCCGCTATTACTTATGTTCATCTTGCTTTCAGCTTTCTTAAACCTATTTATGGGTTCGGCTTCAGCAAAATGGGCAATCATGGCTCCAATCTTTGTGCCAATGATGTATAATCTTGGACTTTCACCTGCACTTACACAAGTCGCTTATAGAATTGGTGACTCTTCAACAAACATCATCACACCACTTATGTCTTACTTCGCAATGATCGTTGTATTCATGCAAAAGTATGACGAAGAATCTGGACTTGGAACTCTTACTTCAATGATGCTTCCATATTCAATGTTCTTCTTATTATGTTGGACAGCTTTAATGATAGTATGGTATCTAGTGGGACTTCCTGTTGGACCAGAAGCACCACTTCATGTCCAAGACATGATAACAATGTTATTTATCTAAAATAAAATATTCTCAAAAAATAATCCCGGTGGAAATTTTCCATCGGGAATTTTTTAATCTTAAAAACAAATTCTAAAGATTTCTATTTATTTTTTCTTAAAGATTGTTAGCCCACACCAAAGTCTGTTATTTCAAATAAAATATCGACACGAGGATCATCTTCAAGGTACCTATATTTTTCTACAAACCACTTAACGAGTTCATCGTCTCTTTTTATATCTGTGGAGTTGTTCATAAAAATATTTACTGTCGCATGAGAAAAGTTTTTTATAATTTCCATGTCTTTATCAATCATTTCTCTTGTCTGACCCTTTATGCCCACCATGACACAGGGAGAGTCAAAATATTTTTTAACTTCCCTATAGTCTTTAAAGTCGGCTCCCTTTTTTAAGATGTTTTCCCTAAAGTCATTGTCAAAAGTTTCTATTCCTGTTTTAAAAGTTATGGGAACTTTAAAAAAATCTCTTATCTCATCTAATCTATTCCTATAAATCCAATGAGCTTCAAAAAATAAGCGCTTTATATTTTTTTCCTCAACAATTCTCTTTATTTCTCTAAGAGTCGCTTCTGTCAAATCAAAAACTGAGGCTGAGTCAATGACTTCTAGGACTCCAAATTCTCCAGTGACATTTTTTAAAACTTCAAAATTTATCTCGTCAATTTTTTTATTGTCCACTTCGTTGTCTTCTATATAATCACAAAAAGTACACTTGCCCCACTTGCAGGGTCTTGCCTTAAGAAGGACAATTTCTCTTTTTGTCTTATTTGTAATTTTTGAATATCTATTGATAAAATCATCTCCCCAAATAAAATCAATCTTCTCTAAATATTTTACCACAAAAACTTTACACTTGGCTTGGTGTAAATGTTGACACTTTCCCTTATTTTCTTTATACTAAAGCTTGCACAATATAGTAAATATGTGAAAAGTTTAATGAAATGTTAATAATTTATAAAATAAGTTTTAATATTTTTAATGTATAATAGTAAAAATAGATAAAATATAAATAATTGTGAGGAAATATATGGCAGTAAAAATAATTGTAGGATCAACTTGTGACATAGAAGAAAATATTAAGAAGGACTTAATTGTTGTGCCCCTTCACGTAACTTTTGGCGAAGAAGACTTTTTAGATTCAGTTGATATTACAAAGGATGAATTTTATGAAAGGCTTGAAAGGAAGGAAGAATTTCCAAAGACAAGTCAACCAACACCTGTGGCTTTTATGGATGCCTACAAAAAAGTTATTGATAAGGGCGACGAGGCTGTGGTAATTGTCTTGTCATCAAAATTATCTGGAACTTATCAAAGTGCAAAGATAGCTAGCCAAGGTCTTGAGGATAAAATTTTTATTGTAGATAGCTTAAATGTTTCAAATGCAGAGGGAGCTCTCGTTGATTATGCCATGAGGCTTGTAAGAGAAGGAAAGTCTGCAAGAGAAATCGCCGAACTTTTGGAGGAAGCAAAGAAAAGACTTCGACTTGTAGTTTTAGTTGACACCTTGGAATACCTTGAAAGAGGTGGAAGAATTTCAAAGACATCTGCCCTTATAGGTGGACTTTTTTCTGTAAAGGTTCTTCTTTCCATGGAAGATGGAGCAATTGCAAGTATTGGCAAGGCAAAGGGCGTAAAAAATGCCAACAATTTATTTATTAGTGAAATTGAAAAGCATGGCTCTATTGATTTTTCCATGCCCCTTAAACTTGGCTACACAGGTAGAGACAGAGAAAAGATTGAAAAATATTTGAGAGAGACAAAAAATCTATGGGAAGATAAAATTTCTTCTCCAGAGTTTATACAAATAGGAAGTGTAGTTGGCACTCACACAGGTCCAGGTGCTCTCTTCCTTGCATACTTTAGCAATTAATTTTAAAGTTCCTTTAGGGGGAACTTTTTTTGTCTAATAAAAACTTTAGAGTTTTGTAGTTAAAGGAAGCTTATATTTTAGTTTGTTTCATGATTTTAAATAAAATTATACCTAATTAAAAAACAGAAAACATATTAAATTTCTTTATGTAGGTCATATCTTCGCGGTTTAAAAGAAGTTTCTTCTGCAATTCTTTATTTTCATCTAAAATTTTTGTTGAAAAAAGCATCTTTATAGCAGCTGGCATTATTGGCCTAATTGAAATGCCACTCCAAAGTCCCCACCTTATTTCTGAATCAACAAAGGGTGATAATATAGATATAATGGGCTTTTCAAGATCTGTGTATTTGTTGATCAGATTTATTCTAGTTATACTGTCAAAATGCTCAATGTTGCCAGAATAGGTGTTTTCACATATATAGGGAAATTCATAATCTGAAATATTCATATACATACAGACGCTGTGCTCTTCATCCTCTTCTCTTCTTATCTCAATGAGGGACTTAACAATTTTTGAATTCCTCCCATCGTAATAATAAGAATATATTTTTGAATCGTATTTAAAAAATTTAGGTACCTTATCCAAGTCCATAGATTTTTCCTTAGCTTTAATAATATTTTGGGGTATTAGATTAGTTATTTCTATTTCAAAGACATCACTAATCTCCTTTAAGGTAATCAGGTCAATATTAATTTCTCCATTTTCATATTTTGATACTGCTGACTTGCTTTTATTTATCTTCTTTGCCAAGTCATCTATGGTCATCTTTTTTACCTTTCTAATTTTCTTTATTTTTTTACCAACCTCTATTAAATATTCATCCATAAAAATTCACCAAATTTCCTATAAATATTCTTTTAATGGTTTTTTTACTTAAATAATTTACTTATTTATAATTTTATCATATTAAGGCTAATTTTTCCACTTGAGAGAAACTTCTTGTGAAAAAGTTTCCTTATAGTAGATTTAAGTCAAAAAAATAATTTTTCTTACTTGCTATACTTGTTTTATGAGGTGAAAAATGAATAAGTTAAATTTAGAAATTAAGTATGATAGACGTGGAAGTAACAGCGTAAAATGGGACCACAAAGATTTTATTGATCCAAGAGCAAGTGATGAGGCTCTTCCTCTTTGGTTGTCTGATATGGAGTTTAGAGTAGCCGATGAAATTATAGAGGCCCTGTCAAAAAGAGTTGACCATGGTTTTTTTGGTCAGTCAATGCCTGGTCAAAAATATTTTTCATCTATTCAAAGCTGGTACTATGAAAGATTTTCTTGGAAAATAGAAGTGGATTCAATATTTTATTCTCCTGGTGTCCTCCCAGCCATTGGTTTTGCCATAAATTCTTTTACCAAAGAAGGAGAGGGAATTATAATTCAACCTCCAGTATTCTATCCCTTTGCACAATTAATTGAAGAAAACGGCAGAAAGGTTGTTAATAATAATTTAATCAACGAGGACGGTTACTACTATATTGACTTTGATGATCTTGAAAATAAAGCTAAGGATCCAAATAACACTATGCTTCTCCTTTGCTCTCCTCATAATCCAGTTGGCCGTGTCTGGAAAAAAGAAGAACTTTTAAAAATTATTGAGATTTGCAAAAAATATGATTTAACTATTTTCTCTGATGAAATTCACTGTGATTTAACAAGAAAAAATGTAAGGCATTATCCCCTTATGAGTCTCGGTGCTTATAAAAAGATTGCTGCCGCTGTAGCTCCAAGTAAAACTTTTAATGTTGGTGGGCTTCCCATAGCTCAAATTATTATTGACCACAAGAATTTAAAAGATAAGTGGAACAAAGAAACTTATGGAAAGCACTTCATTAGATTTGCTCCACCCCTTGACATGGTTTTGTGTGAGACAGCCTACTCCCACTGTGCTTATTGGGTTGATGAAGTAATGGAATATGTTGAGGATAATTTTGATTTTATTGTTAAGTTCTTAGAAGAAAAACTTCCTAAAACAAAATACAAAAAACCTGAGGGAACTTTCTTAGCTTGGATAAATTTTGGTGCTTATGTAAATCACAAAGACCTTATGGACCTTTTAATTACAAAATACGACTTGTTAATTGAAGATGGCATTGTCTTTGGTGAACCAGGCAATGGTTATTTTAGACTTAGCATTGCCTGTCAAAGAGAGGTTCTAGAAGAAGGTTTGAATAAAATAGTCCAAGCAATAAAGGAGTTACAAGCCTTATAAAAAATTAAATCTCCCATTTATAAAATATTTCTTCAGCAAAATAATATTTATTTAATTTTAAAGTTCCTTTAGGGGAACTTTTTTCTATATAATTTTTTTCTTTTTTAAGTTATTTATTAAGAGTAGTTTTTATAATTATTTTTTGAGAAAGGAAGGAAATTATGGAGGAAAAGAAAATTATCCTATCGGGCATTACTTTTCGCTACGAGGATTTGGAAATTACTGATGAAGTCATGGAAAATATAGAGGACTTTTTACTGGACTTAGAGAATAGCCCCGATGGAATTTACGACAGCTTCTTTATGTATAAGGATGGCGACAACTTAATTATTTACTAATTTTTAAAGCTAGGGATGACCCTGGCTTTTTTTATAAAATTTGCCAAGACTTTATCGCCAACTTTATTTTTAATTTTTCTAATTTTTGCCTAAATTTAGATTTCTTTATCAAATTATAAATCTGTGGTAAAATGAAGAAGACAGGAGTTGATTTATTGGAAAAAGAAACTGATTTTAAGGGACTCTTCAGACTTTTTACTAGGTCTATATTTATTTCCATGATTGGAATGATTTTTCCCTTTCTTTATATTTTATTTCCTTCTATGTATGTAGTTGAATCTGTAAAAGAAGGAATTATAAAAGTGATGGCGACTTTAATTGCAGTTGTCCTCCTAATCGGTGCTATCTTAGGACCCATGGAGGCAATAATAATTTTTACAATTTTTGGACCCTTCATCTTAATTTTTCACTATATGATTACAACAAATAAAAGTGTTGCTGCCACAATTATGGCAACATCTCTTATATTTTTTACATCTATAATGGTTTTATTTTTTGCCTTTGGCATAAATAGTGAAGTGCTAAATTCAAGGGAAACTATTAATTCCATTACAGGCTTTTATACAAATATTGCCAAGGAAGCTGGGCTATCACAAGGCGATTTATCAAATTTTGCTGCAAGTGCAGAAATTTATTACAAGAGATCTTTACAAATTCTTCCCTCTGTTTTAATCATTATTTCTGTAGTTACTTCCTATGTAACTTACACTACAGCTGGAAGAAGTCTCCTTTCAAAGGGAAAGTTTATTATGCAACCTTCTTCTCTTGAATTTTTAAAATTCCCAAGAGAAGTTATTATGTTATCCATTGCTACTCTTGCAATTTTTTCTTTGACTGGCGATTATTTTGGTCCCAGCGGTGAGATTTTTATGATTAATTTAATGAATTTAGTTTTTTTCATGCTCTTTGCAGCAGGTATAAGCGTTCTTAAATTTTTTATGACCAGGTTTGGCTTTAAGAGTTTTTTACAATATCTATTAATTGGTCTTTGCCTAGCTATCTCGACCCTACAAATTTTTGTTATGATACTTGGCGCCCTTGACCAAATTGTTAACTTTAGAAAAATTAATTAAGTGGGAATATTATGAAAGATAATTATAAAATTAGTGATTTTCTCCCCTATCTTATTTTTGGTATTGCTGTTGTTATTATTTTAATAATACTAAAGCCAATTCTTGGTCTTGTTTCAATTTTGGCTTTGGCATATATTTTTTATATAAGCTATTCCGAAATCAAAAATAAGAATGAAGAGACAATTAAACACATTGAAAATTTAAATGAAAAATTCGACTCTTTAACTAAGGAAGCTATTTTTGATATGCCCTTTCCCCTTGTAGTTACTGACGAAAAGGCAAAAATCCTCTGGTACAACACTCCCTTCATAAATTTATTTAAGGAAAAGAGCGTGCTAGATAGAGACCTTGAAAATTTAGTTAAAGACATTGACATGTCAAATGTCATAAGTAGAAGTGGCGAAAGCACTCTTCCTATTGAGATCAACAAGAGATCCTTTAGTGTCTACACAAATGTTGTGGAAAATAAGTCTGAAAATAAGGAAGGCAAGTCTGTGCTCCTTTACTTTGTAGACAACACTGCCTACAAAAATTTAAAGGACAAGTACACCTCTGAGTATCCAATTATTGCAAAGATTGAAGTGGACAATTTCTCTGAGGCTGTAAGTTCTGCCCCATCAGAAATCAGACCCCTACTCATTGCAGAGATTGACTCAACTATTTCTCAGTACTTTGAAGAGTACGACGCCCTAGTTAGAAAAATGGACGAAGATTTGTACCTTGTTGTAATGACTTATAAGTCTCTAACTATTTTAAAGGACAAGAGATTTGATATCTTAGATGACCTTAGAGATTTAAACAAGGGAAACTCCATTCCAATAACCTTATCTATTGGAGTTTCTTCCTTTGGACTTAATTTTAAAGATGCCTACCTTGAAGCTGACTCATCACTTGATTTGGCACTAGGTCGTGGTGGTGACCAAGCCGTTGTAAAGGTTGACGACAACTATGCCTTTTTTGGTGGCAAGTCAAAGGCTGTTGAAAAGAGAAATAAGGTTAAGGCAAGAGTTATAGGTGAAGCCTTAAAACAATTAATTGACAGATCTGAAAATGTCTATATTATGGGCCACCAAAATCCAGACATGGATGCCATTGGTGCTGCCATAGGTTGTCTTCGTGCAACCTTAAATAGGAATAAGGAGGGCTTTATAGTTCTTGAAAAGTCCAATCCTTCTATTGACAATTTAATTGACAGGATGAAGGAAGAAGAGCCGGAAATTTATGAAAAGGTGATTTCTAGAGATACTGCCATGAATACTATAAAGCATTCTTCTCTAATAATTTTAGTGGACAATCACAAGCCATCCTTTACAGAGTATCCTGACCTTTTAAAGGAAACTGGTCAAATAGTTGTAATCGACCACCACAGAAGGGGCAAGGAATTTGTTGAAAATCCAGTTTTAACATATTTGGAACCCTATGCTTCTTCCACTTGCGAGCTTATAACTGAAATGCTAACTTATATGTCTGATGACTTAAATTTAACTCACTTTGAAGCTGATGCTCTCATGAGTGGAATAGTTGTAGACACAAAAAATTTCTCCTTCCAAACTGGAGTGAGAACCTTTGAAGCTGCTTCAGTTTTAAAGAGGGCTGGGGCAAATATGTTAAAGGTAAAGGCACTTTTCCAAGACGACTTTGACACTATGCTTTATAGGGCAGATGTAATTCACAACACAAAAATTATCCACGATAATATTGCTGTTTCCAGATTTGAAAAGGCGGCAAAAAATTCCGTCCTTGTGGCTGCACAAGCTGCCGATGCCCTACTTGATATAAACGGCATTGACGCATCCTTTGTTTTAACAATTAACGATGGCAAAACTCACATCTCTGGCAGGTCTCGTGGAGAAGTTGTATCAGTTCAACTTATACTTGAAAAAATTGGCGGCGGCGGTCACTTAAATATGGCTGGAGCTCAAGTTGACACTGATGATTTAGATGAAGCTGAAAAGATTTTAATAGAAGCTATAGATGAATATTTAGAAGAAAATAAAAGCGAGGAATAACATGAAAGTAATTTTATTAAAGGACGACAAAAACTTAGGAGCTAAGGGAAGCATAGTTAACGCAAAGACTGGCTACGCTCGTAACTTTTTAATCCCAAGGGGAGTTGCCATTGAAGCTACTCCTGAAAATATGGAAACTTGGAAGAAAAATAAAATTGAAGAAGAAAAGTTAGAAAAGGAAAACCGCGCCAAGGCCAATGAAGTTAAGAAAAAAATTGAAGAAGTAACTTTAACTATTAAGGCAAAGGCTGGCGAAGGCGGAAGACTTTTTGGCGCAATAACTTCACAAGACATTGCTAAAAATTTAATGAGCGAATACAAAATTGAAGTTGACAAGAAAAAAATTGACTTAGCTGAAAATATTAAAGAAGCTGGCATGAAAAACATCGACATAAAATTATATCCAGATGTTACTGCAACTTTAAAGGTAAATGTTAGACCGGAATCTTGATTGATATGGATGTTAAGGACCAATTAGATTTAAATTCTGTTGAAAATATAAAAATGCCTCCTCACAGCTTAGAGGCTGAAGAATCTGCCCTGGGCTCTATGATGCTATCCAAGGAAGCTATAACCTCCTCTATTGAAATTTTAAAGACAGAGGACTTTTATCAAGATGCTCACAGAAAAATATACGATGCAATTTTAAATATTTACAACAGAAATGAACCTGCAGATGTAATAACCATTGCTGAGGAACTGAAAAAAACTGACTCCCTAGAAGAAGTTGGCGGCATAACTTATCTTGCCGATTTGTCTTCTAATGTAACTGCTGTGTCAAATATTAGGTCTTACTGCAAAATTATTAAGGAAAAGGGAATCTTAAGAGAATTAATAAATGCCTCTGACAAAATTATTTCCGCTGCCTATTCATCAGATGCAAAGGCAGAACTTATAATCGAGCTTGCAGAAAAGTCTGTATTTGACATTACTCAGGACTCAACAAAAAATGGACTTGTAAATATAAAAAATATTGCCCTTGAATCCTTCTCTGACTTGGAAAAGAAGGCGCAAAATCCAAATGCCTTAACTGGTCTTACAACTGGCTTTGTAGATCTTGACAGAAAAATTTCAGGGCTTCAGAAGTCTGACTTAATTTTACTTGCAGCAAGACCTTCCATGGGTAAAACTGCTCTTATGGTAAATATTGCCACTAACGCAGCCCTAAGAGGGGGCGCATCAGTGGCAGTCTTCTCCCTTGAAATGAGCAAGAACCAGCTTTTCCAAAGAATTATTTCATCAAATGCCCATGTGGATTTGCAAAAAGTTATTTCCGGCAACTTAAATGAGGAAGAGTGGACAAAAATTATTAACACCATGCCCATTGTCTCCAATTTAAAAATTGAAATTGACGACACTGCCGGCATATCGCCCCTTGAACTAAAGGCCAAGTGCAGAAGGATGAAGGTGGAAAAGGGACTTGACTTAATTGTAATAGACTACTTACAACTTATGCAGATGAACTCCCGAGTTGAGTCAAGGCAACAAGAAATTTCTGCCATTTCAAGAAATTTAAAGGCAATTGCAAAGGAACTTGAAGTGCCAGTTATTGCCCTATCACAACTTTCTCGTGCCCCAGAACTAAGAACTGACCACAAACCAATCCTCTCTGACCTTCGTGAGTCTGGTGCCATAGAACAAGATGCCGACATAGTAATGTTTTTATACAGAGATGAATATTACACCAAGGAAGAATCAGAAAAGCCAAACATTGGTGAAGTAATTATTGCCAAGCACAGAAATGGTCCTACGGGAACAGTTGAATTAATGTTTAAGAAGGAATTTACAAAATTTTTAAATTTACAAAGAAGTGAATAAATTTTTTAAGGCTCTTGTCTTTATGGCGAGAGCCTTTTATTTTTGTCTCTACAAATGTTATAATAGCTTTGATAAATTTGGAGGTATATATGATTTTAGACATAATAAAAGTAGTGATCCTTGGAATAATTGAAGGACTCACAGAATTTTTGCCTGTTTCATCAACAGGTCACCTAATAATAGCAGACAGCTTCATAAAACTTGAGCCAAAGTCCTTTTCCAATGCCTTTAGCGTAATTATTCAGCTTGGCGCAATTCTTGCCGTAGTTTATTTATACTTCTACGACATCAATCCCATTGCCAAGGGAAAACTTGCACCAGTCATTGGCGAAGAAAAGTACGATAGTTTATCTTTTAAGGAAAAATTTAAGTACAGAGACCTTGAAACTATGAGGCTAATTGCAAAGATAATCGTGGGATTTCTTCCCGCAGCCTTTTTTGGATTTTTGCTAGACGACTTCATCGACGCTCATCTCTTTAATCCAATTACCGTTGCCATAGCTCTAATTTTTTATGGTGTAATAATTATTTTCATGGAAAAAAATAATAGGGACAAAACTTTTAAGTATGAAAACTTAAATGACATAGGACTAAAGACTGCACTTTTCATTGGCTTTTTCCAATGCCTTGCCATGGTTCCAGGCACATCACGCTCTGCTGCAACAATTATTGGCGCCATGCTACTTGGCTGTTCAAGAACAAGCTCTGCAAAATTTTCTTTCTACCTTGCAGTGCCAACTATGCTTGGAGCAACTGCCCTTAAAATTTTAAAAATTGGCTTTTCCTTTAGCTTAAAGGAGTGGTTTTTGATTATTCTTGGCGGCGTGATTTCTTACATTGTTGCCCTAATAGTAATTAAAAAATTCCTTGGCTATGTTCGTGAACACGACTTCATTGTCTTTGGCTACTACAGAATAGTCCTTGGACTTGTAGTTTTATGCCTTGGATTTTTTAACATAATTTGAGGTTTATATGAAAGATTTTAATGTAGGAGTAATTCAACTGCCAGCAAGTGGAGACAAGGAAAAAAATTTAAATACCATGGAAGAATATGTGTCTCGGGCAAAAAAGGAAGGCGCTCATGTAATTTGTCTCCCAGAAATGTGGAACTGTCCCTACCAAAATTCTTATTTCACAAAATTTGCCGAAGAAGATTTTGGGGAAACTTATAAAAAAATGAGCCAGGTGGCAAAAGAAAATAAAGTCTACTTAATTGGCGGCTCAATACCAATTAAGGCTGGTGAAAAAATTTACAACCGCTCCTATGTCTTTGACAAGGATGGCAAAGAAATTTACAGGTATTCAAAGATCAACCTCTTTGACATTGAAGGCTACAAGGAGTCTGATACCATTTCTGGCGGCAAGTCCCTAGGTGTTTTTGAAACAGAATATGGGATTTTTGGTCTTGCAATTTGTTTTGACCTGAGATTTCCTGAGCTCTTCCAAAGTTTTCGTGACTTTGGGGCAGAAGTCATCTTTGTCCCATCAACCTTTATGAAGAAGACTGGCGAAGTTCACTTCCACCTCTTAAATAGGGCTCGTGCAGTTGACACTCAGTGTTATGTAGTTTCACCTGCCATAGCAAGAGATGAGGACCTTTCCAAAAATGCCTACGCCCACTCTTTGTGCATCTCACCAAGAGGCGATATCCTTGCGGACCTAGGTCAAGAAAAAAATCTCGCCGTAATAAAATTGGAAGATGAAAAAGTAAAGAGGGAGAGGGAAAAACTTCCCCTAGAAGTTTCAAGAAAAAATAGAAAATTATATTAGATTAAAAATAAATTTAAGATAGAAAATAATTTTTAAAGATAAAAATAATTTAAAGAAGCCAATGCAAGACGCACTGGCTTTTTTTAGATTCCCTTAGTGTAAAGGTAATAGGAATAAATTGCTGGAAGGACTACAACTATTGCCATAGCTATAATTATTATTAATTCGCTTTTGACAAAGGGCGTAGCAAAAAAACATAGTCCCATAAATATAAAGCAAAGACCGCCAAATCTGTGAGTCCTCCTCCAGTTTTCGTCGCTATTTAAGGTCCAAGGAAGTTTTATGCCCATGGTGTAATTTCTCTTTACCTTTGGCATATAATTTCCAATTGCTATAAATAGGATTCCCATTAAAATAGAAATTATAACTGATGTATTTATATCTTTTCCAAGGCCAGCTAAAATTGTTATGACATAAATTACTATCATCATTATTGGCATGGACATCTTGCTTAAAGTCATTAAAAAATTGTTTTGCCTCTCGTTTTTTGGGTCGTTATCAAGCATAAAGCAGAGAAATAAATTCATAAGGACTAAAAATCCTTGAATCGTTACCATGGCGTGAAATTTTGAGCCGTAGTCATCAGCTTGACCTTGAAAGTTCCAGTGAGTTGGAAGCTCTGCTGGCATTTTGCTATAAAAGAGGGCATTAAAAATTATTAAAATCGCAAGCGATGCAATTATTGAAACTATGCTGTTTTTCCTAAATCTAAATTTATTTTTCATTGTCTTCTCCTCTAAATTTTACAATCCAAGTAAGTAAATCTTCAAATACTGAAGTGTTTAATTCGTAATAAATAAAATTTTTTTCCACTAAAAATTATTTACCGACTCACAATAATTCCTCACCAACACTATTTATTATAGAACTACTAAAAATAGGGCTCGTGAGAGCCCTTTTTGTACTTGATCCCCCAGTTAGACCGGGGGTTTTGTTATTTTGTTTAATTTTAATCGTCTCCTATTACAAATCCTGTGATGCGTGCTTGAATTGCAAGTTGTGTTCTACTTGCAAATCCAGTCTTGTCCAAGAGATGTTGGATATGGGTCTTAACTGTGTTAAGTGAGATGCCTAAGCTGTCGGCGATTTCGTCGTTCTCCACTCCTGTGGTCAGGAGTCTTAAGACTTGGATCTCCCTCGGGGTTAGGTCGGTGGATTTAGTCATTCCCAATTTAACTTCTGGTGTCTTAATTGGATAGATGGACTCTCCATTTAATGTTCTTTCGATTATTTCTAAAATTGTCTTTTCAGATACTTCTTTGTACCAGAAACTTTCGATGCCGATTCCTTTTGCTCTATCCATCCAAGATACTTCCGGCATGCTGGTAACGGCTATTATTTTAAGTTCTGGTCTTAATTTCTTTATCTTCTCCGCTGCATCGAGGCCGTTGGAACCATCCTGCATCAGTATGTCCATGATAACCAGGTCGAGTTTAGTATTTAGTACATAGGTGTCTGCAAACATGGCGGTATCGACGCAGTAGACCACTTCGTAGTCGGGGCATTGGCTGATGTATAGTTTAAACATTTCTCTGGAGACGAACTGATCGTCAACTATCATTATTTTATAGGTCATAGTTTCCTCCTTTTGGCCAGGATAGGTCCAAGGTGAATTGCGGATTAAGTTCTATATTCATCTTACCACCAAAGCTTTTTAACCTTTGATGGATGTTTTTGAGGCCGCCCTTTTCTTTTATCGGTTCTTTGGATAATATGCCGTCGTTTCTTATCTTGCAATGGATATTTAAATCGCCTTCATCTAACTTAATCCATATATTTTTTGCTTGACCGTGGCGAATGGCATTGTTAAGTGCCTCGTGAACTATATCGACCAAGAGATTTAGATTGCCTTCGTCCCTTGGAGTTTCGCCGTCCAAGTGGACAGCAACTCCTATATCTTTTGCGGTGGAGATCAATTTTTCAAAAATTGCTTCATTTTTCGAAGAATTTACCTTTTCACTTAAGAAATCATCTTTTTCATCGAGTATTACGAGACTCTCCATCCATAAATTGATGAGTTTGTCCCGATCTTCCTTGGTCTTTTTGTCCATATCCAGGTATCTTTTAAAATAGATTAGAGACTGACCAATCTTGTCGTGGATTTTGATCTTTGCCTGCAAGATTTCCTTTTGTCTCGTGTACTCTGCCACGTTCTTTTGATATTCTTTGAGACTTCGGTTGATCTTTTCAATCTGTCTATTCTTTTCTTCAATCTTTTGGTACAGACCCCACTCTAGGGTGATTTTATATGCCAAGGTTTCCCTGACATTTTCGTGAAGGACAATCTGTATCTGCCAAATATCTCCCAGTGCTTCTACTATGAGAGGATCTTGTTGCAAGATACGAGCATCCTTTTTTATTTTATTATTTCTTACATCTTCTACACAGGCCACATCGTTTACTAGCATTTTTCCGAATACTGCATAGCTTATGTCCTGCATTACTCTATTTACCAAGAGGGGCGTACCGTCAAGCTTTGAAAAGCAGATGCCGTCAGGGAGATTGTCCATACTTTCCTTGATGGAGTTCTTACCTATGGTACTATTTTTAATCTTTATAAAACTTATTGCAAAGAGGATTTCAAGGGTGCAGAGGAACAAATCTAAGATTATAAATAGGTAAACGGGAAGGTCTAACATAAGTTTTGCAATGTAGAGTTTGCCTGTTCCAATCTCTGCCAAAATTTGCATAGAGAAAAAACTCAATAAAAAGATGAATACACTATGTACAAAATACTTGGAGTATAGCTTACTACTTGCTGTATCGACAACAATCTTTACACTTGCGACCAAGACTAAGGTGTTAAAAAGAAATAGTATGGCAAGGTTATTAGTACTTAGATTTAAAAGAGTCATATATGCCTCCTTCCAAGATAAATACATAGGTTGATTTCATCTTCTGTTAGGTCCTCATCAATGGAGATTCCGCGATTAGCATAGGTGTCTTCATATTTACTTAAGAAAGATTTCGGTTCTACACCGGTAATTTTAATACTTAGGGTAGGTATACGGTACTTTCTATACAGACTCACCTGGAGAATGTCGATACCAGGCATGTAAAATTCCAAGGCATATTGAAAAATTTCGTATAGGTCGAGGCAATACTTTGCATCGAATCTTCCCTTTAAATCCCAATCTAAACTGGTATTAACATCGCTTAGTTTCAAATAGTCGAGGGATTCGCCAAAGGCAAGCCTAAGCTCTGCAAGTTCTAGAATCTTTTTATTCTTCGTAATCAAGAATAGGTTGGAATATCTCTTGATGTACACGTCTAGAAAACACGCGTGTTTTAGTTTTACTTCAAATAGATCTTCATCTTCAGGAAGATTCATCAAGATATATTTAAGCTGATCAAACTGAGGTTTAAGCTTCATTTGAATGTGCTCTCTGATTTCTCTTGCTTCTTCAACCTTGACCATATTTTTTTCCAAGGCATTATTCGCCTTTAGAAGTTCGTTTTCGTTTAACATATCTTCACTCATGGAAAGGAGTTTTCTCTTTAGATTGTTGAAATCTGTAAAATCTACAAACCAAAATGATGTGCCGCCGGTAATATTTGCACTTTCAAGAAGAGTGTCTTCATCTATAAAAATCGGATTTAAAATCGCCTTGTCAACGAGAGCAAGATCTATATCACTGTACTTTTTCGGTCGGAAGATCATCTCTTTATTTGAATCCACAATCCCAATATTTAGAGAAGAAAGCTCAATAAATGATTCGTAGCCTCTGTTGGAAGGCAGAAGTCTCATAAATACCAAAGATTCAATAAATAGTAGCACCATCAAAATATTAAACTCTGCACTCTTGAAGAGGATTTTAACAAATTCGAATGGCTCCCATTCAGTCATGTATAGATAGGTGTAGATAGTCCAGATTACAAGAATGGAGATAGGCAGATTTACTGAAGACATATGGCTAGTTTTAGTTGAATAGAGCATCGTAAATGTGATGGTTAATATAGCTAAGATACCTATGTAGATAAGTATAAAATAATATAGGGGACCGTACAGATTTAGACCTCTAGCATTCGGGTCAACGGAGAAGACTAGCTCGTGGTAGTCGTTGGTTAAGATTAATAACGCAGATACACAAGTAGGTATCCAAAGAAGATTCCAGTACTTGCTTATACTTTCTCTCTCAGATTTCCCAACGTGAAGAGAAGTGAGGAACACGAGCTGAGTTAAAATAAGTGGAAAGACAAAGTAGAAGTTTCTTGCAATTCTTACTGCGTCTTCGTTACCCATAAAGATTTCGTACTTAACAGTTCTCACCGTAAGGTAACAGATGAGAAGTATGGCGATGAGTTTAAATCTTGTGACTATAGAAGGTCTAAGGACTCTATTAATCATATTATGCATCCACATAAAAATTACAATTGTATATAGAACAAGCACCATGGTATGCACAGGGAAATTCACTAAATTATAATAGTCAAGAGCATGTAGAACACATGCAGCTGAAACCAAAAATATAGAAACGATATAACTTAAGATTTCTTTGCGATACATAGTAGCCTCCCTTCAAATAAAATAATTTTATCTAACTATTAATTTAATAAAATAAAGAATTCTTAAACTAATTATATCAAAAAGATTATATTTATACTAATTTCATATATTGAAAAAATTTCAAAATATTTTAAAAAGTCATACTTTCGGGTGATGTGCAAAAGAAAATAATTTTGTAAGATAAAGATATAAAGCAAAATATTTCCATAGGAAAAGGAGTAAGGAGGGAAATTATGAAAAAGATAATAATACTGATCATCGCCGGTGCGTTAATACTTGGACTTTGAATATTAATCTTGACAGAACAACCAGGAATACAAAAGACCCTGGACACAGCAGCATATGTAGACGATGGGAAAATAAAAAGCGAAAACGAAGGCAAAGTTATAATCCTAGCAGGCACAGTAGAACCAGACCTACCATTTAAAGACCCGGCAACAGACGTATCCATTCCATATTTTGCTGCATATAGAAAGGCAGAAATCTTTGGTCACATTAAAAACACAGACTACGAGTACGATTGGTTCTCTTTGAGCGGAGACATAGAGAGTGATAATAAAGGCGTTAATACAAAAGAGCTTAGTTCAAGTAAGCTTATAGCACCAATAAAGATCGGCGAGTATAACATCGATCCGCGCATATTTAAAGAGATAGAAACCATTGACAAGTGGAAAGACATCACAGAAGACGACCTAGGTAATTATGAATTATATATCAAAAGGAGCAAAAACGACGACACTACTTACCTAAGCGAGGATGAATATATTCCAGATGTCATCGAAGGTTACAATGGCATGAAGTGGCAGGACCAAGTAGACAAACAGAGGTACTCCTACGAAGTATATGCTGATAAAGGTCCCCTTGAATTTACCATAGTTGGAATACAACAAGGCGACTGGCTTATGCTAGATGATGATTTAGATATATCATATATAAAAAAGGGAATCCACCCTGGTCAAGACTTCACCGTCGACAATGTAAGTAGCAATAGAACCATGGGCATAGGAATTTCAGGAGTAGGTGCAGCCCTACTAGTCTTAGCAGTTTATTTTTTATTCAAAAGAAAAAAGGAAGAATAGCTAGAATAATTTAAAAAAACGCAAAAATTTTTAAAACCATACAAAAAAATCAAAAAAATTACAAAAAAACACAAAAAAATTATAAAATTTCACAAAATATCATCCTTTCGGGTGATGTGCAAAAGAAAAAAATTTTATAAGATAAAGGTAGAAAGCAAAAAATCTATTTCCATACAAGAAAAAAGGAGGAGAATTATGAAAAAGAAAAGAGAAAGACGCATCGCAATGCTACTAGCAATTATGATGCTTATAATGAACTTAATCGTAAGCCCAGTTTGGGCAGGACCGGGGGATGTTGCCATAAATGAAACAAACTTCCCTGATGAAAACTTTAGGAAGTATGTTAGTACAAACTTTGATACTGATAGTGACGGTAAATTAAGTGATACGGAAATTGCACGCAAAAAATCGATAGACGTTAGAGATAAAGACATTGCAAATTTAAAAGGAATCGAATATTTCACACCACTTAAATGGCTTTATTGTGATGGTAACCAACTAAGCAACTTGGATATAAGTAAAAACACGGCACTTCAAACACTTAGTTGTTCGAAAAATCAATTAACAAGTCTGGACGTAAGTAAAAACCCGGCACTTGAAGAACTTAGGTGTTATAATAACAAACTAACAAACCTGGACGTAAGTAAGAACCCGTCACTTCAAACACTTAAGTGTAATGAAAATCAATTAACAAAACTGGACGTAAGCAAAAACACGGCACTTCAAACACTTTATTGTTCTCTTAACCAACTAAGCACCTTGGATATAAGTAAAAACACGGCACTTAAAGAACTTAGGTGTTATAATTGCCAACTAACAAAACTGGATATAAGTAAAAACACGGCACTTAAAGAACTTTGGTGTCAAGAAAATCAACTGACAGAACTGAATGTAAGTAAAAACCCGGCACTTCAAGAACTTAGATGTGCGGAAAATAAATTAACAAAACTGGATGTAAGTCAAAACAAGGCACTTGATACACTTAGTTGTACGAGAAATCAATTAACAATTCTGGATGTAAGTCAAAACAAGGCACTTTCAGAACTTACTTGTATTGAAAATCAATTAACAAGTTTGGACCTGGGACACCCTAACTTTACAGTTGGTTTAGACGGTCGTGGCCAAAAGTATGATGTTGACATAAGAACAACTGATATGAAAATACCTTATGCAGCTTTTCCGGGCACATTTGACATCAATAAAGCAACAAATATAGTAGGAGCTGATTATAATTTTATAGTTGACATCACAAAACCAAGTACAGTGACCTATGAATACGATACGGATAATTACTACGAAGCGGGATCTTACACAAAAAATTTTAATGTAACTTTAAATATTACCTATTATGTATATATAGTAAGATTTAACACAAACGGCGGAACTGAGGTAAAATTACAAGTAATAAAAACAGGTGAACATGCAACAATACCGACAGCACCGACAAAAGATGGCTTCACATTTGACGGTTGGTATAAAGACGCAGGACTGACAACACCATTTAACTTTGCAACAGAAACAATAAATGCAGACATAACACTATATGCAAAATGGACTCAAAACGTACCACCAACACCAGTAACTTATACTCTGAAAGCAAGTGTAGACGGTGGAAACGGAAGTGTAACACCAACAAATGCTACAAAGAATAAAAATGAAACAGTAACATTAACATTTACACCAGAGACTGGTTATGAAATAGAAGAAGTAAAAGTAAATGATG
>NZ_CAMQAY010000007.1 GCF_946998875.1 uncultured Peptoniphilus sp. | reverse complement strand
AACTAGAAATGCCTTTGACCTATTAACTAGTGTAACGGGAATAGGACCTAAGCTTGCCATGGGAATATTAGAAGGAGACGATGTATCTAATATTGCAAAATATATTTTGTCAAAGGATGAAAAGTCTCTTACAAAACTCCCAGGTGTTGGCAAAAAAACCGCACAAAGAATTATTCTTGAGTTAAAAGATAAAGTGGAAAAATTAAACCTAGATTTAGATTTTACTACAGAGGAAAGTCCTTTATTTGATGAAAATGATGATCCAGCATTTGAGGCACTTATCTCATTGGGTTATAATGTATATGACGCAAAGAAATCGCTGGAAAAAATTGATGCTTCACTAGATATATCTGAGCGTATTAGAGAAGCATTAAAATTAATGGGTTGATATAATGGATAAAAATAGACTAGTAGAGCCAGCCTTTATTGATGGCGATACAAAAGAAATTAGCCTTAGACCAAAGTGGTTAAGTGAATATATAGGTCAAGAAAAAGTTGTAGATAATTTAAAAATTTTTATTGAAGCTGCGAAAAATAGATCTGAACCACTTGATCACACACTATTAAGTGGACCACCTGGTCTTGGTAAAACTACTTTAGCTGGAATTATAGCCAATGAAATGGGTGTAAACTTAAAAGTTACATCTGGTCCAGCCATAGAAAAGCAAGGGGATCTTGCCAGTATACTTACAAATTTAAATAATGACGATGTCCTATTTATAGATGAAATTCACAGACTAAATAAATCTGTAGAGGAAATTCTTTATCCTGCCATGGAGGATCATGCCCTTGACATAATTATAGGAAAGGGTCCTTCTGCTAGATCCATTAGGCTTGACCTTGCACCCTTTACATTAATAGGTGCAACTACAAGGGCAGGAATGCTCACATCACCTCTTAGAGATAGATTTGGTGTGATGTTAAAATTAGATTTATATGACACAAAATCTTTAGTGGAAATTATTATGAGATCTGCAAAGATTTTAAATATACCAATAGAAGAAGAAGGAGCAATGGAAATTGCAAAGAGGTCTCGTGGAACTCCTAGAATTGCCAATAGACTTTTAAAGAGAGTAAGAGATTACGCTGAAGTTAAAGAAGAGGGCGTAATAACTACAAAAGTGGCAATTAAGGGTTTAAACCTCTTAGAAATCGACAAATATGGACTTGATAATATTGACAGGAGAATAATTCTTACTATGATTGAAAAGTTTTATGGTAGACCTGTTGGTATTGACGCCATTTCTGCTGCTATTGGGGAAGACAAGGGAACAGTAGAAGATGTATATGAACCTTATTTAATGCAAATAGGTTTTATTATGAGAACGCCTAGAGGAAGAGTTGCTACCAAAAGAGCTTATGACCATTTTGGAATCGAATACAAGGGTGATTGAAATGAAAAAAATTTTATTGTTAGCCATATTTTTAATCTTATTGCCAACTAGCATTTTTGCAAAGGAAAGTTACGACAGAATTGATATTAAAGTTGGAAAATCTGTAAATTCAAAGGAAAATTTAAAGTTAAAATCAAAGACCAATTTAAATATTATTACTTCAGATAATGAAGTTATAAATAGTACAAATAACAAAGAAATAGAAGTAATGTTTGACGGGAAAAATATCAATGTAAAAGGTAAGAATTTTAAACTTGCAAATTTCCCACAAGATGGTGCTTTTTTAATTAGCTCTGATTCTCCAATTTATGTTGATAAAATAAAAAGAAATTATAGAGGCTCAATTTCCTTTAGAGTTAATAATGGAAAATTAGACATAATAAATAATGTTCAATTAGACGATTATTTAAGAGGTGTTTTACCTAAGGAAATGAGTCCAGAATTTCCAATGGAATCTTTAAAGGCACAAGCTCTTTGTTCTAGGTCCTTTGCCATAAATAATTTCAACAAATATATAAAAAAGGGTTACAACCTTGATGACACAACAAATTCTCAAGTTTATTATGGAAAAGATGTAGAAGAAAAATCTACTGATAAAGCTGTAGAAACTACTTTAGGAGAAGTTATTAAGTATGATGGGAAAATTGCTGAGACAATTTTCTGCGCTTCTTCAGGCGGATATACTGTTTCTTCATCAGAAGCTTGGGGAGGAAATGATGTTCCATACTTAATTTCAAAGGAAGATCCTTATTCAACTCACCCATGGAATTATACTTTAAAGGACAGTGACTTAAAGAAATTAAATATAAGTGATATTATTGGTGTAAATATAGACACATTGAATTCTTCAAAAAGAGTAAATAATATTAACTTTAATACTTCTAAGGGTGATGTTACTTTAAAAGCCAAAGACTTTAGAAAAAAAATTGGAAATACAATAATTAAATCAACACTATTTGATATTGAGTGTGAAGATAATAAAGTAACTATAAAAGGAAAGGGCTATGGACATGGCGTTGGCATGAGCCAATATGGTGCTGTTGAAATGGCAAAAAAAGGAAATAATTATAAGGATATAATTGGATTTTATTTCCCAGGCACAAATATCGAAAAAATAAAATAACAGAAAGGCAAAAATGAAAACAAAAGATTTTTATTACGACTTACCTAAGGAATTAATAGCACAACATCCAACAGAAAAAAGAGACCACTCAAGACTTCTTGTACTAGACAAAAAGACTGGAGAAATGGAGCATAAACATTTTTATGATATTGTAGACTATCTCAAAGAAGGGGATGTACTTGTATTAAATGATACCAAGGTAATGCCTGCACGAATTTTTGGACATAGGGAAGGAAAAGAAGAAAAAATTGAATTTCTTCTTTTAAATCACAAGGGCGACACCTGGGAATGTTTATCTAAGCCAGGAAAAAAAGCACAAATAGGGACTAAAATAATTTTCAGCGACAAATTATCAGCTGAAGTTGTTGATATTTCAGAAGATGGATCCAGATTTCTAAAATTTGATTATGAAGGAATTTTTGAAGAAATCTTAGATGAACTTGGTGAAATGCCACTTCCACCATATATTACAGAAAAGTTAGAAGATAAAAATAGATACCAAACTGTATATGCTAGAGAAGAAGGTTCAGCTGCTGCGCCAACAGCAGGTCTTCACTTTACTAAGGAACTTCTTCAAAAAGTAAAGGACAAGGGCGTAGAAATTTGTTACATCACACTTCATGTTGGTATTGGAACTTTTAGACCAGTTAAAGTTGAAAATATTGATGAACATGAAATGCACTCTGAATTTTACATCATGACTAAGGAAGTTGCAGATAAAATTAATGCTGCAAAGGATAGAAGAAGTAGAGTAATTGCTGTTGGAACTACAAGTGTAAGAACTGTTGAATCCATTGCAAATGAAAGTGGAAGAGTGTGTGAAAAAAGTGGATTTACAAATATATTTATTTATCCACCCTACAAGTTTAAGTGCATAGATGCTCTTATAACTAATTTTCACTTGCCAGAATCAACACTTTTAATGCTAGTGTCTTCACTTTCCACAAGAGAAATTATTTTAAAGGCATACAAGGAAGCTGTAAAAGAAAGATACAGATTCTTCAGCTTTGGCGATGCAATGTTTATAAGGTAGGTTTTATGTTTAAATTTGAACTATTAAAAACTGCTAAGGATTCAAAGGCTAGACTTGGCAAAATCACAACTAATCATGGAGAAATAGAGACACCAATATTTATGCCAGTTGGCACAAGGGCAACAGTTAAGACTATGACTCCTGATGAGCTAAAAAAAATAGGCTCACAAATTATTCTTTCAAATACTTATCATTTATTTTTAAGACCAGGAACTGATATCATAGAAAAGGCTGGCGGACTTCACAAGTTTATGAATTGGGACAAGCCAATTCTTACAGATTCAGGCGGCTTTCAAGTTTTTTCCCTATCAGATAATAGAAAAATAACTGAAGAAGGAGTTCATTTTAGAAGCCACATAGATGGCAGCAAAATGTTTATATCACCAGAAAAATCTATTGATATTCAAAATGTTTTGGGCTCAGATATAATTATGGCTTTTGATGAATGTGCACCTTATCCTGCAAGTCATGAATATATTGATAATTCTATGAGAAGAACTCTTAGATGGGCAGAAAGATGTAAAGATCATCACAAAAATATAGATAATCAAACACTTTTTGGAATAATTCAAGGTGGAATGTATAAAGATTTAAGAGAAATTTCAGCTAAAGAAATGGTTGATATGGACTTTAAGGGTTATTCTATTGGAGGTCTGTCAGTTGGCGAGCCAATTGATTTAATGAATGATATTTTGGATTATACAACAGACTTTATGCCAGAAAATAAACCGAGATATTTAATGGGAGTTGGTAGTCCTGACTATTTATTTGAAGCTGTTGAAAGAGGCGTTGACATGGCTGATTGCGTTCTTCCAACTAGAATTGCGAGAAATGGAACTGTCTTAACTCACAAGGGAAGAATTGCCATTAAGAATGCAGTATATAAAGATGACTTTTCATCACTTGATGAAGACTGCCATTGCTACACTTGTAGAAATTTTTCTAAGGCCTATATTAGACACTTATTTAATGTTGATGAAATCCTTGGAATGAGACTTGCAACTATTCACAATTTATATTTTTTATTAGATATGATGAAAAACATAAGAGAATCCATTAAGGGCGATTATTTCTTAGAATATAAAAATGATTTTTACAAAAAATATGGATACAAATAATTTCTTGTTAAGTTATGGGATTAAATGTATAATATAATTATTAATAATTTAGAAGAAAGGGGTTAATAATGGATAAAAATGCACTAATAAATTTTGTTCCTTTAATATTGATGTTTGTTGTTTTTTATTTTTTAATAATAAGACCACAAAAGAAAAAAGCAAATGAAGTAAATGAAATGCGCGAAAACTTAAAAGTGGGCGATAAAATAATAACAATCGGCGGGATAATTGGAAAAATTGTCCTTGTAAAGGAAGATTACTTAGTTATTGAAACTTCATCTGACAATTCAAAAATTGAAATCATGAAGTGGGGAATTAACGGTACTTATAAAAAGAATACTGAACTTAAAGAAACAGAAGAAGAATAGGAGAATACTATGAAACACATTAAGACACTTACAAAGAAAAACCTAAAGAAAACTTATGAAAAAGGCGGATGTGGTGAATGCCAAACATCTTGTCAATCAGCTTGCAAGACTAGCTGCACAGTTGGAAATCAAAAATGCGAAAATTCTGAAAACTAAGGCAAGGGAAACCTTGCTTTTATTTTTGTTAAGGGATGTAAAGGAGTAAAGATGGTAGAAAGAATTCACAAATTTTATTTAAACAACAGATACATTGTCCTTGATATTGCCAGCGGATCAGTTCATGTTGTTGAAAAAATTGTTTATGAAATGATTGATTTTTATGAAAAATTATCAAAGGAAGAAATTATAGATAAATTTTCAAAACTTTATAATAAAGAAGATGCTATTGAAGCTTATGAGGAAATAGACTATTTAACTAAGGAAGGTTTATTATTTTCTGAAGATGAACATTTTAAACTTCCAAAGTATAATCCAGAAAATGTTGTTAAAGCTCTTTGCCTTCATGTAGCTCACGATTGTAATTTGAGATGTAAGTATTGTTTTGCTTCTCAAGGAGACTTCAAGGGCGACAGAAGTTTAATGTCCTTTGAAACTGGAAAGAAAGCCTTAGACTTTATTTTAAAAAATTCTGGCAATAGAAAAAATCTTGAAGTTGACTTCTTTGGTGGCGAGCCTCTAATGAATTTTGACCTTGTAAAGAAACTCGTTGCCTATGGAAGAGAAGAAGAAAAGAAATATGATAAGCACTTTAGATTTACAATTACAACAAATGGAATGCTTTTAAATAAAGAAATTGAAGATTTTATCAACGAAAACATGGACAATGTTGTTCTTTCAATTGATGGAAGAAAAGAAATCAACAATGAGATGCGCCCAACAATAAATGGCAAGGGATCCTATGATGTAATAGTTCCAAAATTTAAGGAACTTATCGACAAAAGAGGAGACAAGGATTACTTTATTAGAGGAACTTTTACAAATGAAAATTTAGATTTCTCTGAAGACTTAAAGGATTTCTATTCTCATGGATTTAAAAAGACTTCTATTGAACCAGTTGTAACTGATGAAAGAGAGCCTTATGCCATTAGAGAAGAACATTTAGATAAAATTTTAAGTGAATACGAAAAGATGAGTAAAGACTACATCGAAATTAGAAAAAAGGACAAGGACTTTTCTTTCTTCCACTTTATAATCGACTTGTCACAAGGACCTTGCATAGTTAAGAGAACTGTGGGCTGTGGTGCAGGCTCTGAATATGTAGCTATCACTCCACAAGGGGAAATTTATCCTTGTCACCAATTTGTTGGCGAAGAAGAATTTTTACTTGGAAATGTTGATGATGGAATTTTAAACACTACTCTTAGAGACAAATTTAAAAATTCCAATGTCTACACTAATGAAGATTGTCCATCCTGCTGGGCAAGATACTATTGCTCAGGTGGATGTCATGCCAATGCCTATTACAGCAATAAGGACATCAATAAACCTTACAAAGTTGGCTGTGCCATGGAAAAGAAAAGAATTGAATGCGCTATTTCAGTTCTTGCAAATGAAGAATAATTTTAAAGTTTATGAACCCTTCGGGGTTCTTTTTTTGTATATTTTATAAATACATAATAGTTTTACCTTAATGACAATTTTTGATATAATAAACTTTATATGAAGTGGTGATTAAATGGAAAGATGGTTTATTAAAAATAAGAGTGACCCAGGAATTGAATACAAAAAACTGGGCATTAATAATGTTATATATAAAATTTTACTTAATAGAGAAGTTAATAGCGAAGAGGAAATAAAAAGTTTTTTGAAACCTGAGCTTTCAAATTTAAATTCACCAATACTTTTGAAGGACATGGTAAAGGCTTCAAATTTAATTTTAAGTCATCTGGCTAAGAAAAATAAAATTAGAATTATAGGGGACTATGATGTCGACGGAGTAACTTCTACTTATATTTTGTATTCTGGTCTTCTAAGAATTGGAGCTAACGTATCCTACGACATTCCTCATAGGGTAGAAGATGGCTATGGAATAAATAATAATTTAATTGCTAGGGCAAAAGATGATGGAGTAAATCTAATTATTACTTGCGACAACGGAATTGCTGCAAGAGATGCTGTCCTATATGCAAAATCTAAGGGAATAGATATTATTATAACTGACCACCACGAGGTGCCTAAGATAACCCAAAATGACAAAGAAATGGAATTAATACCTCATGCAAATGCTGTTATTGACCCAAAACAAAGTTCCTGCTCTTATCCCTTTGAAGAAATTTGTGGTGCAGTAGTTGCTTTCAAATTGATTGAATATTTATTTTTAATTAAGGGCGTGGATAAAGATGAGTTCTACGAAAACTTTTTGCCCTTTGCAGCCATTGCCACAGTTTGTGATGTAATGCCACTTAAAAATGAAAATAGAATTATAGTCTCACAAGGTTTAAAATATTTAAGAGAGACAAAGCACCTTGGACTTAATGCACTTTTTGAAGCATCTGACATCAAAAAAGCTGAAATAGATGTATATCATTTAGGATTTATTATTGGGCCTACAATAAACTCCAGTGGAAGGCTTGAATCAGCTAAGTACGCATTGGAATTATTACTAGAAAAAGATTATAATGAGGCTCTTGATAAAGCTAAAAAGCTAAGAGAGCTTAACTATGAAAGGCAAAAGCTGACACAAGATGCCTTTAATATCATAGATGAGAAAATTAATCGTGAAAATCTTTTAGAAAAGCATAAGGTTTTAATAATTTATGAAGAAGGACTTAATGAATCTATTCTTGGCATAGTTGCAGGAAAGATTAAGGAAAAATATTACAGACCAACAGTTGTATTAAGCGATTCAAAAGACTTAATTAAAGGCTCAGGAAGAAGCATTGAAGAATATAATATGTTTAAAGAATTTTCAAAGTCAAAAATATATTTAGATGCCTTTGGCGGACATAAAATGGCTTGTGGGCTTTCACTTTCTCTTGAAAATTTAAAGGATTTCATTAAAGATGTTGATGAAAAGGAAAATTTGACAGAAGAAGATTTAATTAGAAAAATTTATATAGATGGAAATTTAGAACTAAAGTATATTAGCATGAATTTAGTTAAGGAACTTGAAAATCTTGCGCCCTTTGGCAATGGAAATTCTGCTCCCAAATTTGGTGCTAAAAATTTAAAAATAAATACATTAAATATCTTGGGAAAAAATAAAAACTTTTTAAAAATGACTTTATCTCAAGATAAGTTAAATTACACAGCAACCTTATTTGAAGATTCTGAAATATTTTTAAATAAGCTTGCAGAATATTATGGAAGAGAAGAGGTAATGGCACTACTTCAAGGTAGGCCATCAAATATTTTTATAGATATAATTTTTAATTTGGAGCTTAATAAATTTAATGGAAATGTCTCCATCCAATTAAAGATTAAATCCTATAGAATTTCAGGTGAGAAAAATGTTAATAGATAAATTAATTGAAAAAGTAAAATCTTATAATGAAAATGCAGATTTTGACATGATAAATCGAGCTTATAAATTTGCTGAAGAGCATCATAAGGGTCAAAAGAGAAATTCAGGAGAAGATTATATAATCCATCCTTTAAATGTAAGTTTAATTCTTGCTGAAATGAATATGGATACTGCTACCATTGTAGCAGGACTTCTTCACGATGTAGTAGAAGATACAGATGTAACTCTAGAGGACATAAAAAATTTATTTGGTCAAGAAATTGCCGATTTAGTTAATGGTGTAACTAAGTTAAAAAAATTAAATTATAAAAACAAAGAAGAAAAGCAAGCTGAAAATATTAGAAAAATGGTTCTTGCCATGGCAAAGGACATTAGAGTAATAATAGTTAAACTTGCCGATAGACTTCACAATATGAGAACTCTTGAGTACATGACTGATGCTAAAAAAATTGAAAAAGCAACAGAAACAGTTGAAATCTACGCCCCAATTGCTGATAGACTTGGTATGAGTAGAGTTAAGTGGGAGCTAGAAGACTTGTCTCTTAGATACCTAGATGAAGAAGGCTATTATGAACTCGTTGAAATGGTAAATAAGAGAAGAAATGAAAGAGAAGACCTCATCAACCACATTATTGCTGAGCTTGAAGAAAACTTAAAAAAAGTTGGCATCGAATGTGAAATCAAGGGAAGACCAAAGAATTTTTATTCCATTTATAAAAAAATGAAGAAAAAGGGAAAGGTCTTTGATGAAATTTACGATTTATCTGCTGTAAGAATTTTAACTCATTCTGTAAAGGATTGTTACGGTGCACTTGGTGTAGTTCATACACTTTTTAAACCTATTCCAGGTAGATTTAAAGATTATATAGCAATGCCTAAGCCTAATAAGTATCAATCTCTGCACACCACTGTTATTGACAACAATGGAGAAACTTTTGAAGTTCAAATTAGAACTTATGAAATGCATCAAACTGCTGAATATGGTATTGCCGCTCACTGGAAATATAAGGCTGGTGTAACAAAGGAAACTGCCTTTGATGAAAATTTAACTTGGCTAAGACAACTTTTGGAATGGCAAAAAGATTTAAATGATCCTGGCGACTTTATGGATACACTAAAGATTGACTTTTTTGCCGATGAAGTTTTTGTCTTTACACCAAGGGGAGATGTTATAAATCTACCTGAAGGCTCAACACCAATTGACTTTGCCTATAGAATTCACTCTCAAGTTGGTAATACTTGTGTAGGTGCAAAGGTAAATGGAAGAATTGTGCCCCTTAATTACACTCTTCAAAGTGGAAATATAGTCGATGTAATAACAAATCCAAATACTAGTCCATCTCTTGATTGGCTTAAAATCGTAAAAAGCCCTCAAGCCCGCAAGAAGATCTCTCAATATTTTAAGGTTAAAGATAAAGAAAAAAATATTGAAAGAGGAAGAGATGCCATTGAAAAAGAAGTTAAAAAATTGGGATATGAAGTCCATAAAATTTTGCGCGATGATTGGCTAGAAGAAGTTAAGAATAAACTAAATATGCAGACACTAGATGAAATGTATGCTGCAGTTGGCTTTGGAACAATAACAACAGCACAGGTTACTGTCAAATTAGTTGATATTTATAATAAATTTTATAAAAAAGACGAAAAAGATATTGAAGAAATTGTTCAATCAAGGAAAAGATTTAACAATCAAGGTATAGAAGTTAAGGGCGTTGATGGAGTCAATGTAAGAATTGCAAAATGCTGTACACCGGTTCCAGGTGACGACATTGTGGGATATATCACTATAGGAAGAGGTATATCTGTTCACAGAAAAGACTGCAAAAATATGCAAAACAATGTGGACCCTTCAAGACTTGTGGAAGTTAAATGGCAAAGTAGTTATGCAACAAGTTATAGCGCATCAATTGAAATTAGAGCTTTTGATAAACCGAATGTTATCGGAGACATTGCAAATAGAGTAAATGATTCAAGGTTAAGTATTTCCTATTTAAATGCCAAAGTTGTAAAAAATGGAGATGCTGTAATTGATATAACTGTAGAAATCACTAATAGTGAAGAACTTGAAAGATTAATGGAAAAACTAAAGAGAATTAACAATGTTCTCGAGGTATATAGAGTAAAGGCGTGATAAAATGCGAGCAGTAGTTCAAAGAGTTAAGAGGTCCAGCGTATCTGTTGATGGAAAAGTTATTTCAAAGATAGATAAGGGATTAATGGTGCTCCTTGGAGTTGAAGTAAATGATGATGAAAGTGATTTAGATTACATCTTAAATAAAGTAACAAAACTTAGAATTTTTGACGACGAAAAGGGAGTAATGAATAAATCACTTCTTGACTACGGTTTAGAAGTCCTTGTTGTCAGTCAATTTACTCTATATGGAGATGCAAGAAAGGGTAACAGACCTTCTTATATTCGTTCTGCAAAATTTGACCAAGGAATTCTTTTATATGAAAAGTTTATAGAAGAACTTGAAAAACTTAATGTAAAAGTTTCTCACGGCGAATATGGTGCTGACATGGATGTGGAACTTATTAATGACGGACCTGTTACAATTTTATTGGATTCAAGTAAGGAATTTTAGGTGAATTATGCAATATAAAATTATGAAACTAGTTGTGGGAGAATTACAAGAAAATTGTTTTATTCTCTTTGACGAAAATAAAGATGCCTTTGTAGTTGACCCAGGTGGTTCAAGTGAAAATATTATTGAAGCAATTGAAAGAAATAATTTGAATGTTAAATATATTCTCTTAACTCATGGTCACTTTGATCATGTTGGTGCAGTTGCTGCTTTAAAGAAAAAATTTAAGGCTCCGGTATATCTTCATAAAAATGACAGAGAGTTCTTGGAAAATCCAAGAGAAGTCAGAGAATCAGCCTTTGGTCTACAAATTGAAGCTGCCAAGGTAGATGTTTTTGTAAAAGATGGAGACGAAATTCCTTTCTCAGATGATAAAATTAAGGTAATAGCAAGTCCAGGACATACTATAGGTTCAGTTTGTTATTTATTCAAAGATTATTTATTTGCAGGCGATACCTTATTTAACGGCTCTATTGGAAGAACTGACTTTCCTGAATCAGATAACACACTTATGATGGAATCACTTAAGAGATTAAAAGAACTTGATGATGATATTTATGTTTTATCAGGTCATGGTCCAGAATCACAAATGAGCTACGAAAAGATGTCAAACCCATATTTAAGAAGATTATGATAGTAATTGAATGTGAAAATGAAGCCTTAAAAAAATCTATCTTTGAATTTTTTAGGATGAAACTTCCTAAAGATTATAAAAAGTTAGCTTTTAACATAAAAATCAAAGTTCTTGATGAATTTATTTTTCTTGAAATTTTTGGAGAGAAAATAAATAAAAGTGCAAGGCTTGATATAAAAAATGACAAGCCTCACTTTGTTATAAACAGATACCTCTTTGATTTATTTTCAAATCACAAAAATTTTGATTCTAGCTTTGGAATATTAACAGGAGTTAGACCCTTAAAGCTTCTCTCAAAAGTTTTTGAATTTAATACCTACGAAGATTCATTTAAAATATTATTTGATAAATACAGGATAAATAAATGTGACGCAGATTTTTTATATAGAATTTATAAAAATCAAGAAAGTCTTCGTAAAAGTTCAAATATAAATAATTACAATGTCTATGTACACATTCCTTTCTGTCCAAGTAGATGCCTTTATTGCTCCTTTGATACAACAATTGAAAATAAAGAAAAAATGGATGCTTACACTAAAAATTTAATTGATGACATAAAATCTTATGAGTTAAATTTTTCTAAAAAGCCAAATTCAATTTATATTGGCGGGGGGACGCCAACAGCAATAGGAAAAGAAAATTTAGAGAAAATTATTGATGCTGTCTTAGAAAAATTTAGTAGCGCAAGGGAATTTACTGTTGAATGTGGAAGGATAGATAGCCTTAGTATAGAGATTTTAAAAATGCTAAAGACTAGGGGAGTAAATAGAATTAGTTTAAATCCACAGAGCTTTAATGAAGACGTCATAAGTAAGTTAAATAGGGTATCAAATGAAAATTTTAGCTATTGGTTTTATAAAGCGAGAGAAATTGGTTTTGATATAATAAATATGGATTTAATAATGGGGCTTCCTGGTGAAAGTAAAGAAAGTATTTTAAATTCAATAAAAAAAGCTCTTGAGTTCTCGCCTGAAAATATTACCCTACACACTTTGGCACTAAAAAATGGCTCAAAACTATTTGAAAATTCTTATTTTAACGAAGAAGATTATAGTGATCTCATTGAAGAATCCAAAGAATTAATGCTTGGTTCAAATTATGAGCCCTATTACCTTTATAGGCAGAAAAAATCTGTTATAAGTTCAGAAAATATTGGCTATGCAAAAAAAGGATATTCTTCTATTTATAATATTGTCATGATGGAAGAGCTTGAAAATATTATTGGATTTGGCCTTGGAGCAAGCACAAAAATTTTAGATTCACAGGGGAAATTTAAGAGAAATATTAATTCTAAAAATCTTGAAGATTTTATAAAGAGGAGATAATTTTGAAATTAAGTGAAATTTTAAAAAATATAAATATTATCCAAACAAACTTTAACATTGATGAAAATAAAGAAATAAAAAAAATCGCCTTCCACACTAGGGATGTAGTAGAAGGCGCTATTTTTGTTGCAATAAAAGGTTATGTAACTGATGGACATAAGTTTATAAAAAAAGCTAGTGAGCTTGGAGCAGAACTTGCTGTTGTGGAAGATTTTGTGGATGTAGAAATAAAACAAATAAAAGTTCCTAATTCTAGAATTGCACTTGCTGATATGGCTGCAAATTTTTATAAAAATCCATCAAGGGAAATGAATGTAATTGGAATTACAGCTACAAATGGAAAGACAACTACTGCCTTTATGGTTGATTCAATTTTAAGAGAAGACAAAAGGGAAACTGGTATAATAGGCACAGTTCTAACTAGGTATAAGGATGTAAAGATTCCATCAGAACTTACTACACCAGAGTCTCTTACTTTGCAGTCATATTTTAGGGATATGGCAGATAATAATATTACAGATGTTACTATGGAAGTCTCTTCTTCAGCCCAAGAACTTTTTAGAGACAAAAATATTGATTTTGATATTGTTACCTTTAACAATCTTGGCAGAGAACACATCGACCAACATGGAAGTTTTGAAAAATATTTTCACTACAAATCAAGACTTATAAGGCATGCCAAAAAAGAAGCTCTTGCAATTTTAAATGCCGATGATGAGATGATTTATTCTCTAAAAGAAAAAACAGAGGCTAAAGTTTTATCTTTCTCATTGGAAAATGATGAAGCAGATTTTGGGATTTCTAATTTAGATTTAGCTACGGGCAAGGGAAAATTTATTTTTAATATAAATAGAGATGTAAAATTAAAAGATTTTACAATAAAAAAGTCTAACTTCAAAGTTGAGCTTGGCTCTGTAGGTTATTCCTCAGTTATGAATTCTGTAGTTGCTATTATTGTTGCCTTATGTCTTAATATTGAAAAAGATGTTATTACAAGGGCTTTAAAAAATTTCAATGGTGTAGAGAGAAGATTTGAACTTATTTTTGATGAAGATTTTAAAATTTTAGACGACCATTTTGCCAATGAAAAAAATATTGATGCAACAATGGAAACTCTCAAGATGATGAAATACAAAAACTTAAATATTTTATATGCCATAAGAGGACATAGAGGAGTGGAAGTCAATAGAGAGATTACAGAAAGACTTGTAAAGTGGATAAAAATTTTAAAACCAAAAACTTTGTCTGCAACTTTGTCAAAGGAAATAGTTAAGGAAAAAGACAAAGTCACAGAAGATGAATTAAAGGTTTTTAAGAAAATTTTAAGTGAAAATAATATTGAATGTAAAATTTTCGACACTTTAGAAGAAGCTGTAAATAATTCCATTGATTTATTAAATAGTGGAGATGTACTTTTACTTGCAGGCTGTCAGGGAATGGATAAGGGCGCAAAATTTGTGAAGGGAAAACTTTTAAGAGAAAATAAAGTTAAAGATATCCAAGGATTTTCTCACAGAATAGACAGTAGAATCTGTTAAAGTTGAATTTTACGAAACCTTGTTTTATAATTAAAATAGGTTTTTATGGAAATAAATAATAAAATAAATCGCTAATCGTTTATTTATATTTTGACGAATAAGCTCCAAACCATTTGAGGCTTGGAGTTTAATTTTTAGGAGGAAATATGGCTGAAAAAATGGGAAATCTCAAGAGAAGTAATTATTGTAATGAGATTTCAGAAGAAATGATTTCAAAAGAAGTTACATTAATGGGCTGGGTTGCTAAACAAAGATCCCTTGGCTCAATAATTTTCGTTGACCTTAGAGATAGAAGTGGAATTGCACAAATTGTATTTGATGACACATCTTCTGATGAACTTTTAGAAAAGGCATCACATCTTCGTGGAGAATTTGTAATTGCTGTAAGGGGAAAAGTCCGCATGAGATCTTCAATAAATGAAGAACTTGAAACAGGACGGGTTGAAGTTCTTGCTAGCGAACTTAAAATTTTAAGCGAATCTGAAGTACCACCAATTTATGTAAAGGACAATGACAATGTTTCTGAGAACATGAGATTAAAATATAGAACTTTAGATTTAAGAAAGCCAAGTATGCAAAAAAATCTCATGATTCGTTCAAAGATTTATAAAATCACTCGTGACTTCTTCTATGAAAATGGATTTATTGAAGTTGAAACTCCAATGTTAACTAAGCCAACTCCTGAAGGAGCGAGGGACTATTTAGTGCCAAGTAGAGTTAATCCTGGCGAATTTTACGCCCTTCCTCAATCACCACAACTTATGAAACAACTTTTAATGGTTGCAGGTCTTGACAGGTACATCCAAATTACAAAATGCTTTAGAGATGAAGACTTAAGGGCAAATAGACAACCTGAATTTACACAAATAGATATGGAACTTAGCTTTGTAACTGAAGAAGATGTAATGGAAATAAATGAAAGATTCTTACAAAGGCTATTTAAAGAAATTTTAAATAAAGATATTGAGCTTCCTATAAAGAGAATGAAATATGCTGAAGCAATGGATAGATTTGGAGTAGATAAGCCGGATTTAAGATTTGGAATTGAACTTCACGACATATCTCATCTTGTCAAGGACTGCGGATTTAAAGTATTTGAAGGAAATACAGAAAAGGGCAAAAGTGTCAGAGGAATTAAAGTTGACGGCGGAAGCGAATTTTACTCAAAGAAGCAAGTTAAAAAATTAGAATCCTTTGTCAAAGATTTTAAGGCAATGGGCTTATCTTGGATAAGAGTTGACGAAGAAATTGACTCTCCAATTGCAAAGTTCTTGTCTGAAGATAAAATGAATGAAATTATTAAGGCCTTTGATGCAAAGAAAGGCGATCTAATTTTGATTCTAGCCGATAAAAACTCAGTTGTTTACAGTGGTCTTGGAAATCTTCGTAACAAAATAGCAAAAGACATGGATTTAATTGATGAAAGTGATTATAAACTTACATGGATTACTGAATTTCCTCTATTTGAATATGACGAAGAAGAAGGAAGATATGTGGCTATGCACCATCCTTTCACAAGCCCACTAGACGAAGATGTAGATAAGCTTACTACTGATAAAGAAAAGGCAAGAGCAAAGGCCTATGACATTGTAATTAATGGCGATGAGATGGGTGGAGGAAGTATTAGAATTAATGACCCAGAAATTCAAGAAAAGATGTTTGAAGCTTTGGGACTTTCTGAAGAAGAAGCTAAGGAAAAATTTGGATTCCTATTAGAAGCCTTTAAATATGGAGCACCACCACATGGAGGACTTGCTTATGGATTAGATAGACTTGTAATGCTATTTACTAATGCCAAGAGCATTAGAGATGTAATAGCTTTTCCAAAAACTCAAGCAGCAACTTGTCTATTAACTGGTGCGCCAACAAGACTTTCAGAAAAACAATTGGAAGAAGTTCATGTAAAAGTTATAGAAAAAGTAAAAGAAGAAGAAAAATAAAAAAAATAAAAAAAAAAAGATTAAGGTGATATTATGGAAAACATTGGAATTGTTAGATCAAAGGATAAAAATAAAATCTTTGTGGAATTTACAAGAGAAAGTGCTTGCGGAGAAAGTTGTGAATCTTGTAGTGCAAAATGTGCTGAATCAGAGAGAGAGCTTTTCGAGTTTCCAAATACTGTGTCTGCCAATGTTGGCGATCTTGTAAAAATTAAAACAAGGGACAAGTCTGTACTTTCTTATAAATTTTTAGTATATGGTCTTCCTTTAATTTTATTTATGTCTACAATTACAATTTCCTATATTATTATGAGTAAAACTTCCCTGGGAAATATTGATTTAATATCACTAATTATTGGTGTGTTTTCTTTACTTATCTCCCATTTTATATTAAAAGAAATAGATCACAAATTTAATAAAACAAATAAAGGTGCTATTTTTCTCGAAAAAATGTAGGTGAGAAATGTTTAGTAAAAACTGGTATAAAGCCTTATATATTTTTTCAGTTATCTTATTTATTTTGTCTTTGATTTTTTTCATCTACTCTCTTGCAAATAAAAAATACTCATCAGAACTTATTTCTGAGAATAAAAAAATTAGAGAAGAAATAAATTTAATTGAAATTAAGACAAAGGCAATAACAGAAGATATTGATTCCTTAGAAATTGAATTTAATTTAAAGTCTCAAGAATTTTATGAAAAATATGGATATCAATTTGAATCAAATAAATCTGATGAAATAAAAAGGCTGAAAGAGGTTTATACAAATCAAAATAAAGCTATAGTATCGGAAATTAAGGAAAGATTAAAGGCTTATGGAGCTTATTTCGAGTCTGATATTTATGGAAAAGATGGCTATGACAAATCTGTTAATGATTTTCTAGATCTTTATAGTGATGAAAATTTAGACAAACATAAAAATATTTATAATGAGTTAAATATTAAGGCTTATGTTGAAGAATCAAATGGATTTGTCAAAAATATTTTAAAATTAAATAAAAATTCCAAAGAACTCAATGCCTTAATTTTTTATGCTTCAATTTACAGCTCAAATATTTATTCTTATATTAATAATGAGAAATCATCTCTTACGGAAATTTATGCAGATGTAAATAATCTTTTGTATATTTATAAAGAAATTGAGAGAAAGGGCTATAAAACTGGAAATTTAAAGTCAGAAAATTTAATTTATTTGAACAAATTTATGGAAGAAAAGATTTCAACCTACTACAAAAATCTTGGTATTTTAAAAGCTTTAGAAAAGAGTGATAAAAATGAATAAAAATAAAAAAATTACAATATCAATTATTTTTATTGCCCTTGCTTTTGTTTTATCTTTTCTTGGCTTTTCTAACTTAAGAACTGTGGGATCTTCTTATTTTAATTTATCAAGAGAAAATTCTGCTCTTTTAGAGAGTAAGAAGAAGGCTGAAGATAAGTTTAAAACTTTGAGCCAAGAAAATAACAGCAAAAAGTCAAAATTAGATGTAATAAATAGCGAAATAAATAAATTTCACATTATTAAAGATAAGACTCCCGAAATAGATAGCATGAATACGGAGATTAGTGAATCATTAATTTCCTTTCGCAAAAATAATTTTAATGAATTTTACAATATAGAAAATGGAAAGCTAAAAGATTATAAGCCATTAAAGGGAAATTTTATTGAGGATAATTTAACAGAAGATGATGTTAAATCAAATCTTCTAATGATAGAGTTTCTCTTAAATTCCTACTATAATTTTGATTTAAATAGAAATATAAGTAAGCATAACTTAAAGGCCTATGAAAATCTTGGAATTATAGATTATTTAATTAATGGAGATAATTACATGCTAAAGTCCATTTTATTAAATGACACTTCAAAAGTTTCAAAGTTAAAAGAAGAAAAGGAAACTATTTTAAAGGAAGAGGAAGAATTCTTTTCTGTTTACGAAAATATTTATGGCGACAAGGAAAATATTAAAATATTGGGTCCAGATAAAAATATAAATTTAAAAAGCCAAACATCTAATGAAAAGGATGACTACAATAGTAATTTTAGGTTGTTAAATGCCCTTTGTATTGATATTTTAAATTCATCTGTAGATTATTTAAAAAATTTTAATATTGTGACAGAAAAGGGTGTAAATAAATTAAATGTTTTAGATGATACCCTAATGATGGAAAAAAATGAAAACAACAAACTTACAGTAAATTATTACAACAGAGTAAGTGGAGATACTTATACTTTGACGGAAGAGAAAGAGTAACTCTTCTATTTAGGAGAAAAATGAAGAATAAATTAATTAGAATAGATTATCATGGCAAGGAAATAATTTTGATTCCAACTGCTCATGTTTCGCAAGAAAGTGCAAAATTAGTTAGAGAAACTATTGAAGAGGAAAAACCTGATTCAATTTGTATTGAACTTGATAAACAAAGGTACGAAAATTTAAAAAATCCTGATGCCTGGAAGAACACAAATATTATAGACATAATAAAACAAAAAAAAGTTACACTTTTAATTGCAAATTTAATTCTTTCTTCTTACCAAAAAAATATTGCAAAAAAGCTAAAAACAAAACCTGGTCAAGAAATGATTGAGGGAATGAAAGCTTCAGAAGAGTTTGGAATTAATTTAGTTTTAGCCGATAGAAGTATCCAAACAACATTTATGCGAATTTGGAGAAAGATGGGATTTTTTGAAAAAATAAAATTATTTTTTTCTTTAATGTCTATAGACGATGATGAAGATGTTTCAGAAGAGGACCTACAAAAACTAATTGAAAGAGATAACCTTGAACTTGCAATTGAAGACATGGGCAAGGATTATCCTCAAATAGCGGCAACACTTTTACATGAAAGAGATAAGTATCTAGCATATAATATTAAAAATGCTCCAGGAGATAAAGTAATTGCCATTCTTGGCGCGGCTCATACTCCAGGAGTTGAAGAAGAAGTTTTTAAAGAGCAAAATATTGATGAATTAAATAAAATTCCGCCAAAATCCTTTACTGGCAAGGTACTTCCTTGGTTAATTCCAATTTTAATTGTTTTTTTAATTGGACTTGGCTTTAAGCAAAGCATGAATACAGGAATGACTCAAATAAAATCCTGGTTTTTATTTAATTCTGTTCTCGCAGCTCTTTTAACAACATTATGTCTTCCTCATCCACTAAGTGTTTTGACAGCTTTTGTTGCAGCCCCTTTTACATCTATTAATCCAATGCTTGCTTGTGGTTGGTTTGCAGGTCTTGTAGAAGCAAGCTTAAAAAAACCTACAGTTGAAGATGTAAATAATATACCTGATGATATTTTTAGTATAAAAGCTTGGATTCACAATAAATTTTTGAAGGCCCTTTTAGTAGTAATACTGGCAAATATTGGTTCATCAATAGGAACAATTATTGCAGGGAGTAAAATAATTCAAAGTTTATTTTAAAAACTTACAAAAAAATTAAGGTAATGGAGAAATTATCCATTACCTTTTTTATTTGCCTTAATTTTTCTTGAAGATTCTTTTATAATTCTAACTAAACCTTGAGATAAAACTATGCCCAGGGCAAGTGCAGATGTGGTTAAAGTTGTTTTAATTACTTGCTCTCGCATTAAAAAATAATTTGATTCGATAAAATAATACATTATATAATACATTCCAGCCCCTGGTACAAGTGGTACTAGGCAAGGGAGCGTAAAGACTGTGGCTGGTTTTTTAAATTTAATAGCAAAAGTTTCAGAAAAAATTCCAATAAGAAAAGATGAAATCAAATAAGAAATCATATAATTCTCACTAAAGTCAAATAACAATTCGTAGATAATCCATATAAAACCACTTAAAGCTGATGTAATAAGTCTGACTTTTTTTGGAAGTTTAAAATATATTGTAAAGCCATAGGTAGCAAAGGCTGATAAGAAAAATTGTGAGAGTGTCTTCATATTATAAACCTCATAATTTTTAAGCCAACGCCGACGCCAAAGGCTATAGCAAGGGCTATAAAGAAGGCTTTAATCATAGTAATGGCACCTGTTATAAATTCGCCACTCATAATATCTCTCACAGAGTTTGTAATGGCAACGCCAGGAACCAAAAGCATTATTACTCCTATTATAATGTTATCAATATTTGAGCCAAAGCCAAAACGAACACAAATAATTGCTAGAACTGATGTAATAAAGGCGCAGATAATATTATTTATGAAAAAAGAAAGTTTAAAGTAGCTTAGTTTTTCAAGAACTATGGGAATTAAAATACCAATAAAAAAACTTGCGAAAAAGTCCTTTAAGTCTCCTCCAAATAAAACTGTAAAAAAGGAAGAAGCAATTCCTCCAGAAAAATATATTTTCTTTGGATTTTCTTCAGTCCCATCAATTTCAAAAAGTTTTTCATAGCCTTCTTTAATTGAAAGATCTCGTGAGACAAATTCTCTTGAAAAAGAATTCACACAGTCAATTTTATATAAATTTGTATCTGAAATTGTAATTTTTCTAAAATTGCTAAGAGTTTCGCCCTCAAATTCCATTGAAATAAATATTGCAGAAGGTAGGGCATAGGCAGAAACATTTGAAATATTAGAGACAGACTTACAAATTCTTTCAATTGTGTCTTCTGCTCTATAAGATTCTGCTCCATTTTGAATTAATAATGCGCCAGTGAATAATGATAGATTCATTAAATCTTTAGCATCTTTTATATTATTTAAAACTTTCGCCATTTTATCACCAAATTAATTATACTATGGAGTTTTTTTATTCTCAATTGTTAATAGTAAATTGAATCTAATAATTTAATTTGTTATAATTACTAAGATAGGGGTGATTATATGGAAATGCCCATAGTTTCAATAATTGGCAGACCAAATGTAGGCAAATCTACTTTATTTAACAAAATTGTAGGAAGAAAAGTTTCAATAACTGAAGATACTCCAGGTGTAACTAGAGATAGAATTTATCAACCTGCATCTTGGCTTAATTATAAATTTTTACTTGTAGATACAGGTGGACTTGATTTAAAGGATGAAGATATTTTTATGTCTAGCATCAAGGCACAAATTGATATGGCACTGGAAACTTCCGATGTTGTAATATTTTTAGTAGATGGTGCTGAGGGTTTAAATCCAACAGATGAGGAAATTTCGCAATTTTTAAGGAAAACTAAGACTAAGGTTGTCCTAGCTGTTAATAAATACGATTCAAAAATTACAAAGGATAATATGTTTGATTTTTATGAATTGGGTTTAGGCGAACCAATTGGCATAAGTGCAGAACAAGGCACTGGTGTAGGGGACTTGCTTGATGAGGTTGTAAATGACTTGACGCCAGTTGATAGTCTTGAAGATGATGACCAAATAAGAGTTACTTTAATTGGTAAACCTAATGTTGGAAAATCTTCTCTTCTAAATTATTTAACTGGAGAAAATAGGTCTATAGTTACAGATATCCCTGGCACTACTAGGGATTCAATTGACTCTCTAATTAAATATAAAGACAATGAATATATTTTTGTAGACACTGCTGGACTTAGAAAAAAGAAAAAAATTGTTCCAGGTGTTGAGAGATATTCTGTTATAAGAACTCTTACTGCAATTGAAAGATCAAATGTATGTGTTCTTATGATTGATGCCCTTGAAGGCGTAACTGAACAGGATTCTAAAATTGTTGGTTATGCTCACGACAATAATAAGGCTATTATTATTGCTGTAAATAAATGGGATGCTCTTGAAAAAGAGACAAATACTATGAAAAACTTTGAGAAGGAAATAAGAAATGAGCTTCCCTTCGTCTTATATGCTCCAATAATTTTTATTTCAGCCAAAACTGGTCAAAGAGTAAATGAGTTTTTAGATTTAATTGAAGTTGTAAATAACAATTACAACCACAGAATTCAAACTGGCGTACTAAACGATATTTTAAATAAAGCGGTTCTTATGAACCAACCACCATCTGACAAGGGCAAGAGAGGAAAATTATATTACGGTTCTCAAGTAAGTGTTAGACCACCTAAATTTCTTTTGTCAGTAAATGATAAAGAATTATTCCATTTTTCTTATCTTAGATATATTGAAAATCAAATTAGAGATACTTATTCCTTTACCGGAACTCCAATAATTTTAGAGCTTAAGAATAGAGTTAGTCCTAGAGCTGACAAGGGTCCTAGAAGATGAAATATCTCTTAGTTTTAGTAATATCTTATTTCATAGGAACTATTTCTGGATCTTATATTATTGGAAAATTATTTTTAGATAAAGATATTAGAAAATATGGATCAGGTAACGCTGGCACAACTAATGCCATTAGAGTTCTTGGGAAAAAAGCAGGGGTAATAACCTTTATAATTGATTTTTTAAAGGGAGTAGCAGTAACTTTTATAATTGGAAAGCTTTTTGGACTAAACTTAGTTCCATTGGGAATACTTGCAGCTGTAATTGGTCACGACTTTCCCTTTTACATGAATTTTAGAGGGGGAAAGGGAGTTGCTACAACTTTAGGAGCTTTAGCTCTTTTTAATTTTCCACTTACTTTAATTTGCTATATTGTATGGGTCCTTGGAACTTTTCTCACAAAAATGGTTTCAGTAGGTTCAATTTTATTTTTCATTTCAATTATTATTGTCTACACTTTTATGTCAGACCTAACTACCTATAATATTATTTTAATTGATATTATTGCTTTAATTGGAATTATAAGACATAAGGATAACATAAAAAGAATATTAGCAGGAAATGAAAATAAAATAGGAGGTAGAAAATGAACATTACACTATGTGGTGGTGGAAGCTGGGGTACCGCCATTGCTAGGCTTCTATCAAATAAGGGACATAAGGTAAATTTTTACATTAGAAATAAAGACGTAATTGATGATATAAAGAAAAATAAAGAAAATTCAAAATATCTTCCAGGAGCAAAATTTAAAAATGATATTAACCTTTCTAATGATTTAGATAGCGTCCTTAAAAATATTGATGTATTTGTAATTGCAGTGCCAACATCTAGCATTAGAGAAATTTTAGATAAAATTAAGGACAAGATTTCAAAGGATACAATCATTGTCAATTTATCAAAGGGCATTGAACTTGAAACTTTAGATAGAATTTCAGAAATTTCATCAGAAATTTTAAAAGACAATCCCTTTGTGGCTCTTTCTGGACCATCTCATGCTGAAGAAGTGGGTAGTGACATTCCAACTACAGTTGTTGCCTCTTCTCTAGACTTAAAGGCTGCAGTGACTATTCAGCACGAATTTTCAACTTCAATTTTTAGGATTTACACTAACCCCGACTTAATAGGTGTAGAAATGGGTGGAGCCTTAAAAAATATTATTGCTCTTGCTGCTGGAATGAATGATGGTCTTGGCTATGGAGATAATTCAAAGGCAGCACTAATGACTCGTGGAATTTATGAAATGAGTAAACTGGGCATTGCCATGGGAGCAAACCCACATACCTTTAATGGTCTTTCTGGTATTGGTGACTTAATAGTAACTTGTACAAGTATGCACTCAAGAAATAGAAGAGCTGGAATATTAATTGGCGAAGGTAAATCTATGGAGGAAGCTTGTAAGGAAGTTGGTCAAGTAGTGGAAGGAGTAAAGACTGTTAAGTCTGCTTATAAACTTTCTAAGCTAAAGAACATTGAAATGCCAATAACTAACGCACTTTACCAGGTTTTATATGAGGGTTACGACCCAAATAAAGCTGTGTATGATTTAATGACTAGAAAAAATAAAGACGAAATAGAGCAAATCTTCTTCGAATAATAACATATTGCAGGAGTTTGTGATATAATTATTTGATGAATAGGTGGTTTTTTGAACAGTTTTTTAAAAAAAAATAAATTTTTCAAGAGAAGGATTCTCGCTCTTTTAATTTTTTTGATTTTAATTATATTTTTTGCAAAATTAATAAGAGGAAGTAGAGTAAATAATTATAAAACAATTTTTCCAACTTTGACCACTTTTGAAAAGGATATTGACACAAAAATTTACAATCTCTTTGATGAAAAAGCTTATTTTTCTAAAGGAGATGGGATTGTAGTATTTCATGCCAGTGAGGGTCAAAAAGTGCCTGTAGGCTATGAAGTTGCAAATTTGAATTTAATGGAAGATGTATCCTCTTTAAAGGATGAACTAAATAAAGTCAAGGCAGCAATAAAGATAAAAAAGGGTATTGAACCTGTACAAAAAGAAAATTCTTTGAGTTTTACAAAAAATCTTCAAGAACAAATAAAAAATAAAAATTATTCTGGGGTTTATTTTGATATTAATTCATCAGATGAAGCTTCTATGGAAAATATAAATGAAGCGGAATTAAAGGAATATCTTGAATTATCAGAGAATGCTCTTATACTTAAAGAAAAAGATTTAGAAGACAAAATTTCTAAATTTAATTTTTCATATCTTGCAGAATTTAGTGGTATTGTTACTTATAAAATTGATGGCAATGAAGATTATTTTAAAATCGATAATTTAGACAAGTTTACTTATAAATACTTAAATAAAAGTTACAATTTTAAAAGCTTGGAAATGGAAACAAAGGTAAAAAATGGAGATCCGCTTTTTAAAATAGTAAATAACTTAAATTGGAAAGTTGCCTGCACTATAAACAATGTTTCACAAATTTCAAATTACAATGTTGGAGATTCTGTTAAAATACAAATTCCAGAAATTGAAGATATTTATGGTGTAGTGGAAAAAATAAATAAGGATAATAATCATGCCGTAATTATTGTTAGCTTAGATAGATATTTTGAAAATATGTATTCCAATAGGATTCATGATGGAAAAATTATTGTAAATAAAACTAAAGGCTATGAAATACCAAAGTCAACTTTAATAGAAAGAGATAATCTCACTGGAGTATATGTTCAAGAGATAAAGGGACTTGTAGTATTTGTGCCCGTGGAGATAGTAAGTGAAAGTAATGATTATGTCTTTATCAACAAAGGAAATAAAGAGTCAGTTATTAACATTGGAGATAAAAGTTATAAAACTGTGACTGTTAACGACGCAATAGTAATAAATCCAAAAACTGTAGATGAGTCAAGAATCTTAAATTGAGGTGATATTTTGAATTTGGAAGACAATTTAAAAAAACTTTATGAAGATATAGAAATAGCAAAGAATAATTCTAATTTTAAAAGAGATGTAAAACTTATCGCCGTTTCAAAGACGCATCCAGTGGAAATGATAAAGGTTTTTAACAACATTGGTGTCGTAGATTTTGGTGAAAATAAGGTTCAAGAACTCCTTTCAAAGATAGAAGATAAAGAAATTGAAGAAAAGTTAAAAAATAATAAAATAAATTTTCATTTGATTGGCAATTTACAGACTAATAAAGTAAAATATATTTATGACAAAGTAGAATTAATTCAATCTCTGGATAGAATAAAATTAGCCCAAGAAATTAATAAGAGAGCAGAAAAAGATGACATCAAAGTAAATTGTCTTGTGCAAATAAATATTGGCAATGAAGAGAGTAAATCAGGAATAAAATATGAAGATACTGAAGATTTTATTTATGAACTTTTAGATTATAAAAATATTAATATTAAGGGGCTTATGGCTATTGCTCCAAATAATCCTGATGAAACTTTGCTGAGAAAATTATTTGAGAAGATGAATATAATGTTTGAAAATATTGCATCAAAAAACTATGATGGTGTTGAGATGAAATATTTATCAATGGGGATGAGCCATGATTTTAAATTGGCAATCGAAGAAGGATCCAATATGATCAGAGTTGGTTCTAAATTATTTGGAAATAGAAATTATAATTAGGAGGATATTATGGCAGAAAAAACTATGGACAAACTAAAGAAAATCTTTGGCTTTGCAGATGAATATGAGTACGAAGATTTTGACGAAGATTTTGAAGATGATGCAAAGGAAGCAGAGGTTGTTGAACCTACTTATGCACCAAAAAACATCACTCATACTAAGGCTAAACCAAGAGTATCAACAAGTAATATGATAATTACCGTTCATGAACCACTTTCTTATGATGAATCACCACTTATAGTTGATGATTTAAGAGATTTCAAAGCAGTAGTTCTTAACTTCGAACAACTTGATGTTGATGTTAAGAGACAAATATTTGATTTCGTAAGTGGAGCTCTTTATGCCCTTGATGGAAAGATGCAAAAAGTTAACAAAGATATTTTTATCTTGGCACCAAATAATGTTGAAATCGATGGATTAAAAGAGCAACTTAAAAACAACGGAATGTTTCCTTGGTAAATTTAAACAGAATAGATTTAATTAATCATATTAATAGGTCTGAGGAAAGGACTACTATAAGGAAAGTTATTGACAAAATAGAATCTGTAATGAAGAGTCATATTACTGAGTCTACAGATTTTTTAAATCCTCATGAGATTAATTTGTCTATTTCCATTTTAAATAGGTTTAAAGATGAAATCTCCTATGAAATCCATGGGGGTTACAATGACAGTGAATCTTGCATCATTTATATTTATCCTAGTTATAAAATTGAAAATGATGCAGATGATATTGTCTTATTTAAATTTGAATCTAATGAAAAAATTAAACATGGCGATGTGCTGGGATCTATTTTAGGTCTTAGTATAGACAGGCAAAAAATAGGTGATATTTTAATTGGAGAAAAATTCACTTATTTTTTTGTTAAAAGAGAAATTGCAAACTTTATAGAAATAAACTTAACAAAAATTTCTAAATACAATATTGTCCTCAGTCGTGAAGATAAAATTTCTAATCTTCCAAAAAAGGATTATGACTACAAAAAAATTGTTGTCTCTTCCTTTAGGCTAGATAATTTAATTTCTAAGGTATTTAATCTGTCTAGGTCAAAGGTTAAAAAGATGATAGATGGAGAACTTGTAAAAGTGAATTTTGCCAAAGAGACAAGATCTCATTTTGAGCTAGAGGAAGGTGACTTGGTTTCTCTAAGAAAGTATGGAAGATTTAGAATTTTTGATGTTGAAGGAAACACAAAAAAAGGCAATTTTGTAGTTTTAGTGAGATTAAATAAATAAGGAGATATTATGTTTGTTGCTATTTTTAGCATTATTTTAATAATTATAGATCAGTTTACAAAATATTTGGTGGTTGCAAATATTGCAAATGAAAATCCAATTGTACTAATTGACAACTTTTTGAAACTCTATTACATAGAGAATAGAGGTGCAGCCTTTGGAATTTTACAAGGATTTAGATCTCTATTTACAGTTATAACTGTCCTAGTTTTACTATTTTTAATTGTATTTTTAATTAAAAATTACAATAAAGTTCCCTTTATTTATTTAGTTAGTTTCAGTCTTCTTATTGGAGGAACTATTGGAAACTTCATAGACAGAATTAGACTTCACTATGTTGTTGACTTTATAAGTATGAGGTTCTTTGGTCATGATTTTGCAATTTTTAATTTTGCCGATATGTTTATTGTTCTTGGAACAATTTTAATTTCCATTGGAATAGTTCTTCACGACAATAAAAGGTGATTTATGTATAAAAATACTTTTGTAGTAAGTACTCTTGATGTTGATTCTAGACTTGATAAATTTTTAGATCAAAAACTTGAAATAAATAGGTCGCAAATAAAAAACCATATTGAATCTGGAAATATTTTATTAAATGGAAAAATTGTAAAGGCAGGATATAGTTTAAGGAAAGGGGATACTATTACAGTTTCTTTTGAAGATGAGGAAAAACTTCTTCCAGAAAATATTGATTTTAACACAATTTATGAGGACGAATATCTTGCTGTAATATCGAAGCCCCAGGACTTAGTAGTCCATCCAGGTGCAGGAAATAAAAGTGGAACTCTTGTTAATGCTTTACTTTATAAATTTAAAAATCTATCTAACCCAATAGATGAGGATAGACCTGGCATTGTACATAGGCTTGATAAGGATACATCTGGTCTTATGATTATTGCAAAAAAAGATGAGGCTTATTATAAACTGGTAGAGATGTTTAAAAATCGAGAAATCGAGAAACATTATTTGGCAATAGTCCATGGTAATATCTATGAGGACTTTGATGTAGATGCACCCATAGGAAGAGATCCCAATAATCGAGTTAAGATGAAAGTTGTTGAAGAAAATTCTAAGAATGCCTTTACAAGTTTTCATGTTTTAAAAAACTTTGATAAATTTACTCTTTTAGATGTCACACTACATACTGGTAGAACTCACCAAATTAGAGTGCATTTATCCTATGTAAATCATCCAGTTGTTGGCGATGAAACCTATGGCATAAAAAACAAATATAAGATTAATAAGCAGCTTTTACACGCTTATAAACTTAAATTTATTCACCCAATTACAGGTGAAGAACTTGAGATTGTTGATGAATTTCCAAAGAGGTTCACTGATTTTATGGCTATCTTTAGCAAGGAGAAATAATTTGAATAAATATGATGTAATAATAGTTGGTTCAGGCGCAAGTGGAGTCTTTGCCTCTTACGAATTTAAAAAGTTAAATTCAGATTTAAAGGTACTGGTAATAGACAAGGGCAATATAATTTATAAAAGACAGTGTCCGATAAAAACAGGACAAGTTGAAAGCTGTATTGGCTGTAAACCTTGCAATATCATGAATGGTTATGGTGGAGCAGGTACTTTATCTGATGGAAAATATAATATTACAACAAATTTTGGCGGACAAATGCATGACTACATTGGCAAAGAAGAGTCAATTGAACTAATGGAATATGTTGACTCCGTTCTATGCAAATTTGACGGTGGAAATTCAAAACTTTATGAAACAAGTGCATCAAATTTAAAAACTCTTGCCTTAAAACATGACCTACACTTGCTGGATGCCAAGGTTAGACATTTTGGCACAGATAGAAATGTGAAAATCCTAGAAAAAATTTATGAGTGGACCAAGGACAAGGTTGAAATTATTTTTAACACAACAATAGTTGATGTTGAAAAAAATGAAGACTTTAAACTTACTACTGACAAGGGAGAAACTTTTTATTGTGACAAATTAGTTCTTGCTTCAGGAAGAAGTGGTTCTAAATGGATTTCAGAAGTTTGCAAAAAATTTAATATAAATTTATTTTCAAACCAAGTAGATATTGGTGTTAGGGTTGAACTACCAGCAGAGGTTTTTAAACACATAACAGATGCAGTCTATGAGTCAAAGATAGTTTATCAAACTAAGGGCTACAATGACCTTGTAAGGACTTTTTGTATGAATCCTTATGGACAAGTAGTAGCTGAAAACACCAACGGCATTATAACTGTAAATGGGCATTCTTATGCTGACCCTAAACTTCAATCTGACAACACAAACTTTGCTCTTTTAGTTAGCAATACTTTTACAGAACCCTTTAAAGATTCCAACGAATATGGGGAATCAATAGCAAAACTTAGCAATATGCTTGGAGGGGGAGTCCTCTTGCAAAGATTTGGAGATTTAGTCAAAGGAAGAAGATCTGATAAGAGAAGAATGCTTAAATGCTTTACTGAGCCAACCTTAAAGGCGACTCCAGGTGATTTGTCTCTTGTAATTCCTAAGAGACAACTTGACTCAATTATAGAGATGATTTACGCCTTAGATAAAATTGCACCAGGAACTGCAAATGACGATACACTTTTATATGGAGTTGAAGTTAAATTTTATAATTCAAGAGTTGAAACTGATTCGAATTTTGAAACTTCAGTGGACGGTCTCTTTGTAGTTGGCGATGGTGGAGGTGCCACTCATTCACTTTCACAAGCCTCTGCCTGCGGAGTGTATGTGGCTAGATATTTAAATAGTATTATGTCTTAAGAGTATGTGTATGCATACTCTTTTCTTGATAAATAGGCTGTTTTTCAGTTATAATATAAAGATATGAAGTGAGGATGTATATGGAAAATAAAGAACTAATTAATGATATAAATAACAATGTAAATGAGTACATTAGAGATATAAAAGAAAATATTGATGAAAAGAAAGCCCTTGTCATTACTCATGGCTGCCAGATGAATGAACACGATTCTGAAAAAATAACTTGGCTACTTGAAAAAATGGGCTACAGCTTTGTTAACGAAGTTGAAGATGCTGATTTAATAATTTTAAATACTTGCTCAGTAAGACATTCTGCAGAAGATAAGGTCTACGGTCAACTTGGAAATTTAAAAAATTTAAAGTCTAAGAAAAAAAATATAAAAGTTGCAGTTTGTGGTTGCATGATGCAAAGAGAAGAGTCAAGAAATTATGTTATAGAAAAATTTCCAAATGTGGACATTATCTTTGGAACAAATAATATTTGGAAACTGCCAGAGCTATTAAAGGCATCTTATGATGGCAAAAAGCTTGCCATTGATATAGAAGAAAATCCACTTAGCATAGATAATTCTCTCGGCGCAAATAGACTTTACAATTTTAAGTCTTATGTGAATATTATGTATGGTTGCAACAATTTTTGTTCCTATTGCATAGTTCCTTACACAAGGGGAAGAGAAACTAGCAGAAGACCTCATGATATAATTAAAGAAATTGAGGAGCTTGCAAAAAATGGAACTAAGGAAGTAACTCTCCTTGGTCAAAATGTAAATTCTTATGGAAAAACTTTTGACGATAAATATTCTTTTGCAAATCTTCTTGAAGAAATTAATGACATAAAGGGAATAGAAAGAATTAGGTTTATGACATCACATCCAAAGGATATATCCGATGAATTAATTTATTCCTTTAAAAACTTAGATAAACTTTGCAATTTCTTACACCTCCCAGTTCAAGCTGGTTCATCAAGAGTTCTTAAGAGGATGAACAGAAAATACACAAAGGAAGATTATCTAAGAAAGATAGATAAGGTAAAAAGTGTTAATCCAAACATTGCCCTTTCCACAGACATAATGGTAGGTTTTCCAGGTGAAAGTGAAGAAGATTTTCTTGACACCTTAGATTTAGTTAAAAAAGTTGAGTACGACACAGCCTTTACTTTTATTTATTCCATGAGGGAAAATACTCCTGCTGCAAGAATGGAGCAAGTTCCTGATAAAGTTAAACATGAAAGGTTTGAGAGACTTTTGGATATTTTATATCCAATTCAAGAAAAGAAAAATAAAGCTTTTATTGGAAGAGATGTAGATGTACTTGTTGAAGATTTCTCAAAAAAAGACGATACCAATGTCAGTGGAAGAACTGATGAATTTAAACTAATAAATTTCAAGGGAAATAAAAGCGATATTGGAAAAATTTTAAAGGTTAAGGTAACAGATGCAAATAGTTTTTCTCTAGTAGGTGAAAAAATTGAATCGTGAAAAATTAACTCCTATGATGCAGCAATATCTTGCTGTAAAGGATGAGAATCCTGATGCAATTTTATTTTTTAGGCTTGGCGATTTCTATGAAATGTTTTTTGATGATGCCCTTCTTGCATCAAGAGAACTTGAAATTACTCTTACAAAAAGAGACGCAGGCCTTGAAGAAAAGGCTCCTATGTGTGGAGTTCCATATCATGTGGCATCGGGATATATTTCAAAATTAATAAATAAGGGTTATAAGGTTGCTATTTGCGACCAAATGGAAGACCCAAAATTCGCCAAAGGCATAGTTAAAAGAGAAGTAACTCAAATTATTACTCCGGGAACTTTTACGGACACTGAATATTTAAAGAGTGATTTAAACAACTATCTTCTTTCAATTTTTATTCACGGCTATTCTTTAAATTTAACATATTCAGATTATTCAACGGGAGAAATTTATTTTACAGAAAAAACTTTTTTGTCCAAGTCCGAATTGTATAATTTCTTGCAAGATGAAATCGACAGAATTAGTCCCAATGAAATTTTATTAAATGATGAAGTTACTTCAAAGTTTAAAGAGAAAATAAAAAGAGATAATATTTTTGTAAATCCCTATCTTTCAGATAATTTAAAGGAAATCAATTTATTTAAAGATCTTGGGGAATACTTTAGTGAAAATTTCAAAGAAAATTTAAAAAATTTCTTATCAACAAATAATATTTCTGATTACACATCATTAAAAAAGATTTTACAGTACTTGGTAGTAACTCAAAAAATAAATTTAAAGCACATAAATAATATTAAACTTTATAATAATTTTGATTATTTAATCTTAGACGAAAGCTCAAAGAGAACACTTGAAGTTGTTAAAGGCCTTAATACTTTTACCAAAAAGGGTTCCCTATTAGATGTGCTTGACAAGTGTTGCACTTCTATGGGTTCTCGTAAGTTAAAAAAATGGGTGGAAAGTCCACTGGTAAATTTAAATAAAATTTATGAGAGACAAAATTTAATAGAATCCTTTACTAAAGACTTACTTCTTCAAGACAAATTAGAAAAAATCTTAAAGGAAGTTTATGACATTGAGAGGCTTGTTGTTAAAATTTCCAATGGAAGTGTAAATCCTCGAGAAGTTTATTCTCTTAAGAATACAATTATAAATTCTAAGAAAATAAAAGAAATTTTAGAAAATTACAAGAATGATTATTTAAATTCTTTGGCAAGTGAATTTATAGATTTAAATGATATTTATGAAAAAATAGATGCCCTTTTAATTGAAAATCCTCCTGTGGTAATAGAAGAAAATAGAATAATTAAAGAAGGCTATTCTGAGGATTTAGATGAACTCTTTAAAATTGCTACTGAAGGAAAAAACTGGCTACTGGATTTTGAAAATAAAGAGAGAGAGAGAACTGGAATAAAAAAATTAAAGGTTAAACACAATAAAATTCTCGGTTATTTTATTGAAGTTACCAAATCTTTTTTAGATGAAGTGCCAGATGATTACATTAGAAAGCAAACTCTAGTTGGCTCAGAAAGATTTTTCTCTGTTGAATTAAAGGATATGGAGGGAAAGCTCCTTGGCTCCAAGGACAGAGCTTTAAGCCTACAAGCTGAATTATATAATGGCCTAAAAGACTATATAGCAGGTGAAATTTATAGAATCCAAATATTAGCTGATAAGCTTTCAAATTTAGACTCAATTTTATCTCTCGCAAAAGTTTCTAATTTAAACAATTATGTAAGACCAGACTTTAACCAGGAAGGCTTTATTAAAATAAAAAATGGTCGACATCCAATAGTAGAATCTTATATAAGAGATGAATTTTTCGTTCCAAATGATACTTTTATTGACACTGATAAGCATATGATTCACATAATCACTGGACCAAACATGGCAGGTAAGTCCACCTATATGAGACAGGTTGCCCTAATAACTATTATGGCTCATATAGGATCCTTCGTGCCTTGTGATAGTGCAAATATTTCACTTGTAGATAGAATATTTACAAGAATTGGTGCAAGCGACAATCTTTCCAAGGGACAATCTACCTTTATGGTTGAGATGCAAGAAGTTGCCGATATTATTGACAACGCAACGCCAAAATCCTTACTTATTTTAGATGAAGTTGGAAGGGGAACTAGCACCTTTGATGGACTTGCCATTGCAAATGCAATTATCGAATACATTGCAGAAAATATTAAAGCCAAGACCCTTTTTGCAACCCATTATCACGAACTTGTCCACCTTGAAGATAAGTATGATTCAGTAGAAAATTTAACTATTGCAGTTGATAGACAAGATGATGAAATAATTTTCTTAAGAAAAATAATAAAGGGTTTTACAAATAATTCCTATGGAATAGATGTTGCAAAGCTTGCAGGCATTGATGAAACTATAATTAATAGAGCTAAAGAAGTATTATATGTAATTGAAAAAGAAAACGAAGATATAAGCATTGACTTAAATAAGGAATATATTAGAGAAGAAAACAACAATCCAGAAATAATGAACTTTATAGACAAGTTAAAGGAAATAAATATTCTCGAAATAAGTCCTATGGAAGCTTTTAATTTGTTAAATGAAATTGTAAATAAATCTAAGGAGTTACAATGATTAGGCTTTTAGATGAAGCAACTATTTCAAAAATAGCTGCAGGAGAAATAATTGAAAACTCTGCCTCAATAGTTAAGGAATTAGTGGAAAATTCTATTGATGCAGGAGCAGATGACATTATAGTGGAAATAAGAGGGGAGAGCACTGACTATATAAAGGTGTCAGATAATGGCTCAGGCTTTTCTGAAGATGACCTTGAAGTAGCCTTCCTTCGCCACTCCACATCAAAGCTAGAAAAAATTGAAGACCTAGAAAAAATAAGGACACTAGGCTTTCGTGGAGAAGCTCTTGCAAGTATTTCAAATATTTCAAAAATAAAACTTATGACTAAGAGGGAAGAGGACCTTGCAGGTAACTCTCTCTTAATTGAAAATGGAAAAATTATAAAGAAAAATAAAGTTGGAATGCCTAAGGGCACAACCTTTGTCATAAGTGATGTCTTTTATAACACTCCAGTTAGAAAAAAATTTTTGCGAAAGGATTTAACTGAGATAAATAATATAATTGACATTGTACAAAAAATTGCCCTTAGCAACAATAATGTTAAATTTACCTTAATTAGAGATGGAAAAATTATTTTAAATACAGGAAGCGACAAGGAGCCCATTAACAGAATTTTTAGTATTTTAGGTTCAGAAATTGCATCTTCTTTAAATGAAGGGTCTTTTGAATCAGAAAATTATAAGATTAAGGGATTTTTCTCTGACAATAAACTTTTTAGATCCAATAGAGATAGCCAGTATATTTTTGTAAATGGAAGGTTTATAAGAAACATTAACATATCAAGGGCAGTGGAAAAAAATTATCACTCATTAATTCCATTAAACAGGTATCCTGTCTTTGTATTATACCTTGACATTGACCCAAAGCTAATTGATGTAAATATTCATCCAAAGAAAAATGAAATAAAAATTTCCAATGAAAATATTTTAAGTGCTCTTTTGGCTGAAGTTGTGGAAGAAGTGATTTTTCCAAATAGAAGCATTAGAGAAATTGAAATAGAAGACAAAAAGGAAAATGTAAGTGTCTTTGATATTTTTGAAGATGATGAAAATAATGACTTTGATAAACAAGAAAAAGATACAAATTTAAAAAGCCTTTGGGATATAGAAAATGAGACAAGTGAAGATTCTTTAAAGAAAACCTTTAATGAAGATGCTGTTTTATATAAAGAAAGCTTAAAAGAAGATATAAATTCAGAAGAAGAAAAATTTTTCACTGAAGAACATGAAGAAGACAACTTTTTATTTAACAGAGAAAAAAGTCATATAGATGAAAAACTTTTAAATACAAGAATAGCAGGTGTTCTCTTTAAGACTTATATTCTCTTAGAAAACCAAAAAGAGAGCATTACTTTTCTAATAGATCAACATGCTGCCCACGAAAGAGTAAACTACGAGAAGTTTTTGCACATGTATTTAAAGAGTGAAATCACTTCACAAATTTTACTTAAGCCAGAAATAATTGAACTAAATCAAATGGAATACGATAAAATTTTAAACTATTTGGAATTATTTACAAAGCTTGGCTTTAAAATTGAGGATTTTGGCGACAAATCTGTAGTATTAAGAGAAGTTCCAATGATTTTCGGCTTGCCAACCTATGTAAATTTTATAAGAGATATTATTGATTCTTTGGACAAGGATATTTCTTCAAATTATGAGGCTGATTTATATAAAATAATGAAAAAGGCATGCAAGGCATCAGTTAAGGCTGGAGATGACTTATCAGATATGGAAATTGAGTCACTTATTAGGGACTTGAAAAATTGTGAAAATCCCTACACTTGTCCTCATGGCAGACCTACTGTTGTTGAAGTATCAAAGCATACTATATCAAAATTATTTTTGAGGGAATAAATGGAAAATTTAGTTATAATAACAGGACCAACTGGAATAGGGAAGACAGAACTTTCCCTTGAACTTGCAAAAAAATATAAGGGCGAGATAATTTCCAGTGATTCCATGCAAATTTATAAAAAATTAAATATTGGTACTGCAAAAATTGATTTAAATAAAACAAGAATCCCCCACCATATGATTGATATAATAGAGCCTTCTGATAATTTTACTGTTGCTGATTTTAAAAATCAGGCAAAAAAAATTATTACTGACATAAATAATAGAGGCGGACTTCCTTTTCTAATTGGAGGAACAGGACTTTATATCAACTCTCTTGTGTATAATTTAGATTTTACAGAAACTGAGCCCGATTATGACTATAGAGATGAACTTAGAGAGATTTTAGATCAAGAGGGAAGCGAATTTTTATACGAAAAACTTCAAGACCAGGATAGAGCTATGGCAGAAAAAATTCACAAAAACAACGCTCAGAGAATTATAAGAGCTCTTGAGATTTTAAAAAGTGGCAATAAAAAGGGAGACAATTTTCGAGAAGAAAATAAGGACTACAATTTAATTTACATTGGACTAAATATGGATAGGGCTAAACTTTATGAAAAGATTAACCAAAGAGTAGATAAAATGATTGACTTAGGTCTTGTAGATGAAGTGAAAAATCTTTTAGACGAAGGACTCGACAAAAACTCACAATCACTTAAGGCTATTGGCTACAAAGAAGTAATTTCTTATTTAGATTGCAATATAGATTTTGATGAAATGGTAGACTTAATAAAGAAAAATTCAAGGCACTATGCCAAGAGACAACTTACTTGGTTTAGAAGAGAAAAAAGAATTAAGTGGTTTGATAGAGAATCAGACACAATACTATCTGATATAGAAAATTATATTGACAGTAGATTAGTTTAGGAGAAAAGATGACAATATACGACAAATTATTTGAAGAAGAATATAATATTGATAAAAAAATAATTGATTTTGTAAATAAAAATGAAGAAAAATTAAAAGATAGATTTCAAGAATTTAGTGACATTGCACAGTATAATCAAGTCAAAATTTTAAAGGCTATGCAAGAAGAAGGTTTAAAATCTACAGATTTTAACTGGACTACAGGCTATGGATATGGAGATATTGGAAGAGACAAGGTAGAAAGTATTTACACTAGAATTTTTAAGACAGAGGATAGTCTCGTTAGGTCAAACATTGTTTCAGGAACTCATGCAATAACACTTGCAATTAAATCTGTCTTAAAGCCAAAAGATCACTTCTTATCTGTTACTTCTACGCCCTATGACACGCTTCAAAAGGTAATTGGCTTAAGAGGAGACAGCCCTGACTCTTTAATAAAAACTGGATATGAATACTCTGAAGTGCCTCTTATAGATAATAAAATTGATGTAAAGAGCATAAAAAATTATATTAGAAATAACACTTCTCTTGTAATAATGCAAAGGTCAACGGGCTATTCAAATCGAAGGGCCTTCACAATTTCTGAACTAAAAGAAGCAATTGATGAAGTGAAGAGGATAAATAAAAATATAAAAATTTTTGTGGACAATTGCTATGGAGAATTTACAGAACTTATTGAGCCAAGTGAGCTTGGAATAGACATTATGGCAGGTTCACTTATAAAAAATCCAGGAGGAGGAATTTCCTACACTGGTGGCTATGTAGTTGGGAAGTCTGAACTTGTAGAAAGAGCAGCAAATATATTAACAGCGCCTGGAATAGGAAAGGACTGCGGACTTACCTTTGGCATGACAAGACAAATCCTTCAAGGACTTTTTATGTCACCAAAAATTGTTGAAGATGCAATAAAGGGAGCTATGCTTTTTTCAAAATGTTTTGAAGAATTGGGCTTTAAAACTATTCCATCAAGTGATGACCCAAGAAGCGATATTGTAACTGCAATTGAACTAAAAAAACCTGAAATTTTAGAAACATTTTGCAAATACATTCAATTTTCTTCTCCAGTTGACTCAGAATTTACTCCTATGCCTTGGGACATGCCAGGATATGATGACAAGGTAATAATGGCAGCAGGGGACTTTATAGAAGGCTCATCCATAGAACTTTCAGCAGATGGACCAATGAGAGAGCCTTATTATGTATATTTTCAAGGAGGACTTTCTTACTATCATATTAAATTCGCATTGATACATCTATTAAATGCACTTGATAAGGAAAATTTAGTTACAATCCAAGAAGACTAAAATGTCTTTTGTAAAAAACAAACTCATAAAATCTTATAAACATATTTACTAAAATTTGAAATCAAATTAATCTAAAAAAAAAAGAGACGCATATACACATCCCTATAAAAGTCTCACTATTTTTTTAAATAAAGTATAATATAAATAACCTTACTGTTCATAGACAGTAAGGTTATTTTTTAGTTCATTTTTCTGTAAAGTCCAACAATTTTTCCCAATATATCAACTTTGTCAAAGTAGAAAGGTTCCATATTATCATTTTCAGGTTGAAGTCTATACCTATCCTTTTCTTTGTAAAAAGTCTTTATAGTTGCTTCATCTTCTATTAAGGCTAAAACTTTTTCTCCATTTCTTGCAGAATTTGTCTTTTCAATAATTACATAATCTCCATCACAAATTCCAGCATTGATCATACTTTCTCCCTTAACCTTTAAAATAAAAAGTTCTTTATTTGAAACAAAATCAACAGGAAGGGGCATAGTATCTTCAATATTCTGAACGGCTAAAATAGGAGCACCAGCTGTAACTCTGCCAACAATTGGCACATCCACAGTTTTCTTTTTTAGCATAAGTATGTCATCATCTTGGGGAACAATTTCAAGGGCTCTAGTTTTGGAAGCATCTTTTCTAATATAATTTGTAGATTCTAATTTTTCAAGGGCGTAATAAACAGTTGAAGTTGACTTAATATTACAACCAGCACAAATTTCACGAACAGTAGGTGGGTAGGACTTAGATTCAATAAATCTCTTAATAAAAAATAATATTTCAAGCTCTCTTTGGTTTAGATCTTCGTACATGGGTTTACCTCCTAATTTTTCTACACTAATAATATCACACTTAAACAAGTATTTCAAACGATAGTTTAAATAATTGTATTATTTCCTTGACATAGTAGAACTTTCGTTGTAACATATGTTTAGAACTTATATTTGATACAGTTGTTTACTACAAGTGTTTAAACTTAATTCGAACAAAATTATATGAGGTGATTTTATGAAGAGAATTATTATTAACAAACCAAAAGTATTTTTATTTTTATTTATAATTTTTATTTTTAATTCGGGATTAATTATTAAGGAAGTTGACGATATTAATTTTTTGAAGGAAGATGATGCTATAATAGATGTTTATACTGTAAAAAAAGGTGATACTTTGTGGACGATTTCAAATAATTATGAATATAAGAATAAAATGAAATTTATTTATGATGTGGAAAAGTTAAATAAGATTTCACCTTATGAGATTAAACCAGGTTATAAACTAGCTATACCAGTATATGAAAGGAAATAGATAAAGTTCATGCACACGCTTTTATTTGACTTATGCTTTTAAAAGATATACAATTATTCTAAGGCTTATGCCTAAAAATGATTTTAAAATTTGAAACATGAAAACTAAATAGGAGGTGTGTATGAATGGATTTTAATACTTTAATTATTGTCGTTATTATCGGAATTATTGGCCTGGCTGTTGGCTATGCTATTCGAAAATATATTTCTGAAGGTAAACTCAAAAATGCTGAAGAATTATCACAAAAGATGATTTACGATGCTGAAAATCAAGCTCAAACTCAAAAGAAAGTCTTACTTGTTGAAGCTAAAGAAGAGATTCAAAAACTAAGATCTGAGCATGAAAAGGAAGCAAAAATTAGAAGAGCTGAAATCAAAGAAATGGAAGACCGTGTTATATCTAAGGAAAAGCTTTTAGATAAAAAGTCTGCTCAAGTTGAACATAAGGACGAAAAACTTACTAAGAAATTAGAAGGTCTTCGAGAAAAGGAAGATCAAGTTGACGAACTTATTAAAAAGAGAGAAGAGGAACTTCAAAAAGTTGCTGGTCTTACCAAAGATGAAGCCAAAGAGATTTTGCTCAATGAATTGAAAAAAGAAATTACTAATGAATCAGCACTTATTATAAAAGAAAATGAAAATAGAATTAAAGAAGAATCCGGGAAATATGCAAGAAATGTAATTGCACAAGCTATTCAAAGATGTGCCGCTGACCAAGTTGCAGAATCTACTGTTGCTGTTGTTAATCTTCCAAATGATGAAATGAAGGGAAGAATTATAGGCAGGGAAGGTAGAAATATTAGGGCTATTGAATCAATAACTGGAGTAGATTTAATTATCGACGATACTCCTGAAGCTGTTGTATTATCCTGTTTTGACCCTATCAGAAGGGAAATAGCAAGAGTAGCTTTAGAAAAACTTGTAAATGACGGCAGAATTCATCCGACTAAGATTGAAGAAACAGTTGAAAAGGCAAAAAATGAAGTTGAAACTATTATTAAAGAATCAGGTGAACAAGCAGCCTACGATGCTGGAGTTCACGGACTTCATCCAGAAATTATTAAATATTTAGGTAGACTTAAATATAGAACTAGTTATGGTCAAAATAACCTTAAACATTCAGTTGAAGTTGCTGAAATTGCTGGAATATTAGCAGGAGAAATTGGTGCAGATGTTAAGCTTGCAAAGAGAGGCGGACTTCTACACGATATAGGAAAATCTGTAGATAGAAACCTTGATGCTCCACATGTTGACATTGGAGTTGAAATTGCAAGAAAATATCATGAATCCGAATTTGTAATTAACGCAATCCAATCACATCATGGCGATGTTGAACCTAATTGTGTTGAATCAGTTTTAGTTCAAGCAGCTGATGCTATTTCCGCAGCAAGACCTGGAGCAAGACGCGAAACTGTTGAATCTTATATTCAAAGGCTTGAAAAACTTGAAGAAATTGCCAATGAATTTGATGGTATTGAAAAGTCTTACGCTGTTCAAGCTGGTCGTGAAATTCGTATAATAGTAAAACCCGAAAAAATATCTGAAGCAGAAATTACTATTACTGCTAGAGATATTGTTAAGAGAATAGAGGCTGAACTAGATTTCCCTGGACAAATTAAAGTTAATGTTATAAGAGAAACTAGAGCAGTTGAATACGCTAAATAATTAAGAACCTGACTTGTGTCAGGTTTTTATTTTTATGGAGGTGATAGATTGATAAGTTCAAATTTAGTTGATGATTTTTTAGATTATATGAAGTCTACTAAGGGATCTTCTGATAATACAGTTAAAGAATATTACTACGATTTAAGAGTCTTTGTTAGATTTATAAAAAGAAGAAAAAACTTTGTGGATGATTCCATTGATTTTAATGACATTGCCATTGAAGATATAAGTCCAGAAGTGCTAGAAAATGTTACTAAACAAGATATATATGCCTATAATGCTTTTTTAGAGAGAGAAAGAAAGATTTCCAATAGATCTAAATTTAGAAAAATTTCATCAGTTAGGAGCTTTTATAATTATTTATATGCTAAAATTGAAGTAATTAAGAAAAACCCAATTATTGATATAGATATGCCTAAAGTTGAAAAAACTCTTCCTGTATATCTAACTTTGGACCAAAGTTTAAACCTTTTAAAGACAATTGAGAAGGCAAAAATGAAACCAGTTTATAAAAAAAGAGATTATGCTATTGTAACCTTATTTTTAAACTGTGGCATGAGGCTTTCAGAGCTTGCTGGTATAAACATTTCTCATTTACAAGATGACAATACACTAAAGGTAATTGGCAAGGGCAATAAAGAGAGAACTATCTATCTAAACGAGGCTTCTGTATATGCTGTCAATGAATATTTAAAGCTTCGCCCTCAAATAAAAGATGACGCCTTATTCTTGTCCATGAGAGAGCAGAGAATGAGCAACAGGTCAATTCAACACATGATTGAAAAACACATGAAAAACTCTGGACTTGATACAAACAAATACTCTGTTCATAAACTTAGACATACAGCAGCAACACTGCTTTATCAATATGGAAATGCTGACATAAGGTCTTTACAAGAGATATTAGGGCATGAATCTGTCAATACTACAGAAATTTATACTCACGTAAATAAAAAATCTCTAAAAAAGATGGTAGAATCAAATCCTCTTGCAAAAATAAAAGAAGAGGATTAATATTTAAAATACTTATATAAAGGAGAAATTATGAAAAAATTTAAAAAACTTGCAATTGTAGGAATAATGTCTATGGTTTTAAGTACATCTGTTTTTGCAGCTGGAAAATTGCCAAAGGATGCTCTTGATAAAAATGTAAATATTTATATTAACAATAATCTTCAAAGCATACCAGAAAATATGGGAAGGGCATATCTTGATAAAAATACTAATAGGGTAATGGTGCCTATTAGATATATATCTGAAAATTTAGGCGCTCAAATCAATTTTTATCAAAGAAAGGAAACTAATACTAGTGGAATTTTAATTGGAGCTATAGATGTCCTTGTAGAACTTGATATCAACTCAACTAAAGCTAAGTTAAACTTGGCAGGAGAGGATTCAGTTGTAAACTTGGATTCTCCAGCAATTTTATATGATGGAAGGACTTATGTGCCTATAAGATTTATTTCTGAAACTTTGGGTCTTAATGTTGATTGGAAAAATGATTCAGTTTATATTTCAGGTAATTTTAAAACTAAGGGTAAGAGATATAATTATGAAGAAGATAATAAGGAAGCAGAAATTAAAAAAGATAAGGCTGCCGATAAAAATATTGATGAATTAAGAAACCCAGCTGAAAAAATTCAAGAAGGAAGAGAATCTAATTCTATATTTCAATAATTTTTAGTTGATTTATTTGATACTTTAAATTTAAAGGCAAAGTTAATTTGTTTAAATCTTTATAATTTCAATTTCCTCTATTAAAAATTTTATTAGGATGATAGGGTATTGGAAAATATCTTAATTAAGAGGAACAAAAATAGTCACAAAATAATAATTTTGTGACTATTTTTATGCTTATAATTTAAATTAGCTTAAAATAAGTTATTTTATAAATAGTCACTTTCTGGCAATAAATCAATAATTGTTAAACTATTTAAATTAAGCTTAAAACAAAAAATATTTTTTTACTCATTATTTTTTATTTTAAGTTTTATTATTTTTTTCATAATTATTTTAATGTTTATATTGCTCCAATTATTTTTAATTTAATTATTCACACAGAATGTTATTATTTTAAATATCTTTTAATATTAAATTTATCTTATATTATCCTTATTAGACTAATTAATTACTTCAAGCTAAAATCTTAACTTATATTAATAATTTTAATTTTTATATTTAATTGTTTTTTTAGTTCTATATACTGTCCAATATTTCCAATAATTCTTATTTCTTTCAAATTTTTAATTAATTTTTTAAAATTCACATCAAATTAAACCATACAAATGTTCTGAACAAATATTTACTTAACATAAAAAATCTACAATTATCCTCCCTCATATAATATCATAAAATATGTTATAATTATTTTCAGGTGATAAAATGTCATTAGACGGAACAGTAGTAAAAAACTTAGTTTATGAAATAAATAATCGCGTTATTGATGGTAGAATAGACAAAATTTACCAAAATAACAATGATCTTTTGATTAATATAAGAGCTAAAGGTCAAAGAGAAAGACTCTTTATATCCATTTCTGGAAGCCCTAGAATGTATTTTAGTGATGAAATCTTCGACAGCCCGCAAAATCCTCCAGCATTTTGCATGCTTTTAAGAAAACATCTTGAGAACAATCAGATTCTTGAAGTAAGTCAATACAAAATGGATAGGATTATAAAAATTCTTGTTAAATCTCGCGATGAGCTTGGCGAATATAGCAAGAAGGCTCTTATAATTGAGCTTATGGGCAAACATTCTAATGTAATACTTATTGACGATGATTCAAAGAAAATTATTGACTCATTAAAGAGAATTAATTTTAATTTATCAAGCGTGAGAGAAATTTTGCCAGGCTTAACTTATAATCCTGAAGATATTTCAGAAGGATTTGATCCTTGTAAAGTTGATTCTATTTGTGATTTGATTAAAAATTCAAAGGAAAATTTAAATATAAAATCTTTTTTCTTAAAAAATTTTACTGGCATAAGTCCGCAGATGTGTAGCGAAATTGAATATAGGTCTAATATTGACTTTAAGAGAAACCTATCATCCTTAAGTGACGAAGAGATTATAGAGCTTGATAAAATATTTTTTGAAATTTTTGAAATTGTTAAAGAAAATAATTTTAGTCCAATAAAAATTTATAGAGAAGATTTATTTAAAGACTTCTATTCTATTGATTTGGAAAGCTTAAATGATAAGGAAAAAATAAAGGTTGAAAGCATCTCTTCCCTACTTGAAGAGTTCTATAATTCTAAATTTTTAAGAGATAGTCTTGGTTCAAAGAGTAAAGATTTAAAAAAACTTGTAAAGAAAAATATAGAAAAACTAAACAGAAAACTTTCAAACCAAGCAAATGAATTAAATGTAGCTTTAAATAGAGAGAAATTTAAGGTTTATGCAGATTTAATATCTTCTAACTTTTATATAATTGAAAAAGGTGCTGATTCAGTTACTGTTGAAAATTTCTATAATAATATGGAGGAAATAAAAATTCCACTAGATTCAACTTTAGATGGACCATCTAATGCTGCTAAATATTATAAAAAGTACTCCAAACTAAAAAATGCGGCAACATTTTTGACTGAACAAATTGAAATTGGCAAATCAGAAATTTCTTATTTAGAATCAATTTTACTTAATATAGACTTTGCTGAAAGGCCAGATGAAATTGATGAAATCTATGAAGAATTGGAAAAAGAAGGATACTTAAAGAAGAAAAAGAAAAATAATAAAAAGAAAAAAGATTCTGATGAAAATTATATTACAGTAAAAACTGAAGATGGCTTTGATATTTTTGTGGGTAAAAATAATAAACAAAACGACTACTTGACGCATAAAAAGGCGAAAAAAAATGACCTCTGGTTTCATGTTAAGGACGCACCAGGATCTCATGTAATCTTAAAAAATGACAACCGAGATTTTACAAATAATTCTCTTATAACGGCTGCAAAACTTGCTGCTAAATATAGCTCTCTTTCAAAGTCACAAAACATCCCAGTTGACTATACCTTTAAAATGTATGTAAAGAGGCATCCTGCAAAGAAGCCAGGACTAGTGACTTACACTAATTACAAAACAATAAATATAAACATTTAAAAAAGAATAAGGTTTCCCTTATTCTTTTTCTTCGTCTTCATCTATAATATTTAATCTAGTTAAAACTAATTTATAGCCATCAGCTCCGTAATTTAGAGATCTATTAATTCTTGATATAGTTGCTGTTGAAGCTCCAGTTTCACCTTCAATTTGATGATAAGTTTTATTTTTTACAAGTAATTTAACAACTTGTAATCTTTGAGCTATTGCTTGCAATTCCTTTACTGTGCAAATATCTTCAAAGAATCTATAACATTCCTCTAAATTTTCCAAAAGCAAAATAGCTTCAAATAAACCATCTACTTCTTTGCTCTTTATTTTTGAGTCGTAAATCATTTTATCCTCCTGACTTTCAAGTAATGTAGTGTAATATATGAACAATTCATATTTTCACTAATATATTAACAATTTTGCTTGCTAAAGTCAAGAAAAAATTACTGATTGTATACACTTACTTCGCTTATTCCCCTCTTATTTTTCACTTGGAAAGCTTTGTCACAAATTTGAGATAGATAAGGATTGTGAGTGACCATAATTATCTGCCTGTCAAATAAGTTTGAGGATCTTTTAAGAAATTCTCCCAAATTAAAAACATAATCGTTGCTTACATGTTTTCCTGGTTCATCCAGTATTAGTGGTCCAGATAATTTTGGCTGATTTAACTGCAAAAAGGCAATGCGAAGTGCAAGGGAAATAATATCAACTACCCCACCACCTCTTGAGATTTCAGGCTTAGTTTTTACGCTATATCCTTCAGGGTAATTGCTTTGCACAAAAAATTCAGCTATAGGAACAGATCTTGCTTCTGAAAGTTCAATTAAAAATTCGATATCAGTTTCAAAAATAAATTGCAGACATTTTGTCACAGTATCCTCAATTTGCCTTTTTGATTGCTCTCTAGCAAATTCAGAAGTCTTTTGAAATAAGAGAGAAACTTGTGTGAGAATATCGCTGTAGTTTTTCCTCTCCCTTAAAACTTTTTCTGTTTTTTCGAATTGCTCTGATAATATTTCTATTTTTCCCTCATCGCTTAAGATTTTGTTATTAAGTTGATTTAATTTGAAATCAAGTTCTTTTAAATCCAAAAATATCACAACCTAGGCATTAAATTGTTGGCTTCGTCAAAAAGTTTGTCAATTTCATTTTTTAAATTAGAAATTTCACTTTCAAGGTCTTCTGGCTTAATGCCAAGCTTTTCAATTTCAGCAAGAATTTCTTTTTTTTGCGAGTTTAACTGTTCTAGTCTTGCTTCAGATTTATATTTCATACTTTTTAATCTGTCTAATTGATCCTTTAAATTTTTTAAATTTTCTTCGTAATTCATTTAATCATTCCTCAAGTGGTACTTAATGTGTTCAATTGACTCGTCGTCGATTTTACTGTAACAGAAAGGACATACACCCATATCGATAATTGTCCTTTCATAAGATGACGTGCAATCCCTCATATTTTCATCTAAATTTTTTAATTCATTATTTGTTTCAAGAATTTTAAGAGATAAATCCTTAAAATTTTCCTTAATATCCTTTAGTTTTATTAGATAATTTGATTTATCTTCAATATTTTTTGAAATAAAATCAATTTTTTCATTATTGTCAAAATTTTTTATGTAATTATTACCTAAAATAAGCTTAGAATTGATATTATTTAAATCAGCTCTGTATCCATAAATTTTTGAATAAAAATCCATTTTATTTTTTAAAATTTCAGAAATTTTTTGAATTTCATCATTATTTTTATAATTTTTTAAAGCATTATTGACTTCTGAAAGTTCTCTAATATTTTTCTTGTATTTATCGTATAAATTTTCGTAAATAGATAAAGAATTTTTATTTTCACTAATTTTTGAAACCCTTAAAGACAAGTTATCTAAAGATTTAAGTTTATTCAAATTATTATTAATTAAATCAATCTCACTATCAGTTTTTACGACTTTATTTAAATAATTTTCAAAATTATTTTTCTTTAGAATAAAATTTTCTAAATTTGGAATTAATATCTCTAGTTTATTTAAACTTTTAAATTTTTCAACTAAATTAGAAGTTTCTTCTAGCTCAATTTTATTTTTATCGAGATTTTCTTTTAGTTTTGAAGATAATTCAAGCCTATCTTGTAAATTTTTTATTTTATTTCTTATTTTTGTAATTTTTTCGTACTTTTCTTTATAATCTTTGATATAAGAAAATTCATCTAATTGCTCTTTAAGATCCTCCTTATTTTTTCTCAATTCAACAATTTCTTGGTTAGTTCTTTTATTATCTCTAACTACATTTCTAAGGGCATCATCTACATAATTAACGCCAATTAATCTTCCAATAGCAGAAGCCCTAAGTGATGCCTGCTCATTTAATAGAAAAGGGCCATCTAATTGTTCAGCTATATTTAAAATAGTTTTGTTGTTTGAATTGTCTAAGGAAACCTTATACATATTAGTGACATCGGTGATTTCCTTTGGCACATCTATGCCAAAGCCTTCAAATCTCATTTCATTTCCTGAAGAATCTACAAGAAAGTATGAATTTTTTGATGGAGTTTTTGCTCTCTCAACTACAACTCCATTGGAGAAAGTTACCTTTACTGAGACATCCTTCTCCCCTTGTCTAATGAAATAATCTCCCTTAGGTTCATTATAAAGAGCCCACTTTATTGCCCTTAAAATTGCAGTTTTTCCCACATCAGAATTGCCAAGGATTACATTTAGTCCTCGGTCAAATTCCATCTCTGTGTATTCATGAGATTGAAAATTATGAAGTTCAACTTTTTTTATATAAATCATAAATAACTAGCTCCATTAATTTGAGCTTCTTCAACTCTCTTTAAAGCTTCTTTTTTTACTTCTTCAGAAATATTTTCACTTTTAGAAATTTTTAAAAGTAAATCAAAAATGTCTAAACTATTATAATTAGTGGTTGCATCAATACTTTCCTTAAATTCAGCAAGCTTTATTCCTTTAAATTGATGTCTTTCCATTTCAGACCTATCTAAAACTTCCTCACCTGGCTTAGCGCATTTTAAAAATCTGTCTTCAATTTTTATTTCATCAGCTAATGTTATGATGTTTACCTTTGGCCTTCTATTGATTTCAGCTTTTGAATTTGAAATTCTTATTAAAGCACCGGGATTTACAAAGTATTTATTGTCAAGCTCAACTGTTTTAAAGCCAAAATGATAGTGCCCTGCAAGAGTTATATCAGCCTTAGTACTTCTTATGTCCTCAATTAAAGTATGTGAAACCTCTTTTAAAAAGGGCTTGTCAATTAAAAAACCATGAGTCATGTGGATTGAATACTTGCAAGTATTATCCACTTCATCTAATATATAATTCTCCCTATTGGAAGCTTCATCCATGGAATATACATAGGGAGAACCAGTAAGCTGTACCCTAATATCCTTTTCTAAAATGATTTTTTTGTAATTGACTAAGTTCATGACACCTAAATTACAAAGAAGACCAAGCATAGTTCTATCAAGAGTATCAGGATTGTGACCAAAAATATCATGATTACCACTAATAATATAAATTGGTACTCCAAAGCTTTGGAAAATTTTTGCAAAATCAGAGACTATGCTTACAGAAACATCCGGCCTATCAAAGAGGTCTCCTCCGTGAAGGACATAGTCAATTTTTTCTTCTTTAATAATACTTGCTATCTCTCTTAATTTTTCCTTTAAAGTCTCCTGGTAATCATCAAGTCTATTTTGTGGGCTTGTACCTCTAATGTGAGTGTCTGTTAAATAGAGTAATTTCAAAGAATCACAACCTATTTATCTTCTAAAAAGTTTTCTGATTTAGCATCTGTATTTTCAGCTTCAATTTCATCTTCTGGGATTAAATTATAGTGAAGTCTAACTTTATGTTCAATTTCCTTTAAAAGTTCAGGATTTCCTTCTAAAAATTCCTTAGCATTTTCTCTACCTTGTCCTAGTTTTTCTTCACCATAGGAATACCAAGCACCTGATTTTTTTACAATGTCTGCTTCAGATGCTACATCGAGAATATTTCCTACGCTAGAAATTCCCTTTCCATACATAATGTCAAATTCAGCTTGTTTAAAAGGTGGAGCAATTTTATTTTTAACAACTTTAACTCTAACTCTATTGCCTATCATTTCGTCGCCCTTTTTAATGATTTCTGACCTTCTAATATCAAGTCTTACTGAAGAATAAAATTTAAGAGCTCTACCGCCAGTAGTTGTTTCAGGATTTCCAAACATAATTCCAACTTTTTCTCTAAGTTGGTTTATAAAAACAACGGTACACTTAGATTTATTTATAGCACCAGTAAGTTTTCTAAGAGCTTGTGACATTAGTCTTGCTTGAAGACCAATTTGAGCTGCACCCATTTCCCCATCGATTTCTGCCTTTGGAACAAGAGCTGCTACTGAGTCAATTATAATTAAATCCACAGCATTAGACCTAACTAAAGCCTCTGTTATTTCAAGAGCTTGTTCACCAGTGTCAGGTTGAGAAATAATTAAGTTTTCTATGTCAACGCCAAGATTTTTTGCATATCCCGGATCAAGAGCGTGTTCTGCGTCTACAAAGGCACCTGTGCCGCCAATTTTTTGAGCTTCAGCTAACATATGAAGAGCTAATGTAGTCTTTCCTGAAGATTCAGGCCCATAAATTTCAATAATTCTACCCTTAGGTATTCCACCAATTCCAAGAGCAATATCTAGTGCAAGAGAGCCTGTAGGAATTGAATCAATATCAAGTTTAACATCGTCTCCTAAAACCATTACTGAGCCTTCTCCATATTGTTTTTCAATTTTTGACAAAACATTGTGAAGGGCTTCTTGTTTTTCTTTGCTTAATTTACTATCTTTCATAATTACTCCTTAAAATTTTTTCTAAGTACAAAAAGTATTTGAGACAATACTCTATTAACAGTGCTTCTTCTTATTTTATTTCTATCTCCTGTAAAGAAATAATGCTTATTATAATAATTCTCATCTGAAAAATAAATACAAGTGAAGACATTTCCCACTTCAGTTTCAGATGAATTAGGTCCTGCTTCCCCAGTTGTAGAAACTCCAATATTGGCATTAGATCTTTCCTTAACGCCTTTTGCCATCTCAAAAGCTGTATTTTCACTAATTGCTCCAAACTCATCTAAAGTATTCTTAGAAACCTTTAAATTTTTATTTTTTGAATCGTTAGAGTAAGTGACTAAGGAAGTTTCCATGACCTTTGATGCTCCACTGATATCTGTAATGGCAGAGCTAAGCATTCCACCAGTAATGGATTCGGCAAAGGAAATTTTTAAATTATTCTTTTTTAAAATTCTCACAATTTCTTCAGCCACATCATCATTATTTTCTGAATAGACATGAGTGTTAAATTCGGCATATAAGGACTTTACAACTTTTTCTATTGAAAATTGTAGTTCATCTTTTTTAGTATTCTTACCAATAATTTTTACTTCAGTATAAGTTCCATGAGCAAAAGTATTTATGCTCACAGAATCATCGTCAAAGGACATCTTTCTAATTCTATCTTCAATTACTGATTCTCCAAGACCAATAATGTCAATGGATTTTACCATAATATTTTCCTCGGTAAAGGATTTATTGGCAAAATAATAATCAAGCATAGGCTCCATCTCATTTGGTGGCCCTGGAAGAAGAATTATTCTCTTTCCCTTAAATTCAATTGATTCGCCAAGGGCTACTCCCCACTTATTTTCAATCTTTTCTGAGCCTTCTATTAACATAACCTGCTTTAAATTATTGTTAGTCATGGTCCTACCAAGTCTTGTAAACCTATCAATCATCTTTTCCTTTTCAGCTTGGTCAAGATAAATTTTTCTGTTTAAAAACTTAGCCACAGCATCTCTTGTTATGTCATCATTAGTGGGTCCAAGCCCACCACTTATAATAATTAAATCAGAGAACTTTGTAGAGTATTCTAATTCCTTAACTATTTCATCTAAGTCATCGTCTACAGAAACTTGCCTATTTACTTCAATTCCCATGTCAGTTAACTTTTCAGAAATGTATTTCGAATTTGTATTAGTAATTGAGCCAATTAAGATTTCTTTTCCAACTGTCAAAATGCTAGCTTTCATATTTCTCCTTAAATATTTTCTAAATCAAGAACTTTTTTATTTTTAATTAAATAATCTGCCCCTGAAATTACAGTGAACACTACAGCTAAATAAAATATTCCCATGCCAATAGGTCTAAGACTTCCTATTCCTGTTAAAAGTAAAATATTTGATATTAACTGTGTAACAGTTTTAAATTTTCCAAGAGGACTAGCTGCAATTGTGATATTTTCAGAAGCTGCAATAATTCTAAATCCAGTAATAGTAAATTCTCTTGCAATTATAATAATTACAGCCCAAGCTGGCATTTCTCCAGTGCTAACTAGCATAATCATAGCTGAGCATACTAAAATTTTATCAGCAAGAGGATCAGCAAATTTTCCAAAATTAGTAACTAAATTATCTCTTCTTGCAAGATAACCGTCTAAAAAATCTGTAAAAGAAGCAATGGCAAATATAATAGTTGCAATTATTCTTGAATTATTAAAATCTAAATACATGCATAGGACAAAGATGGGAACCATTAAAGTTCTCATAAGAGTCAATTTATTTGGAGTATTCATATAGCTTCACCTACTAAATCATAATCTAAAGTATCAATGACTTTAACTTTAACAAAATCTCCTACTTCTAAATTTTTATTGGACTCAACATAGGTCACTCCATCAATTTCAGGAGCATCCATGTAAGTTCTTCCCACATAATTATTTTCGTCAATTTTTTCTTCTATTAACACTTCTAAAGTTTTATCTAAATTTTTTGAAAGGATTTCATTAGAAATATCGCTTTGAATTTCCATAATTTCATCTTTTCGTCTCTTCTTAACTTCATCAGCTATTTGATTATCTAAAAGATTTGCCTTTGTTCCCTCTTCTCTAGAGTACTCGAAAACTCCAAGCTTGTCGAATTTAATATCTTCTATAAAGTCCACAAGATCTTTAAAGTCTTCATCATTTTCTCCAGGAAAACCAACTATAAAAGTTGTTCTAATTACAATTTCTGGAATGGCTTTGCGTAAATTTCTAAGAGTCTTTATAATATGGTCTTTGCTGGTTTTTCTGTTCATACTTTTTAAAACATTGTCAGAAATGTGTTGAAGAGGCATATCAACATATTTTACTAGTTTATCATTATCTCTAAATTCTTCTATTAATTCATCAGTAAAATGGTCAGGATATAAATATAAAACGCGAATCCACTTTAAATCTTCTATTTTGGAGATTTCTTTAATTAACTTTGCCAAAGAATATTTTGAGTATAAATCTATTCCATAATCAGTAGTATTTTGTGCTATTAAAATAATTTCTCTTGCACCTTTACTTACTAGGTATTGGACTTCAGAATATATATCTTCAATTTTTCTAGATCTGTTTTTGCCACGAAGTGATGGAATAATGCAGTAAGAGCAGTTGTTATTACAGCCTTCTGAAATTTTCACAAATTCAGTTTTTTTAACCTCTTCCTTTTTTATACCTTCAATATAAGCTGAGTTTAAATTGTCAGTCTTTACAAATAAATCTCCAGCCATACTTCTGTCTAAGAGCTCGTTTATATAATTTATATTTCCTGTGCCAATAATCCCATCAATTTCTGGGATTTCCTTTAGAAGTTCTTCAGGATATCTTTGGGCTAGGCATCCTGATAGAAGAACTTTTTTGCATCTTCCCTCATTCTTATATTCAACTGACTCTAAAATTGTGTCAATCGACTCTTCCTTGGCTGCATCAATAAATCCACAAGTGTTTACAATTAAAATATCGGCATCACTTGCATCCTCAACCATTTTGTATCTATCTTTATTTAAAAGTGAGTACATCATAGATGAGTCGACTTCATTTTTTGAGCAACCCAAGGTAACTATATGCACATTATTCATCTTCATCACCTAAAATTATATCTATTTCTTCCTTGGTCTTTAAAAGTTTTCTAGGCTTAGACCCTTCATGAGGTCCAATGATGCCCATTTCTTCCATTTGATCTACGATTCTTCCAGCTCTTGAATAACCAACCTTTAATTTTCTCTGAATATAAGAAATTGAAGCTTGTTCATCATTAACTACAAGTTCAACTGCTTCTTTAAAAAGCGGATCCTTTTCGTCATCAACTTTTATTTTTTTGTCTTCTATAGCCTTTTCTATTTTTGATTCAAGGCTAGTTTTTATTTCGTTATTATTTTTTACAAAGTCAACTACTCTTTCCACTTCGCCGTCACTAATTAGTGCACCTTGTATCCTCTTTGGTTTTGGATATTTGCTTGGATAAAATAACATGTCGCCCTTGCCAAGAAGTTTTTCCGCTCCACCCATGTCAAGAATCGTCCTTGAGTCCACAGAGGATGCTACAGCGAAAGCAATTCTTGAAGGTATGTTGGCCTTAATAGTTCCAGTAATAACATCAACAGAAGGCCTTTGCGTTGCTAGGATTAAGTGCATTCCAGCTGCTCTTGCCTTTTGTGCAAGTCTTGCAATATATTCTTCGATTTCCTTTGATGCAACCATCATAAGGTCTGCAAGCTCATCAACAATAATTAAAATCTTAGGAAGTTTTTCATCTTCCCTTCCCTCTTCTACCATCTTTTTATTGTAGCCCTTAAGATCTCTAACATGATTTTCAGCAAAGGCAAGGTATCTTTTTTCCATTTCATCAACAGCCCAATTAAGTGCAAAAGCTGCCTTCTTAGGATTTGTTACTACATCAATTAAAAGGTGTGGTATGCCATTATAAACGCTAAGCTCAACTACCTTAGGATCAATTAACATTAACTTTACATCCTTTGGTGAGGACTTATAAATTACACTAGTAATTATTGAATTAATGCAAACTGATTTACCAGAGCCCGTTGCTCCTGCTATAAGTAGATGAGGCATATCCTCCATGCCAGAAATTAAAATATTTCCCTCAACATCTTTGCCAAGAGCTAACGGAATATCAGAATTAATAGTTTTAAATTCATTGGAATCAATTAACTCTTTAAGTCCAACTGCATCTTTTTCACTGTTTGGAACTTCAATTCCCACAACAGTTTTGCCAGGTATCGGAGCTTCAATACGAAGATCCGAACTGGCTAGAGCCATGGCAATATTGTCACTAAGTCCAACAATTCTGGATAATTTTATGCCAGGAGCTGGTTTTAGCTCATAGGAAGTAATAACAGGTCCGCGATTTATGGCAACAACTTTAGACTCAATTCCAAAGTTTCTCATAGTGTTTTCTATGATTCTTCCCTTTTCTATTACTTCATCTTTGGAAAAGCCTCTCTTTGATTTAAGTCTATCTAAAAGAGCAATATCTGGATAAGTGTAGATGAATTCTTCTCTATTTTTGTTTTCAATATCATCTTTTATTGTATTAAGAACATCGTCATCATTTTCTACTTCAAAATCTTCAACGTTTTTATCTACTGCCTTATCATTGTTTTCAATAAGATTAATTTCTTCAGACTTTTCTTCTTCAAGGTTTTCAAAAGTATTATCACAAGAATAATCTTTTATAACTAAATTTTCTCCAAAATCTTCAGTTTCAATTGAATCTGGCTTTTCTTCTTTAGCTCTTTTTAACTCTAATTTTTCTTTCTTTAGATTTTCTCTTTCAATTTTCTTCTTTTCTTTCTCATCTTGCTTTAGTTTTCTTTCAGCTTTCTTTACTTCATAGGTCTTCTTTTTGTCTTCAAAATATTCGCCAAGATCTTCAGAAAACATAATTATTTGGTCAATATTAACTTTAAGCATGAAATAAATTGATGCCAGTATTATTAGTCCAAGAACTAAGTAAGTTCCAAGAGAGCCTAAAAGTTTATAAGAGAAAAATCCAAAGATTGCACCAATTATACCACCACTTCTTGTGATATCCATATACTCTGTTGACTTAATAATTCTTTCGATTAAAGTCATGTCCATTTCCTTAGATCCATCAAGGAAAACTAAAATACAGAAAAATATTACAAGAGAGCAGATTATATATCTTCTCATGTGAAATTTCGTAGCTTGAATATTATATAGAATTCCCCAAAAAATAAGTAGAAGTGGAATTATAAAGTTACCTGAGCCTGAAATAACAGAAAATAATTTATAAATTAATGTGCCAATTATTCCCATTCTCTGACTGTAAAGAGAAATAAAAAAGACTATGCCTATTACAATTAAAAATAGACCAATTATTTCTTTGCCAGAAGATGTTTCAGAACTTGTCCTTCTTCTTTTGCTAACATTTTTTTTATTTGAATTTTTTTTATTGTTTTTTTTATTTTTTATCAAGAGATAGCACCTCAATAATATTATAACAATTTGTTGTCTTAAAGACCAGTGTGACCAAAGCCTCCATCGCTTCTTTCAGTTTCACTAATCTCTTCAACTTCAACAATTTCTGGAGTTTCTATTTTCATAAAAACAATTTGCGCAATTCTTTCTCCATCTTTAATGACAACTTCATCCTTGCTCATGTTTATAAGAATTACTTTTAACTCTCCCCTATAATCAGAATCAATTGTTCCTATTCCATTAGGTAGACCTAGACCTTTTTTTAATGCAAGACCAGATCTAGCTCTAACTTGCGCTTCATAGCCCTTGTCAAATTCTAAAAATAATCCAGTTGGAACTAACACTCTATCAAGTGATTTTAAAACTAAATCTTCATCAAGATTAGCTCTAAGATCCATTCCTGATGATCCTTCTGTTTCATATTTAGGAAGTTGATGCTTGCTTTTATTAATAATTTTTAATTTCATAAATTCCCCTTTAAAAAATCGCATTAAAATAAATCTTAATGCGACTAAAATTTTATTTACTTATCTTGTTCTTTCTTATTATCTTCTCTCTTTAATAGAGCTTTTCTTGAAAGTGAAATTTTACCAGTATCATCTGAAATATCAATAACTTTAACTTCTACTGCATCGCCAACTTTTAGAACATCATCAACGCTATTTGTTCTTTCGTGAGCAATTTCTGAAATATGAAGAAGTCCTTCAGTTCCCTTTTTAAGTTCAACAAAGGCACCAAATTTAACAATTTTCTTAACTTTACCAGTGTAAACTTCTCCAACTTCGATTTCTTTTACTATATCTTCGATAATAGCAATTGCTTCTTTAGCTCTTTCATCACTTTCTGAAAGAATAGAAATTCTTCCGTCATCATCGATGTCGATCTTAACGCCAGTTTGTTCAATAATTTTATTAATTATCTTTCCGCCAGCACCAATTACTTCACCAATTCTTTCAGGGTCAATAGAAATCATATGGATTATTGGAGCGTACTTAGAAAGTTCTGCTCTTGGTTTTTCAATAGTTGTTGCTAGGTGGTCAAGTATTTCAAATCTTGCAACCTTCGCTCTTTCAAGAGCAACTTCAAGGATTTCTTTTTTTATTCCTTCTACTTTAATATCCATTTGAATAGCAGTGATGCCCTCACGAGTACCAGCTACTTTAAAGTCCATATCACCAAAGTGGTCTTCAAGACCTTGAATGTCAGTTAAAATTTTTATAACACCATTTTCTTCAATAAGACCCATAGCAATACCAGCTACTGGTGCCTTAATTGGAACACCTGCATCCATTAATGCAAGAGTAGATCCACAAATAGATGCTTGTGAAGATGATCCATTAGAGGATAATACTTCAGATACAACTCTAATTGTGTATGGGAAAGTTTCACTATCAGGTATTACTGGAATAAGTGCTCTTTCAGCTAAAGCACCATGGCCTATTTCACGTCTTCCTGGTGATCTTGAAGGTTTAGTATCTCCTACACAAAATCCCGGGAAATTGTAGTGGTGAATATATCTCTTTGGCTTGTCATCTCCAAGTCCATCAATTACTTGTTCTTCTGAAATTGCTCCAAGAGTTGCAATAGAAAGTACTTGAGTTTGTCCTCTAGTGAATAGTCCTGAACCATGAGTTCTTGGAAGAACTCCTACTTCAGAAGAAAGAGGTCTAATTTCAGTAAGTTTTCTATCGTCGGGTCTTCTTTCATCTTCAAGAATGCCACGTCTAACTTCAGTTACTTCTATTTCTTCTAAGGCAGCTTCAACGTCTTTTGCGTTTTCTTCCATTAGGTCTTTAAAATGTTCTCTAATTTCTTCTTTTGCTGCTTCTGTTTTTTCAACTCTTACAATTTTATCTTTTTGTCTAATTGCATCAACTAATAAGTCTTTGCCATATTCTTTAACTTTAGAAACAATTTCTTCGTCAGCTTTGAATACTTCATAAGCTGCCTTTTCTTTTCCAACTTCTGAAGTTATTTCATTGATAAATTTACAAATTTCTTTGATAACTTCATGTCCTTGTAAAATTGCTTCAAGCATTTCTTTTTCACTTACTTCTTGTGCTCCTGCTTCAACCATCATAATGGCAGATTCAGTTCCAGCAAGTGATAAATTAATTCTAGAATTGTTTCTCTCTTCTTCATTAGGATTTATAATATATTTTCCATCAATAAATCCTACTTCAACTGAACCAGTAGGTCCATCAAAAGGAATATCAGAAATAGAAAGAGCAATAGAAGAACCAATCATGGCAACAATTTCTGGTGAATGATCTTGGTCAACACATAAAACAGTTGCAACTATTTGCACATCATTTCTATATCCTTCAGGGAAAAGAGGTCTAAGAGGTCTGTCGATTAATCTAGCAGAAAGTGTAGCTTTTTCGCTTGGTCTACCTTCCCTTTTAATAAATCCACCAGGAATTTTTCCAACAGCATACATCTTTTCTTCGTAATCAACACTTAGAGGAAAAAAGTCGATTCCCTCTCTTGGTTTAGATGAAGCTGTAGCTGTTACTAGGACAACAGTATCTCCATATTGTACTAAACAAGCTCCATTAGCTTGTTCTGCAACTTTTCCAATTGTAACTTTTAACTGGGAACCTGCAAGATCCATAGTATAAGTTTTTTCCATTATTTCCTCCTTCTAATAAGAAAGAGCGGAATTACCGCTCCTATTATCCTCTTATTTGTAGTTTTTTAATAAGTGTACGATATCTTTCTATATCACTATTTTTTAAATATCTTAATAAGTTTCTTCTCTTACCAACCATTTTAAGAAGTCCTCTTCTTGAGTGGTGGTCTTTCTTGTGAATTCTTAAGTGTTCGTTTAAATCGTTAATTCTTCTAGTAAGAATTGCAATTTGTACTTCTGGTGAACCTGTGTCACCTTCGTGAGTTTTAAATTCGTCAATAATAATTTTTTTAATATTTGGTTCTAACATATTTTCCTCCTAAATTTTTAATACAGCTAATCAAAGTAGGCGTCGAGGAGCGACCAACTGTGAATAGCTATTTAACCTTTTATATATTACCACGAAATGCAACAAATGTAAAGTTATCTATTTCTTGTAACTAAAACATCTTTTGCAATTTGTTTAAATAATTCTTCTAGACTATTAAACTTTAATTCAGGTCTAACAAAATCTAAAAGTTCAAGCTCTACAA
>NZ_CAMQAY010000006.1 GCF_946998875.1 uncultured Peptoniphilus sp. | reverse complement strand
AATTTATTATTCCACTTTTTGGATTAATATTAATAGCACAATCAGTATTATTAATGGTTGCAATAATTATTAACTATGTATAGGAGATTTAATTATGAACATACAAAAGAGATTAATTGAAAATATTGACGAGTATAAAGAAGAAGCTTTTGCATTAAATAAATATTTATTCGATAATCCTGAGTTACCAGGTCAAGAATTTGGATCTGTAAAAAAAATAAAAGAAGTTTTATCAAAACACGATATAGCAGTAGAAGATAGTTATTATGATATTGAAACAGCTTTTTTAGGAAAAGTTATAGAAAAAAAAGATTCTAAAATTAGAATTGGAATTTTAACAGAATATGATGCTCTTCCAGGAGTTGGTCACGCTTGTGGACACTCAGCTTCCTGTGCTATATCTGTTTTATCTGCCTTAGTTATTAAACATAATGAAGATTTAATAAATGCCAATGTAGATATTATAGGAACGCCAGATGAAGAAAATGAAGGTTTGAAAATTCCAATGGCTGATAGGGGTGCCTTTGACAAGTACGACTATGTAATAATGGTACACTTAGATACAAACAATAGACCTAATTGGAAATTATTGGCTTTTGAAACTTTTAAAATAGAATTTTTTGGAAGACCGGCTCACGCAGCAGCATCCCCATGGGAAGGAAATTCAGCGTTAGATGGTCTAATGCTTGCAATCCATGGATTTGATTTAATGAGAAAATGTGTAAGGCCAGAAACAATAATTGAAGGTTATATAACAAATGGTGGTGTTGCAACAAACGTAATACCAGAGTATGCTAGTGGTATTTATACATTTAGGTCTAATGATTCAAAATATGTTGAAGATACGTTAGTTCCATGGATGAAAGATGTAATAGAAGGCAGTGCTAAGGCAACAAGGACAAAATTTAATATTACTAGACATGGTTACCCTTTTATGGACATGAAATATAATACAACTGGTACTAATTTAATTTCCAAAATAATGGAAGAAAATGGAATGGAAAATAGTGAACATGAAAAAGCAGCAGGTTCATCAGATATTGGAAATGTAAGTTACAGATGTCCAGCTTTTCATCCTTCTGTAGCTATTACTCACAAGGATATTAGTTTGCATACAAAAGAATTTGCTGATTTAGTAGGATCTGATGCTTCGAAGAAAGCAATAACAAATGGTGCAAAAACAATTTTAGGATTTATTGGAGCAACTTTAGATGATACAGATATAATAAAAGAAATAAAAAATGAGTATGAAGGAAAGTGAATTCATTAATATACTTGTATAAATAGTTTATGAAAATTTTCAAATAGAAGGTAGAGTGTCCCTAAAAAGTTGGACTTAATCGAGTGAGCAAAATGCTTACTCGATTTTGTTTTACATAAAATTTTTCTATGCTGCTTTCATTTGCTCACGGTATTGTTTTGGACCAAGACCTCCTAATTTTTCTTTGATTCGATCTTCATTGTAATAACTGATAAATTCTTCGATAGCTTTCTTTAATTCCTTGCGACTACGATAGACATAACCATCATAAATTTCGCGTTTGAGAATACTAAAGAAGTTTTCTATTGGAGCATTGTCATAGCAGTTTCCTTTTCTTGACATGCTTTGATAAATGTGATTTTCTACCAATATGGCTTGATAATTCTTCATTTGATAGCCCCAGCCTCTATCCGAGTGAAAGGTCCGTCGATAAGGGCAGGAAGTTGTTTTTTGAATAGCTTCTTCAAGACCTTTTAACATAGTCTCTCCAATTGGTTGATCTGAAATTGTGTAACTAATGATTTCTATGTTAAAAATATCTAGATATGGATCTAAATAGAGTTTCTTTGTTTGAAGTTTCCCTTGTTCATCTTCTACATAATATTTAAATTCTTTGGTGTCTGTAGTGATTTTTTGATATGGGATGTTGGTTTCAAATTGACGATTGATTCGATTTTTCTTAATTTTCCCAATAGTTCCTTTATATGAATTGTACTTCTTGTATTTTCTACCATATGAGCGAACCTGAAGTCCTAATTCTTGCACTATTCGTTGCAATTTCTTTTTGTTAACAAGCCACCCACGATTTTTAATTTTCAGGCGTATTCTACGATGACCATAGTCTTTGTTATTGAGTCTAATATCAAGAATTTCATCTTTTAAAGATTTATCTTTATCTTCTTCGGTCCATTTTTTCTGCCAATACATAAATGTTGATTTTGGAAAATCAACTGCGGAAAGGATCTCTGCTAGCGGGTATTCTTGTCGGTGTTTGGATGTGTTCCTTGCCTTTTGTTCATTGCTTCTTCCCTCTCCAAACTCCTTAGCTGTTCCCAGAATTTTTTTGAATGGTCAATTTTCTGTTTTCAGCTTCTAGCTCTTTTATACGATTTTCTAATTGCTCACGTGTTTCAAGGCTCATTATATTTTGCTTTAAATGTGAAGAATCTTGAATTTTATTTGATTTACCTTTCATTGGTCTATCTACTTCCTTGGAATGCAGACCATCAATACCATTCTCTTTATATTTCCTTCTCCAGTTAGCAATGAGACTATAATTGTGGATACCAAGTTCTAGGGCAAGTTGTTGATAGCTGAGTTCAGTTGTTTCGTATCGTGTGATTGCTTCTAATTTAAACTCTACACTATGCTCGCGATTATTTCTAGAACGTTTTAAACCTTCAGCTCCAAATTCCTTGAAATTATTTACCCATTTGATAATTTGAGTATTGTTAACACCATACTTTTCCTCTAACTGACAATATCTTGTTTTACCTTTTAGATATCCATCTACCAACTTTCGTTTAAATTCATAACTATATTTTGCCATTAAAAGACACCCAAAAAGTTGAATTTTTAGGTCCAAATTTCGGGGGTCAGTGCAATCTAAAGATATTTGCAAAAATTTAAACTTTAAAAAATATTAATAATAGAAATGCTACTTTCTATGTGATAAACTTATTAGCGGAGAGATATATGGAAAAAATAAAAATTTTTGGAGTTGAAATTTTTAACATTGATAATAAAGAGTGTGAAAATATTTTAAGGGACTTCTTAAAGACAGAGGGTCTTAAAAAAATTTACACGCCAAACACAGAGATTGTCATGGCAGCTAAAAGAGACGAGGAGCTTAGACATTTAATTAATTCAGGCGATTTAATTTTGGCTGATGGCATTGGTCTTATCTACGCATCAAAGATGAGAAAGAAGCCTTTAAAAGAAAGGGTCACAGGTTTTGATACTTCTATTAAACTTCTTGAGCTGGCAGATGAGATGGGACTTAATTTATATTTTTTAGGTGGCAAGGAAGGCGTGGCAGAGGATGCCGCAAAGTCCGTCAATGAAAAGTATAAAAATCTTCATGTTGCAGCTTATCACAATGGCTATTTCAATTCTAGGATAGATGGCGAAACTTCGCCGGAAGAAAAAAAGATAATTGAAGAGATAAATTCAAAGGACATTGACATCATCTTTGTCGGTTTTGGCTTTCCCCGTCAGGAAAAGTGGATTGACGAATTTAAAGATGATTTAAAGGCAAAAGTTATTATTGGAAATGGTGGCGTCCTTGACATTTTATCTGGCAGGGCAAATAGGGCACCAGAGATTTTTATTAAGCTTGGGCTGGAGTGGCTCTACAGGCTTATAAAAAATCCATCTAGGTTAAAGAGGCAAATTGATTTGCCAAAGTTTTTGTTAGCAGTTATGAGAGATAAAAATTCAGTTGAGTGAGGAGTGGAATTTTGAATATCGAAAATAAAGCAGTTAATACTATAAGAATGCTGTCAGTGGATCAAATTGAAAGTGCAAACTCAGGACACCCTGGTCTTCCACTAGGTGCTGCCCCAATGGCTTACGCACTTTTTAAAAATCATTTAGTGAGAGATTCTAAGGACTTAGATTGGGAAAATAGGGACAGATTTATCTTGTCTGCAGGACATGGGTCTGCTCTTTTGTATTCACTTTTCTATCTATTTGATTACGGTCTAAGCCTTGATGATTTAAAAAACTTTAGACAACTTGACTCAAAGACTCCAGGTCATCCTGAGTATAATCACACTAGGGGAGTTGAGGCAACTACTGGTCCCCTTGGTCAAGGAGTTTCCATGGCAGTTGGTATGGCCCTTGCAGAAGAAAAACTTGCAGCCCTTTACAACAAAGATGACTTAAAACTTGTAGACCACTATACTTATGCCCTAGTTGGCGATGGCTGTTTAATGGAAGGAATTTCCAACGAGGCATCTTCCCTTGCAGGCACCTTAAAATTAAGTAAATTAATTGTCCTTTACGATTCCAATAAAATTTCCATTGAAGGCTCAACTGACCTTGCCTTCTCTGAAGATGTGAGAAAGAGATATGAAGCTCTTGGCTGGGACACTTTCCTAGTTAGTGATGGAAATAATTTAGACGAAATAAATGAAAAAATTGAAGAGGCAAAAAAATCAGAAAGGCCAGCACTAATAGAAGTGAAGACAAAAATTGGCTACGGCTCACCTAGAGAAGACTCTGCAAAGGCTCACGGCGAACCTCTTGGTAAGGAAAATAGAAAGTCAACTCGTGAGTTTTTTGAACTTCCTGACCAAGATTTTTATGTGGCAGATGATGTGAGAGATCACTTCAAAAAAATTGTAGAAGAAAATACAAGAAAAGCTGCTGAAAAGAAAAAAATTGAAGAAGAGTATGCTAAAAAATATCCAAAGGAATATGAGGACTACAAGGCTTCCTTTAATCCTGAAAAGAAGGAATTATTAGAAGATTCTTATTACGATTCTTTCACTAAGGACATGGCAACTCGTAGCGTATCTGGAGAAGTTTTAAATAAAATTGCAAAAGACAACATCCATATCTTTGGCGGCTCTGCCGACTTAGGTCCATCAAATAAGACTATGTTAAAGGGCGAAGAATATTTTTCAAAGGAAAATAGATCTGGCAGAAACTTAACCTTTGGCGTTCGCGAAAATGCCATGGGAGCCATTACTAATGGAATCCTCCTTCACGGCGGACTAAAAACTTATGCTGCAACATTTTTAGTATTTAGCGATTATCTAAAGCCAACAATTAGACTTGCTGCCCTAATGAACTTGCCTAATGTCTACATCTTCACTCACGACTCCATTGGAGTTGGCGAAGATGGCCCAACTCATGAACCAATTGAGCACTTGGCTATGCTAAGATCAATTCCTGGCATTATTGTTTTGAGACCAGCTGATGGAAGAGAGACTGCAGCGTCACTTAACCTTGCCTTTAATTCTAAGAACACACCTGTTGTTCTTGCCCTTTCAAGACAAAACTTGCCACAACTTGAAAATTCATCAAGAGACATTATGAAGGGCGCCTACATTATAAAAGAAGAAGAGGGCGAGCTTGAAAAAATTGTAATTGCAACAGGATCTGAAGTTTCTCTTGCTCTTGAAGCAGCAAAGGGACTTAAGGGAGTGCGTGTTGTTTCAATGCCTTCTATGGAACTTTTTGATGGGCAATCTTCTGATTACAAGGAAAAAATATTACCTTCAAAAATAGAAAAGAGAATTTCTCTTGAAGCACTTTCATCCTTTGGCTGGCACAAGTACATTGGCATAAAGGGCATGGCAATTTCCATAGATACCTTTGGTGCAAGTGGCAAGGGCTCTGAAGTCTTTGAAAGATTTGGCTTCACAGCAGAAAATATTAAGAAAAAGATAGAAGAACTTTAAAATATAAAATTAGGAGGGCAACCTCCTTTTTTATTTAGGAAAACTGAGAGGTAAAGATGAACTTAATTAAAGAAAAAAAATGGGCGATAATTTTTTCTCTTATGGCCATGCTCCTTTGGGGTTCTGCCATTCCCCTCATAAAGCTCACTTATATAGAAGCTGGGATTTTGCCAAATGACCCTGGCGGAAAAATTTTTATTGCTGGCATAAGATTTTTTATGGCGGGGCTTTTGACCTATATATACTTTTTTATTTTTAACAGACAAAAAGTTGAAAGGGACAAAATAAATTACAAATTTATAATAATTTTGGCCCTAATACAGACAACACTTCAGTACAGCACCTACTACATCGGTCTTTCCAACACGCTAGGCTCACTTGCAGCAGTAATCCAAGCATCAAATGCCTTTATAACTGTAATAATTTCTGTAATTTTAATTGCCGATGAAAAATTCACTAAGAGAAAAGTTGCAGCCCTTATTATTGGTTCTATTGGCATAATCATAATTAACTTAAAGGATGCAGGGAACTTTCACTTTAAGCTTACCGGTGAAGGATTTATTTTAATCGCCACAACACTTAACGCCCTTGCATCAGTTTTAATAAGAAAATATGGAAGAGATCAAAATTCCTTTTTAATGACAGGCACACAATTTCTCCTTGGAGCCACTCCACTTATAATTATTGGTGCTTTGAGTCACAAATCTCCTGTAAATGTTAGCTTAAAATTCTTCCTCATGCTGTGTTATGGAGCTTTTATTTCAGCCACATCTTTTACAATTTGGACATCAGTCCTTCAAAGGCACAGTGCAAGTGAATTTGGCATATACAAATTATTTATTCCGATTTTTGGAACAATTTTATCTGTCCTAGTCCTTGGCGAAGAACTCACAATATATATAATACTTGGACTAATTTTTGTGCTCCTAGGCGCAGTGGTTTTGAATAAAAAGTAAAGAAGGAAGAGATGTTTAAGGCATCTCTTTTTAATTGCAAAAAAATGCAAAAATAATTTTATAAATGTTATAATTAAGTCGGGAGTGATATTTTGAAATTAAAGAAAAATCACGCAATAATTTTAGTTTTATTATTAATATTTTTTGGATTTTTATATTTTAACCACAAAAATTTTTCCAAGGACAGAACCATTGTTAGACTTAAGGGTGTAAGTGTCAATGAGCCCATAAAGGACTTTTCCATTTCATCTAAGTCAGTTTTTTTGTGGGCTGATCCTGTTTTATACATAACAGATAGAGATGGCAACATCATAAAAAAAATTCAGAGAGAAGACGAAAATATTGAGGCATTTTTCGCCAACAATTACGCCTTTTTGTATGAAAAGGACTTGGGCAAGGTCCACATGTACTCTGAAATGGGCGAGCTTCTTTCTACAACAGATGTCAAGGGCGAAGTCTTTAACATTTCCTATGAAAATGCAAATATTATTTTTCATGTAATTGACGAGAAAAATGAAATTTTATACTTAATGGGCAATGACTCTACTCTCACAGAAATTTACAGGACGGGAAATCAAATTTTAACTCACGACATTTTAGATTCAAAAAATCTTTCTGTTGCAGAGATAAAAAATGATGCCAGTGGCTATTCTTCTCTTCTTTATTCTCTTCACAAGGGAAATAAAAAGAGCCAGGTCCTAAATCACGAGATAGTCTTCTTTGTGAAAAAGGACAAGAGGTCTGTCCTCGCCCTTACAGACAAGTCCATTTATAGATTTATGGATGAAGGCAAAAAATATGAGGCGAAGATACCCAATATCTCCGATGTTTTAGTGGAGGGAAGGGACACTTATCTTCTTCACTCAGGCATTATCACCAAGTATGATTATGCTCTAAAGCCTGGCGAGAAAAAAATAATTGCAGCCAATGTCAACAAAATGGAAAATGTCTCTGGCTCAATTTATGTCTATGGACCTAGCGATGTTGGTGGAGAAATAGGAAATCGTGGAGAGTTTTACACGAGACTTGGCTACTCTCTTGACAAAATAAAAATCAACGGACTTTTAATTGGCGCCCTTAGAAATGGCGAGCTAAATCTTTATTCCGTTGTCAATTCAAATGCAGTGAGAGAAGATGAAAATAAAATAGAAACCACTTATAAAGAGGTGTAAAGTGAATTTAAAGAAAAACACAAGCGCTGTTGCAAATGAAGCTGATGCGGCCCTTCAGTCTACCTTTGGAGGTCTTGGCTCTTGGCAGAGGTTTGCTGTAGTTGCAGCCATAATTATTGGAATTTTTATAATTTTACAAATTATAGATGGTTTTATTAATAGACAATTAAATTCAGAAAAGATAAAAGAAAAGAGCTCCTACAACAGGATTGTCACAGTTGCAAATTTAATAAAGAGAATTTTAAAAGTTGTTTTAATTTTTATTGGATTGACAATAATTATGAGCGTCTTTAAAATTTCCATTGCGCCTATACTTGCAACTCTAGGTGTCTTTTCACTGGCAATAGGTGTTGGCGCGCAAAACCTGGTAAAGGATTTAATCAATGGATTTTTTATTATCTTTGAGGACCAATATTCTGTTGGAGACTTAGTTGAAATAGGAGACATTGAAGGTGTAGTGGAAGATGTGGGTCTTAGGGTTACAAAAATTCGCGACTTCAATAAGATTCTTCACATAATTCCCAACAGCAATATCTCCATTGTCTCCAATAAGGAAAGGTCAAATGTGAGGACGAGAATTGATTTTTATGTGGATAATTCTTGCGACCCATCCTTTGTAAGTGAGAAAATAAAGGAAGCCCTAGAAAAATATAGGGACCACGAGGACATGGTCCTGGGACCAAATTTTTGGGGAGTTACTGAAAATGACAAGGACGCCTACAAGATGAGTCTTGTCTATTATACAAGGCAGGGCAACCAATATGACATTGAATATGCAATAAGGGCAGAGATTTTAAAAACTATGCAAAGAGAAAATATAAAAATGCCAATTATTAGAAATAAATTGATACAAAGGGAGGACAGTGATGCTATACTATAACTTGGGTGACATCGTTACGCTAAAAAAAGGACACCCCTGTGGCGAAAATAAATGGGAAATAGTAAGAAAGGGCGCCGACATAAAGTTGAAGTGCCTAGGTTGTGAAAGAATCATTTGGATGAGCCGAATGGATTTTGAAAAAAGGGTTAGAAAAATTTTAGAAGATGATAAATTTGTTAGCATAATCCATCACAAGAAAGAAGGAGAATAAAATGGATGTAAAAGAAATTTATGATGCAAAAGAACGATTAAAGGGTCACATTAAAGAGACGCCAGTAGTTTATGCCCCAAACCTAGGAGAAGATGTTTACTTAAAAGTAGAAGTTTTGCAAGACACAGGCTCTTTTAAACTAAGAGGAGCTTATAACAAAATTGCCACTCTTACTGACGAAGAAGCAGAAAAAGGTGTTGTAGCTTGCTCTGCAGGTAACCACGCTCAAGGTGTTGCAAAATCAGCAACTGAAAGAGGAATAAGATCTATCATCTGTATGCCTTACCATGCACCACTTTCCAAGGTTCAAGCAACAAGAAATTATGGAGCAGAAGTAGAACTTGTTAAGGATTCCTTTGACGATGCAGCAGCTTATGCAGCAAAACTTTCAAAGGAAGAAGGCTTAACTTTTATAGCACCTTTTGATGACGAAAAAGTTATTGCAGGTCAAGGAACTATTGGACTTGAAATTTTGGAAAAACTTCCTGACACAGACATAATAGTTGTGCCAATTGGCGGCGGTGGACTTATTTCTGGTATCGCCCTTGCAGCAAAGAGCATCAATCCTAATATAAAGATTATTGGAGTTCAAACAAAAATTTCTCCAAGCATGTATGAATCTATTAAAGAAGGAAAAATTATAACTGTTAAAGGCGGCTCAACTATTGCCGATGGTATTGCAGTAAAAACTCCAGGAAAACTTACTTTTGACATAGTTAAGGAATATGTAGATGAAATAGTATTGGTAACTGAAGGAGAAATTTCATCAGCTATACTTACCCTTCTTGAAAAAAATAAAATTATAACAGAAGGAGCAGCAGCTTCAACTGTAGCAGCCTTAATGTATAAGAAATTTAACCACAAGGGCAAAAAAGTTTGTTGCGTACTTTCTGGCGGCAACATTGATGTAACAAGAGTTTCAAAAGTTATTGAAAAGGGTCTTTACAAGACTAACAGAAGAATGGAACTTAAGATCAAATTAAATGACCAACCAGGAGAAATGACTCGCATGACAAAACTTCTTGAAAGAGAAGGAGCAAACATAGTTAAAATTGGTCAAAATATAGATGTAGTTGGCGATACAATTGACTCCATGATAGTTAGCCTAGTCATTGACACAAAGGACAAGGCACATCAAGAGCAAATAATCACAGCTTTAAACCAAAACTTCTATGTATTTAAGGCTAATTATAACGACACACAATTTTAAAATAAATTAGCTTAAAGAGAAAGAGGGTTCGCCCTCTTTTTTTCTTTTGCAAAAAAGTTAAAAAATTTTTTAAAAAGGTCAAAAAAAGTCAAAAACACTATTGACATTCTTTGACCAATGGCCTATACTAAAGATGGTTAGCAGATGAGTTAATCGGCTGCTAATAATTTAAATATAAAGGGGAGTTTTTAAATGAGTATTAAACCATATGAAAAAAATTATTTGAGAGATACAAGATTTGATGATTTTTATGACATGATAGATTCTTTCTTTAACGACGACTTCACACCTCAAAGGGCAATGAGAGCTGCTACTTTTAAGGTTGATGTAATTGATGAAGACAAGGACTATAAAGTTGAAGCTGAACTTCCTGGATTTTCTAAAGATGAAATTGATGTAGATTTTGAAGATGGAAAACTTACAATTTCAGCTGAAAAAAACGAAGAAGTTAATGACGAAAACAAAGAAAAGAATTATATTCACAGAGAAAGAAAATCTTCAAAAATGATGAGAAGAATGTTCTTCAAAGATGTTGACCAAGAAAACATGTCAGCAAAGCTTGAAGGAGGAATTCTAGAAATCACAATTCCTAAAAAGATAGAAGAAAAGAAAAACAAAAAGATTGAAATTAAATAATCTTTTGATAGATTAAAAAATAAGTTGATAAGTAGAAGTTAGAATATTCATAAATAATCCAAATAGAATAATTTAAGACCGAGGGCGACCTCGGTTTTTTCATGTATAAAAGTTTTGCTTATTTATAATTTAAAAATTATTTTATCAAAAGAAGGATGTAGACCCTAGAAAAATAAAGAGTAGATGAAATTTTTTTTATTTATTATAATGAAATTGGAGGGTTTATGATAAATTCAGATATTATTGCAAGACTGTCTACCTATGCACTCATCTATGAAGTGTCGCTGAGCCCAAAGCCTGGGCTTGTCACTCTAATAGATCAGGGCGCTCATGTGGACATGAATTACATAGATTTTATAAATTCAGCTTTAGTCCTTCACGACTACTTTAAAATTGCCTATGAGCTTGGCGAAAAGTCAGATGGCGAAGATTATAGGGAGCTCAGAAAATTTGGCGTGATTTATGAAGAGAAGATGAAAAAGGCAACAGGTGGTGCCAACACCCACAAGGGAATTATTTTTTCTCTGGGACTTTTGGTCTATGCCACTGCCATTGAAATAAAAAAAGAAAATTTTTCCTTTGAAAAAATTATTGCTAGGGTTTCCTATTTGAACAGAGGAATTACTGGTGAATTAAATAAAAATAATGCTACAAGTCACGGCGAAGAAAATTTTAAAAAGTATAGCGTCAAGGGCATAAGAGAAGAGGCTGAAGAGGGCTTTAAAAAGGCCCTTCTTGGTTTAGAATTTTTAAAAATGACCGAAAAAGAAGTGAACTTTGACTACTCCCTTACAGGCACCCTTTATTATTACATGACCTTTATTGAGGACTCAAATATTATAAAGAGGGGCGGCATGGAAGGACTTGAATTTTTAAAAGAACGCGCCAGCTATGTCATGAAAAATAAACTTTACAAGACTTCAGAGGGCATGATGGAAATAAAAAAAATAAATGATGACTTTAAAAGGAGAAACTTAAGCCCAGGTGGCTGCGCCGACTTTTTAATTTTAAGTCTTTATTTTTATCTATTGGAGGATTACTGTGATTGAGTACAGACAAGTGATGAAATTCGAAAAAAAGAAAATTGAAAAATTTTTAAAGGACTTTGACATTAATTACGAAAAGGATGTGGACTACACTATTGCTGCTTTTGATGGCGACAAAATTGTGGGCACAGGTTCAGCAGCTGGAAGAGTATTAAAGTGCTTTGCCATTGATGAGGCTTACCAGGGCATGGGAATTACTAACGCAATAATAACAAGGCTAATAGATTACCAGTATGAAAGAGACGAAAGGCACCTCTTTATATTCACAAAGCCAAAAAATATAAAAATATTTTCGGACTTCGGCTTTTCTCTTGTGGAAGAGACTGAAGATGTGGCACTCCTTGACAATAAAATAGAAGAACTTCATAAAATTTTAAAAAGCATGAAAGATGATAGGGAGTCTGGAGCAATAGTAATAAACGCCAACCCCATGACCAAGGGTCACCTCTACTTAATTGAGAAGGCGAGAAAAATGACGGACCTCCTCCACATCTTTATGGTGGAAGAAGATGGCTCAACTTTTCCCTATGAATTTCGCTATAAAATCGTGGCAGAAGAAGTTTCTAAGTTTGACAATGTAATTCTTCACAGGGGCAACGACTACATTATTTCAAAAAACACCTTTCCAACATACTTTTATAAGGACGAGAAGACAGTTTTAAAGGCTTATTCAGAGCTTGACACAAAAATTTTTGGCAGATACTTTGTAAAAGCCCTAAACATAAAAAAAAGATTTGTAGGCACAGAAGATAAGGACCTTGTGACAAAAAATTACAACGACACAATGAAGAAAATCTTGCCACAATATGGAGTAGAGCTTATAGAAATTCCAAGGATAAAAAGTGGCGACCAAGTAATTTCTGCATCACATGTTAGAAAACTTTTAAAAGAAAGAAATTTTGAAGAAGCCTATAAGTATTTGCCTGAAGCCACAATTGTGGCACTAAAATCAGAGGAAGGGCAGAGGATTATAAATGAAAGACTCTAAAATTATTGCCATGAGAGAAATGCTTGAAGCAAAGGAAAAGAGATACTACAAGATAAAAGCCTTAACGGAAAAATATGACTTGCCAGTCCTATCCTTTATGCTAAATATTCCTGGCGAAGAAAAAAATTTTGAAGAGGCAGCGGATTTCCATATTTCTTATATAAATAAGATTCAAAAAATTTTAGAAGATAATGAAATAAAAATTATATTTGAAGAATATCAAAACCTAAAAACAGGAATGGAATACCTTGCAGTTCTTAATGGAGAAGGAAAATTTATAAAGGAAAAAATGATTGAGCTTGAAGAAGAAGACCTTGGCGGAAGACTCTTAGACATCGACATCTATGACAGAGACTTTAGACAAATATCAAGATCAAGCCTGGGACTTTCTGAGAGAAAGTGCATAATATGCAAGAACATAGCAAGGACCTGCATTAAAGAAGAAAGACACAGCCTAGATGAGCTAAAGGAAAAAGTAAGAGAAATTTTAAAAAGTGAAAAAGAATAAAACAACCCCCAAAGATTATATTAAACATAATCTTGGGGGTTTTTATCAATATTCTATATAGTATTTACTATTTCCAAAGCCATCAAAGTCGTCAAAGTCATTCTTCCTGCCATAGTCCCTATAGTCTCCCCTAAAAAGAGTTGTTCCAACAATGAAGTAACTATTTTTACCAAGGCCGCCCTTTCTTATATTATTGCTTGCCCTGATTTGAACACTTAGACAAGTATAGTTGGGATCCATCATATTGTCTCGATGACCTGGAGAATTCCACCAATTTGTATAGAACTTTTCTGCCATAGCCCTTTCATCAGTCAATATTTTATTAAGCTCGGGCATCATATCATCACCAGTATAGGAATAAGCTAGATTAGCAAGATTTTCACCAATAGTAGTTGTACTAATCTGCGGCTCTAGATAATCAATAGCCGTTTCCCATTCGCGCCCATCTAAACGGACATGACTCCTTCCACTTACAGTAATGGAACCATGTTTTGCCAGTTCTTCTGAACGAATAGTACATCCTCTATCCAAGTCATCAGCCCAGCTTAGAGGATTGAGACCTAATTTTTGACGGTCTGCATTTACCAGACTTAAAAACTCTTGATGAAATTTATCGTGGTTAAAACTTTCGCCATTGTTAAAGGAATTTATTATTTCAAGATTGCTTTTGCTCGCAGTTTTCTTAATGTCGGTATTATTATTTGCATTAGTATTTATATTAGGATTAGGGTTTTCTGATGCATTTGTGCCAATATATCCAGGTAATTCTATTTCCTTTGCATTTTTTTTAGAATTTTCCAAGAAATTCAACTGTGAAGATTTGCCTTCATTTGATAAAGAATTAAAAATCATGACAAACACATCGCCACGAGGAGCATAATCATTGGGATTGATATTTCCGATGCCACTATTTGGCCCGATAATTCCCATGGAATTTGCCCAATTTATCCAGGAAGATGGCCATGTTGCTTTATCCACATCAGAACTTGTCAAGTCAGCTTTGTTGGCAGCAACTAAAATTTTTAAAATTTCAGCATAGGTAATATTATTAGAAGGCTTAAAACTTCCGTCAGGATAGCCAGCAATGGCAGGAATGCCTTGAGGATTTTTTATTTGACAGGCAGCTTCAACATAGGACCTAGCCCAATGATCTTTTCCTAGGTCCTTAAAAATTTGCTTGTCACTGGACTTTGCATTTACGCCCTTTATTTGTGAAAGGACTACAGCAATTTCTGCACGAGTAATGTTTTTCTCTAGACCAAGACTTCCGTCAGGATAACCCTTCACCACGCCAGAACTTTTTAAAGCATCAATTTTATCATTTCTTTCAGATGCCAGGACTGAACTTGGAATCAAAAGACTTGTCGACAACAAAATGACAGAAAAGATTTTACAAAATTTTTTCATTAAATTCTCCTTAAAATTTGCCTTATTTAGATAAATAATTATTTTTACCAGACTTAAGAGCATTAATAGAAAATAATCACTTAAATCCTTGATATTAGTATAAGTGATTTAAGAAACTTATGCCACAAAATAAGCTAATAAATCTTAAAAAAAAGAAAAAATTTTGAGGAGGTAGTTGATTTTCATAAACCTTATATAAATGAGGTTCATGAAATTTTAGAAGAAAGTGATATAAAAATTTTTTAGGAATATAACAACCCAAAACTTGAATGGAATAACTTGCAGTCCTTGATGGAGAAGGAAAATTTATAAAGGGAAAAGTAAGGTAAATCTTTAAAAGTAAAAAGTAATAGAAAACTAAGGAAACATATAGGTATACTCTATACCTACACTTGTTTTTTAATATTAGTTTTATAAGGGTTGTTTTGATAGAATTTTTACAAGAGGTGAATATTTTGGAAAAAATTAAAATGAAAAATCCAATAGTCGAAATGGATGGAGATGAGATGACTAGGGTCATCTGGAAAGATATAAAAAAAGAATTACTTGAACCCTACATTGATTTAAAAATTGACTACTATGATTTATCAATGGAAAATAGAAATGACACTGATGATGAGATTACACTTGATTCTGCAAAGGCTGTAGAAAAACACAAGGTAGGCGTTAAGTGTGCTACTATCACAGCCAACGAAGACAGGGTAAAAGAATTTAACCTAAAAAAAATCTATCCATCGCCAAATGCTACAATAAGAGCATATCTTGACGGAGTAATGTTTAGAGAACCTATTACCTTTGATTGTTTGGACATTTTAATCCCTACATGGAAGGAGCCAATAGCAATAGCAAGGCATTCCTTTGGAGATATTTATGTTTCAAAATCTTTTAGCCTAAAAAAAGGTGAAGAATTAAATGTTTCAATTAATGGAGAAAATAAATATTCATATAAACCAGATTACGATGCAATATTTTTAACTCAATTTAATAAAGTTGAGTCGATAAAATATTTTGCACATGAGTGTTTTAAATATGCCCTTGAAAAAAAGATGAATTTAATTTTTTCAACTAAGGACACAGTAGTTCCAGGTTATGATTCAGTTTTTAAAGAAATATTTAATGAAACTTTTGAAGAATATAGAAAAGAATTTGAAAAGAATGGATTAGTTTACAATTATTACTTAATCGATAATGCCATAGCACAAATTATGAAATCAAAGGGCAACATCCTTTGGGCTCTAAAAAATTATGACGGCGATGTAATGAGTGATATGATTTCTGCAGTTTATGGATCACTATCACTGATGGAATCATCAATAATTGGAAATGGAACTTACCTATATGAAGCGGCACATGGAACAGTAACTGATCACTACAGAAGATATCAAGAGGGTGAAATCACTTCAACAAACTCAGTTGCCCTAATATTTACTTGGGCGTCTGGTATTGAAAAGAGAGGCCAACTTGATGGAAATAAAGAATTAGAAGAATTTGGTGTAAAATTAAAAAAGGCTGTTAGAGCCACTATAGAAAATGGATTTATAACAGGCGATTTAATATCAAGTTACAATAAAAAAGATTATGTAAAAGTAAATTACATTGAATTTATAGAAAAGGTAAAAGAATTTTTAGACAAGTCTCTATAAATTATGAGAGCAGGCAAGTTTAACTGACCTCCTTAAGTTAGTTTTTAAACCTAACTTTTGGGATCGTTATTCAAAGCTTGCTCTTTTTTTGCCAATGAAAAAGGATTTGTGCCTATGAAATGTTTATTAATTATAAAAATGAATGAATTGTAAAACCAAAAAGAATACCTAAGTAGCAAAGCAAGTTTATAGTTAAAGAAGGGTACAAAAAAACCGGCTTAGAGCCGGATTTTAATCTTAACTTTATAGATGTATTATTCCAAATACTAGACCAGCTATAACCATTAAAACGGATACAGGGTATAGATATTTGAAAGAGAACTTAATGTGGTCCTTTAATTCTAGATCTTCAACTAGTCCAAGTGCAAGATATGTTGCAGGAACCAGTGGAGATATCATTAGAGATACGTTCTTTCCAATTAACATAGCCATTGCTGTGTTTATTCCTTCTACGCCAAAAGCCTTTCCAACTTCAATAATTGGTGGCATTAGTCCAAAGAAGTATGCATCAGTACCTACTAACATTCCCATAGGAAGTGCTAGGAATCCAAAGATTAAGTGAGTAAACCTGCCAAGGGCACTAGGAATAATATTTGTAAGAGTAATTGCCATTGCTTCAATCATTCCAGTTCCGTCCATTATACCGACCATAATACCTGCTGATAAAATTGTTGCGGAGATAGTTAAAGCAGATGCAGCGTGCTCCTTGATTTTTTCATTTTGTGCCTTAAGGTTAGGATAGTTAATGCAAAGAGCAAGAGATAGTCCAATCATAAATACATAATAAGATTGAAGGACATCGACCATTAAAAGACCAATTACAGCAATAGTTAAAATAATATTTAATGGAAGAAGCTTCTTAAATCTTGGGTCAAGTTCTTCTTTAGTCTTTTCAACAACTGAAGATTCAATTTTCAAAGTTGTTCCTGCTCCTCTTTTCTTCTCTATAGTACCGAGGATAACAGCCAAAGTTATTGTAGAAACTATACCAAAAATTTGAATTGGAATTAATTTTAACCAAAGTCCAGTTGCATCAACTCCAAGAACTGTGGCAGCTCTTGCAACGGGTCCACCCCATGGTAAAAGGTTCATAACACCCATGGCACAAGCAGTTAAACAAAGTAAAACTTGAGGTCTTATTCCCATTCTCTTGTATATAGGATACATTGTTGGGATAGTAATAAGTACAGTTGTTGCTGTAGCACCGTCAAGGTGAGCTATTATACCTATTATTCCTGTTGCAACTGTAATTGCAATAACATTTTCTCCCGCCATAGCAACAAGTTTATCTACTATGACATCAAATACTCCAACATCACTCATAATGCAGAAGAATATAATGGAGAAAATAAATAAAATAGAGTTGTTAGAAACTGTTTTCATTCCTGCGCCAATCATTTCTTTAAGATCGGCAATATTAGTTCCAATTAAAAGAGCAGCTAAACTAGGAATTAAAACAAGAACAACAATGGGACTCATCTTTCCCTTTAATAGCAAAACTATAATTGCTAAAACTAATAAAAAACCTACTAATGATAACATAATTTACCTCCCGTTATGTAATTGACATAAAGTCTTCATATATATAAAATATTATCGTACTAAAGAAGCCATATAACAAATATGAATTAAAAATATGTCATATAGTTTTTAACTATGGGAGTGGATTATGAACGACAAAGAATTGCTTTATATTAAAACTATAGCTGATACACAGTCAATTTCTAAGGCGGCAGAAGAGCTTTTTATTGCTCAACCAAGTCTTAGCCAGGCTCTTCAAAGAATAGAAAGGGAATTGGGCACACATTTATTTATTCGTGAGCCAAGGGGAATGAAATTAACCTATGCAGGAGAAAAATATTATCTCATGGCAAAGGAGATACTAGATATTTACAGCGACTTCAAGTCTGAAATAACTCATATAAATGAGTTAAAGGCAGGAAGGCTGGTCATAGGCATAGCAAGATATATGGGTATGAATATTCTTCCCAAGATTCTGCCAGATTTTAACAAAAATTATCCAAATGTAGAGATAATTATTAGGGAAGAAAATACAAGGGTACTTGAAAATTTGGTCTTAGGTGGAAATGTTGATTTTGCACTCACTCATGTCCATAAAAAGGAAATGAATGAGAAAATAAATTATGAAATCCTAAAGGAAGACGAATTTCTCTTAGTAACTCCTAAAGGTTATTTAATAAATTCAGACAAAATAAAAATTAAAAATGGAAAAAGTTATGTGGATTTGAGAGATCTTGAAGGAGAAAAATTTATACTTCTAGATATTAATAAGGGCATAAGAAAGGTTCAAGATAGAACGATAAAATCTTATGGAATAAACCCAGAAGTTGTCTTTACTACAAAAAACTTTGAAACCGCAAAAAGACTTGCTGCCAATGGAATGGGGATTACTATAATACCCAAGGACTATTTAAACATCTTTAGCCAAGATAAAAGTTATGACAGTTTTAATTTATCTGATACAGAAGAAAATATTTGGTACACTGCAATTCTAACAATCCCAGATATATACAAGTCCCAAGCTACTAAAGTTTTTATAGATGAGGTAAAAAGGTTTTTTAAATAAATTTAATTTTAAAGGACTGCTTTTATTAAAGTAATTCTTGTTTTTCAAAGTAAAATTAATTCAATATATTAACCTAATAAATTTAAAGAAAAGCAAGCAATGACCTTGCTTTTTTAAAATTTATTACTAATTTAGAAGCGTTACCACAAAATTATTTTGTTGAACCTACAACATAACATTTGCTGTAGAGTGCGAGAAATAGGCTCTATCTTATTGCGTAACAATGAGTTTTTGGGGTATTATAAAAGTAAATGTAAAGGAGGTTTTTTCTATGAAGAAAAAATATTTTGGACTTAACCTTCCAATGTTATTGGTTTTAGCAATAATTGTTTTCATAGCAACATACACGGGAGTTTTGTCAAAAGATTTAGCGGGCGGCGTTGCCCTTATGTTCGCAATAGGTATTATTTTATATGAAATTGGAGAGATTATTCCAATCTGGAATACTTATGTTGGCGGTGGACTTGTTCTTGCCTTCTTAGGTGCAGCAGTTCTAGTTTATCTAAATGTTATACCAGAAGAATATGTAGAACTTATTTCAGCTGTTAACTCAAAGCCTATGGGACTATTAAACTTCTTTATCATAATGCTTATCTCTGGTTCACTTCTAGGACTTAATAGAGATCTTATGATCAAGTCTTTTGCAGGATATATTCCAGCAATCCTTGGTGGAGTTTTAGGTGCTGCCATTCTTGGTATTATTGGTGGACTTTTCTTTGGAGTTTCTCCATCTGAAACTGTTTTAAAGTATGTTCTTCCAGTAATGGGCGGAGGTAACGGTGCAGGTGCAGTTCCTCTAAGTCAAATTTATGAAAGAGTTACTGGAGATGCTGCTGCGAACTACTATGGCTTTGCTATTTCAATTCTTACAATTGCAAATATCTTCGCTATTATTGCTGGTGGTATTTTAAATAAGATTGGTAACAGTAAGACAGGCCTTACAGGAGATAAGAAAACTCTTATGAGATCAGCTCCTGAAATTGAACAAAATGAAGAAAAGTTCACTACACAATTAAAGGACTACGCTGGAGCAATTTTAATGGCTCTTACTTTCTACCAACTAGGTAGACTTGTAGCTGATAAAGTTTGGGATCCACTAGTTCCTTCAGTGCCAATTCATCCCTTTGCCTTTATGATTATTATTGTTGCTCTTGCTAATGGACTTGGAATTGTTCCTGGACCACTTAGACAAGCTGCTAAGGAAGTTCAATCTTTCTTTACAAAAAACATTGTAATCTTAATTATGGTTGGGGTTGGTGTTGAAACTGACTTAGTTGAACTAAGAGACGCTATCACTTTTGGAAATGTTGTTATGTCATTTTTAATTGTTGTTGGCGCTGTTATTGGTTCAGGACTTGTTGGACACCTTGTAGGATTCTTCTTTGTTGACTCAGCTGTTACTGCAGGACTTTGTATGGCAAACAGAGGTGGATCTGGTGACTTGGCAGTTCTTGGAGCAGCTGACAGAATGGATTTAATTTCTTATGCACAACTTTCATCAAGACTTGGTGGAGGTATTATACTTGTTATAGGATCAATACTCTTTGGAACGCTCATGTAGTAGGAGGGATATTTTTGAAACTAAAAAAAGAAGCAATGGCTGGAACTCTTGAGTCAAATGATATTTTAATAACAGTTGACAACGGCGAAGGCATTTCCATTGAACTAGAAAGTTCAGTGAAAAAACAATTTGGCAAACAAATTGAAAAAGTTATTAGAGAGACCTTAGAAGAATTAAAGGTAGAAAACGCAAAAGTTACAGCAGTAGACAAGGGAGCCTTGGACTACACTATTAAAGCAAGAGTAGAAGCAGCATGCTTTAGAGCAGCTGAAAGTACAGAATATAATTGGAGCTGATATTTTGAAAGAGAGATTAAGAAGAACAATGATGTTTCTTCCAGGTAACAATCCTGCAAACATCACTGATGCTCACATTTATGGCCCTGATTCAATTATGATCGACCTTGAAGATGCAACGAGTATCAATCAAAAAGATGCGGCAAGATTTTTAGTTTACAATGCACTTAAAACTTTAGACTACGGAAAAACTGAAGTTGTTGTAAGAATAAATGCCCTTGACACACCTTTTGGACGTGAAGATATTAAGGCAGTGGTTAAAGCTGGAGTAGATGTAATTAGATTACCAAAATCAGAAACTGCACAAGATGTTAAAGATGTAGATGAAATAATAACTGAAGTGGAAGAAGAAATGGGCTGCCTTGGTAGAACTCTTATGATGGCTGCCATTGAATCTCCAACTGGTGTAATTAATGCAGTTGATATTGCCAAGGCATCACCTAGAATGATGGGTATTGCCCTTGGAGCTGCCGACTATGTTACAAACTTAAAGACACAAAGGTCTAAGCATGGTTGGGAACTTTTTGCAGCAAGAAGTCAAATTGTACTTGCAGCAAGAAATGCAGGCATTGCTTGTTTCGATACAGTTAACACAAACTTAAGCGATATGGATGCATTTAGAGAAGAAGTTCAATTTATAAAGGACCTTGGCTTTGATGGCAAGTCTGTAATTCACCCTAAACAAATTGCTGTTGTAAATGAAGTTTACACACCAACTGAAAAGGACATTACTAAGTCACTAAGAATTATAGCCGGTTCAAAGGAAGCTGAAAGAAAGGGCTCTGGAGTTATAACAGTTGACGGAAAAATGGTTGACTATCCAGTTATTGCTGGTGCACAAAGAGTTCTTGACCTTGCAGTTGCAAGTGGAGTGCTAAAGAAGGAGGATATTGATGAACTATAATAAAAATGCAGTAGGAAGAGATATCCCTGAATACCTTGAAGGCATTGGCGAACTTGTTCCCTTTAAAGGCGAAGGCAAATATCTTAGAACTGATAGAAAGGCTTCTCCAAAAATTAGATATGGAAGAAGAGACGAAAGTAAACTTTTAGGCTCTATTGAAGAAGCTGTAAAGAAAAGTGGACTTAAAGATGGAATGACAATTTCCTTCCACCACCACCTAAGAAATGGTGACTATGTTGTAAATATGGTTATGCAAGTTATTGCGGATATGGGCATTAAGGACTTAACTCTTGCTCCATCATCACTTTCACCTTGCCACGACAAACTAATTCCACTAATTGAGAAAGGTGTAATCACTGGCATTCAATCATCTGGACTTAGGGGAGAACTTGGAGAAAAAATTTCTGGGGGAATCCTTAAAAAACCATGTATAATTCGTTCTCACGGTGGTCGTGCAAGAGCAATTGAAGATGGCGAACTTCACATTGATGTAGCCTTTTTAGCTGCACCATCTTGTGACGAATACGGCAACATGAATGGTAGAGAGGGAAAAGCTGCTTGTGGCTCACTAGGTTATGCCATTGTTGATGCACAGTATGCTGACTGTGTAATTGCAATCACAGATAATCTTGTACCATTTCCAAATATTCCTGCATCAATTGGCATGATGTATGTTGATTATGTAGTTAAAGTTGATGCCATTGGAGATCCAAAGGGAATTGTTTCTGGCTCAATTAGATTTAACGACAACCCAAGAGATTTATTAATTGCAAATAATGCTGTAAAGGCAATTAAAGCATCTGGACTTTATAAAGATGGCTTTAGATTCCAAACTGGAGCTGCAGGTTCAACACTTGCAGTGGCAAAAATCCTTCGTGAAGAAATGAAGAAGGACAACATAAAAGCATCAATGGCACTTGGTGGAATCACTGGATATATGGTAACAATGCTTGAAGAAGGTCTAATCGATGGTATTTACGATACACAATCCTTTGACCTTGATGCAGTAAGATCAATTCGCGAAAATCCAAAGCACTTTGAACAAACAGCATCATCTTATGCAAATCCAAATAACCCAACACCAGCAGTTAACACTCTTGACTTCGTACTACTTGGCGCACTAGAAATCGACACAGACTTCAATGTCAATGTAATGACAAGATCAGATGGAGTTATTAACCAAGCAGTTGGTGGACACCAAGATACTGCACCTGGAGCAAAGATGTCACTTATCCTTGCACCACTTGTAAGGTCAAGAAATCCAATTATCATGGATAAAGTTACAACAGTTTGTACACCAGGCGAATCCGTTGATGTAGTATGTACAGACTACGGCATTGCTGTTAATCCAAAGAGAAAAGATTTAATTGAAAAATTTGAAGAAGCTGGACTTGAAATTAAAGACATCAAAGAATTGCAACAAATGGCAGAAAAACTTACAGGTAAACCTGAAGAAATTAAGTTCTCTGACGAAGTAGTTGCAGTTGTAGAATATAGAGATGGCTCTATAATTGATGTAATTAATAAGGAAGCTTAAAGAAAATAAACCATACTATTAAGAGAGACTGCGGTCTCTCTTTTTTTACTTTTATAAGAGCTCACCTAAAAAATTTATGCATCTTAAAAACTTATTCACAATAAAAATTTTATAAGGTAAAAGATTATGCCCTACTTTAAAATTTTGCCTCACTTGCAAAAAGTTCCTGACAAAAATTTTTGATTTTAAATAAAAAGAAAATTATTTGACATAAAGATTATTAAATGCTATCATAGTATAAAATTTAAACTCAACAGAGAGAAGAGTAACTTGTTGGACTGATTACAGAGAGCTTCGTTTGGTGAAAGAAGTAGAAGAAAAATAAGCGAACATGGTCTTTCTCGAGTGCTTGTCGATATTTAGATGAGTACGGGCTCGCCCGTTATAGCGATAGAGTATGGCAGTACTTGAAGAGTCCCTTATTGCGAGATAAGGGAGAATTAAGGTGGTAACACGAAGCTTTCGTCCTTATGGGACGGGAGTTTTTTTATTTTATAAAGCCAGCTAAAAATTTAAATTTACTCACAAGTACAAATTTTATAGAGGAGAGGAATAAGTAAATGCCTTTAATAATACCTAAAGATTTAATAGTTGAAGAAGTTTTAGAGAGAGAAAATATTTTTACAATGAGAGATTCATCTGCTAAGGAGCAGGACATAAGACCTCTTAGCATTGCCATTGTAAATTTAATGCCAAAAAAGGAAGAGACAGAGCTTCAACTTTTGAGAATGTTATCTAACACAGCCCTTCAAATAAATATTGATCTTGTGAGAATGGAGTCCTACAATCCAACAAATAGCGATTTAAAAAGACTAAAGGCCTTTTATAAAACCTATGAAGACATTAAGCACAAGAAGTACGACGCAATGATAATAACTGGAGCACCAATTGAAACTATTGCCTATGAAGAAATTAAATATTGGGACGAATTAAAGACAATTTTTGAATTTGCCAAGGAAAATGTCTACTCCACAATGTTTATATGCTGGTCAGCCCAAGCAGCCCTCTATCACTATTACAACATTGACCACAAGGTTTCTAATGGAAAAATATTTGGCGTCTTTGAATTTGATAAGCTAAAGGACAATAAAATCGTCAAGGGTTTTGACGACACATTTTTAGTTCCAACATCAAGACATACTTATGTTGACGCAGAAGATTTTGAGGGCTTTGATGATTTAGAAGTCATCGCAGCAAGGCCTGACACTGGAGTTTCCCTTGTGACAACAAAGGACAACCGCTTTGTATTTAACTTTGGCCACTGGGAATATGACAAGGACACATTACACAATGAATACATCAGAGATATTTCTCAGGGCAAGAAAATTGCTCCACCGCAAAATTATTATGAGGACAATGACCCAAAGAAGGAAATAAAAATTAGGTGGAGATCTGCAGGAAACTTGTTCTTCTCCAACTGGCTAAACTACTGCGTATATCAAGAGACACCTTTTGCCATTGAAACAATAGAAGGCAAGTCTGTTTCAAAATTTGGCGGCAGCTCTTTAAAGGATGCAGGACAATTTGCCAAGGTGAAAAAAATTATTTTCTCAAAAGAAGATAGAGATGTCATAGTAGTTTCTGCACCGGGAAGAAGATTTAAAGAAGACACAAAGGTTACAGACGAATTAATTTCTCTATCTGATAAAAATAAAAAAATTGAGGACCTTGAAAAAATTATAAAATCTCTTGAAGATGAACTAGCTGCCCAAAGAGTTTATAGGGACACCCAACTTGTAAAAATTGAAAAAAGATTTTCTGAAATTGCAGAGGACTTAAAGCTAGAAGAATTTTGGGATGAGGAATTAAAATTTGTCTTTGACCAGATAAAAAATTCAAATAACAAGGACTTTATCGTCAGCAGAGGTGAGTTTTTAAATGCAAAACTAATGGCAAAATATTTAGATTACGACTTTATAGATGCCAAGGACTTAATAATTTTTGATGAAGAGGGACAAGTTGATTTAAAAAAATCAAGAGAAGCAATAAGAAATCACATTGGCGACAACCAAAAGGCTGTGGTGCCAGGCTTTTATGGCAGCGACAACAATGGCGACATTGTAACTTTCACAAGAGGTGGCAGTGACTACACAGGTAGCCTTATAGCCTACGCCCTAGACTCAAAAGTCTACGAAAACTGGACTGATGTAAATGGAATAATGACTTCAGACCCCAATAAGGACCCTGACGCAAAGACAATTGACAAGCTAAATTTTAAAGAGCTAAAGGAAATAATAGATAAGGGCGCACAAGTTTACCAAGGCGATGCCATTAAACCTGTTGAAGAAAAAAATATTACCATAAAAATTTTAAACACAAATAATCCTAGAAATCACGGAACAGTTATTAAAGACTAAAAAAAGGAGCCAGAGTGTAAAAACTTTGGCTCCTTTTAAAATAAAAGGCTGGTTCAATGAAGCCTTTTTAAAAATTATAGAGATTCTGCAATTTTTTCTGTCAAATCAATAACTCTTTCAGTGTAACCCCATTCGTTGTCGTACCAAGAAATTAATTTAACCATTTTTCCGTTAACTGTTGTAAGAAGTGAATCAAAAATAGAAGAGTGAGTGTTGCCTATGATATCAGAAGAAACAAGTTCGTCTTCAGAATATTCAAGGATGCCCTTTAATTCATTTTCAGCTGCCTTTTTCATTGCTGCATTGATTTCTTCTACTGTTGCTTCCTTTTCAAGCTCAAAAGTAACATCAACAAGAGAGCCAGTTGGAACAGGAACTCTTAGGGCAAAGCCAGTTAAAATTCCGTCAACTTCTGGAATAACTTTTCCAACAGCCTTAGCTGCACCAGTTGAAGTAGGAATAATATTTTCAGCGCCCATTCTTGCACGACGCATGTCTTTTTTGTGAACGCCATCGTGAATATTTTGGTCATTAGTGTAGGCATGAACTGTAGACATAAGTCCTCTTTTGATGCCAAAGTTTTCTAAAACAACTTTAGTAATTGGAGCAAGACAGTTTGTAGTACATGATGCGTTGGAAATAATGTCGTCTTTAGCTGGGTCATACTTGTCGTCGTTAACTCCCATAACAACAGTGAGCATGTCGCCCTTGCCTGGAGAAGTTAAGACAACTTTTTTTGCTCCGCTAGTTAGATGTCCCCTAGCCTTGTCTTCATCCTTGAAGGCACCTGAAGAGTCGATGACAATGTCAACGCCAAGTTCCTTCCAATTCATTTGGTCTGGAGTTTTTGATTCAACAAAAGTAACTTTCTTTCCATTTATAATCATTCCGTCATCAGTAAATTCAATTTCACCAGGGAATCTTCTATAAATAGAATCAAATTTAAATAAGTGAGTTCTTTCTTTTAAAGTTTTGTCTAAATTTCTAACGGCTACATGAGTAACTTCGAAATTACAATCATCTCTTAGAGCCCAAATTCTAAGAGCATCTCTGCCAATTCTTCCAAATCCCATTATGCCAACATTTTTTTTCATAAAAACCTCCGTAATCATTGCATTCTTATATTCATTATAACACAAGTAGAAAAAAGTGAAATTCAAAAATTATTGTGATAATATAGGTAAAAAGGAAGTGGCAATATGAATAGCGGAATAAGTAGAGAAGAGGGCCTAAAACTTTTAAAGGAATACAACAAGGAGGAGTTTCACATAAGACATGCCCTAACTCTTGAAAGTGTTATGGGCTATTTTGCAGAGGAATTTGACAAGGACAATGTTGACTTTTGGAAAAGGGCAGGACTTCTTCACGATGTTGATTATGAAAAATATCCTGAAGAGCATCTCAAAAATACGCCGGAAATTTTAAAGGGCGCAGGTGGAAGTGATGAATTAATTCACGCAATTTTATCTCACGGTCACGGACTATGTTCAAGTGTAAAGCCCGAGCTTTTTATGGAGAAAGTTCTCTTTGCAGTAGATGAGCTTACAGGTTTAATCTACGCTGCATCCCTTATGAGACCATCTAAGAGCACTAAGGATATGAATTTAAAAAGTGTGAAGAAAAAATTCAAGGACAAAAAATTTGCTGAAGGATGTTCTCGTGATGTAATAAAAAAGGGAGCAGAAAATTTAGGCTGGGAACTTGATGAATTAATCGAAAAAACTCTTCTCGCCATGCAAGATAGGGAAGATTTAATTGAAAATTCTTTAAAAATTGAGACAAGTTGTTAAAAATTTATCCAAAATCCTATAAATTCGTTGATAAGAATGGCTTGCTGTGTTAGAATTTATATGTTATAGAAATTTAAGGGAGGTAGTTGTTTGCAAACTTTATTATCTATTATAATTATTATTACAAGCATTATTATAATAACTGTAGTAGCACAAATGGAATCAGATCAAGCTGGTCTTGGAACTCTTCAAGGTGAAGAAACTACAACTTGGGGTTCACACAAGGGCTCAAGTAAAAAAGACATCCAAAACAAGATTGTGATTGGTTCAAGCGTCGTTTTTGCACTTGCACTTATTGTTTTAGCTGCAATTTAATTAAAATTAGGAAGGAATTAGAATGATATTTTTTCTACTTCCTGTAGTGGTCTTTATTGCAATTGTATTTTTATTAGCTGGTCTTTTATAAATACCTTGCAATTAAAATTTAAGGAGGATTAAAATGAATATTTTATATTTAGCTCCTATAGTCGGCGTTTTGGCACTTTTATTTGCCTTTTATAAGGCGAGTTTCGTGTCAAAACAAGATGCCGGAAATGAAAGAATGAAGGAAATTTCTTCTTACATTTCAGAAGGAGCTATGGCATTTTTGACAAGGGAATATAAGGCTCTTGTTATATTTGTCATTGTACTTGCAATTATTTTGGCAGTAGGACTTAAATCAATTCCAACTGCTATTTGTTTCATTGTTGGAGCTATCTTTTCAGTAGCTGCTGGTTATGTTGGTATGAAAGTTGCCACAAAGGCAAACGTTAGAACAACTAATGCAGCTTGGAAGGGTGGACTAGGTAAAGCCCTTGACGTTGCCTTTTCAGGTGGAGTTGTAATGGGAATGTGCGTTGTTGGTTTAGGAATCATTGGTATTACTTGCGCATACTTCTTTACAAAGGGACAAACTGAAATTATTACAGGATTTTCACTTGGAGCATCTTCTATTGCACTTTTCGCAAGAGTAGGTGGAGGAATTTATACTAAGGCAGCCGATGTTGGAGCTGACCTTGTAGGTAAAGTTGAAGCTGGAATCCCAGAAGACGACCCAAGAAACCCTGCAGTTATTGCTGATAACGTAGGAGATAATGTTGGTGACGTTGCTGGAATGGGCGCTGACTTATTTGAATCCTATGTAGGAGCACTTCTATCAGTTATCACTCTTGGAGTAGTAGCTTATGGAGAAGATGGAGTTAAATTTGGTCTTCTTGTTGCAACAGTTGGTATTTTAGCATCAATTGTAGCAGCTTTCTTTGTAAAGGGAGACAAGAACCCACAAAAAGCTCTTAACGCAGGAGAATATGTAGCAGCAGCAGTTACTATGATTGCTTCAGCTATTTTATCAAATGTAATTTTCGGAAGCTTTGCACCTTTTGCGCCAGTAATTATTGGTATTGCAGTTGGTCTTATTATTTCTAAATTTACAGAATATTATACAGCTGATGATTATGCACCAGTAAAAAGAATTGGAGCAGAATCACAAACTGGAGCTTCAACAAATATTATTGCTGGACTTTCTGTTGGTATGATGTCTACAGTTGGACCAATTATTATTATTGCTATTGGTATTATTGCAGCTTACCTTGGAGCTGGCGGAAACGCAGACCCAATTATTGGACTTTACGGAATTTCACTAGCAGCTGTTGGTATGCTTTCAACAACTGGTATGACAATTGCCGTAGATGCTTACGGACCAATTGCTGATAACGCTGGTGGTATTGCAGAAATGTGTGACCTACCAGAAGACGTTCGTGATATAACAGACTCACTTGACTCTGTTGGTAATACAACAGCAGCAATAGGAAAGGGATTTGCAATAGGTTCAGCAGCACTTACTGCCCTTGCACTTTTCGTTTCTTATATTAACGCAACTGGACTAAGTGGAATTGATATTTCTAAGCCACAAGTTATAGCTGCAACATTTATCGGTGGTATGCTACCATTTGCCTTCTCTGCACTAACAATGTCAGCAGTAGGTAATGCGGCTTCAGAAATGATTGACGAAGTAAGAAGACAATTTAAAGAAATCCCTGGCATCATGGAAGGCACAGGAACTCCTGACTATGCAAGATGTGTAGACATCTCAACAGGTGCAGCCCTAAAGCAAATGATCGTGCCAGGACTTATAGCAGTAGTAGTTCCAATAGTAGTGGGAATTTTACTTGGAACTGAAGCCCTAGGCGGACTTCAAGCAGGAGCTCTTGTAACTGGTGTACTAATGGCAATCTTTATGTCAAACGCTGGTGGAGCTTGGGACAATGCAAAGAAATACATTGAAGGTGGAGCACACGGTGGTAAAGGTTCAGAAGCTCACAAGGCAGCTGTAACTGGAGATACTGTTGGTGACCCATTCAAAGATACATCAGGACCTTCTCTTAATATTCTAATTAAACTTATTACTGTTGTATCCCTTGTATTCGCACCACTATTTGTTGCCTACGGCGGAGTATTCCTATAAAAAAATAAATCTGTTAGAGAAAAATCTCTAGCAGATTTTTTATTGCAAACAAGACTAAATTTTAAAAACTCTGTCAGGACCTTTACCTGGCAGAGTGTTTTATGTGTTATATGTCAAATATTTTAAGACTCGTAAATTCGAGCCTATTTTTTATGCAAAGATGAACACATAAAATTTAATAAAATTCAAAAACTAAAATAAATTGACTAAAACTCTGAGATTTTGCAAATTTTTAAGTTTGCTTAATTATTACTTACATATGCAATTTCATAAACTCTAGTTAACTTTTGTGAAATAATGTTATACAATAGTATTGAAAGCATTAACTTTTTTAATTTTTTATATATAAGGAGGTTTTTATGAAAAAAAGCAAGAGAATTATTTCATTGTTTTTATCCTTACTAGTCCTGCTTTCTACATTTAATGTATTTGCAGTAAGACACCCTGTAAGAGATATACCTTTAAATGGAATAATAGTAAATGATCATATCGTTTATAGCGATGTATATCCATACATTAAAAACTCTAGAACCTATGTACCTATCAGATTTATTGCTGAAGAATTAGGTTATGATGTTAAATGGGATGGAGCTAATAAAAAAGTAAAAATGACAAATGGCAGTACCAATGTTGAACTTACTATTGGCTCTAACAAAATGATAGTAAATGGTAAGACTCTTACTTTAGACGCACCTGCTGAAATTAAAGATGACAGGACTTTTGTACCACTTCGTGCAATCGCCGAATCTTTTGGTGAAAAAGTAGATTATTCTAAGGATTATAAGGCAGTATATATTGGAGATAACCCTGTATATAACAAAGATTACAAGGTAGTTTATTATTATGAAGGTGCTAATCCAATCATCACTGATTACACAGTAAATATTGTTACTTATAAAGTAATAGTAAATAGTGGAAAATTCTTCGATTGTGACAGTATGGAAAGTTTATTAACTTTATTATTTGCTGATTTTGATTATTATAGAGTAAATGGAAAATCTACAATTGGTAATATTAAAATTTATAAAACACTTAATGTTTATTCAAATAATAATAAATTTTCTAACAATCAAGAAACAACATCTAATCGAGTTGTAGATGATTCAAAATATTATAAAATTAGTATTGTGAATGATAAATCTGAATTATTAGCACATGTATTCGTTATACTTAAGCCTAATACATCTATTCCACAATATATTAGGTACTTAGATGGAACTATAAAATTTGTAAATTCTTGGGATGAGGTAGATGCAGAAAATAAAAGACTAGCTGAAGAAGTATTAAGTGGTAAATCTATAAAAGAAGTGAGTACAGCTAAAAAAATCACATCCGAAACTAGTAATAAGTATTATACTACAAATCGTAATAATCAAAGTAATGTTGATTATTTAAGAAGCAAAAATACAGATAAAACAAGTTATACTACTGAAAGTTATAATGATGAACCAGTATATGATATAGCAAAGATTGTGTATGATTCTAAAACTCAAACGCTAAAATATATTGAATTTTCTGACGGTACTAGAAAACCTGTAAGTACAATAGATGAAATCTATGCAGAATATGATAGGATTGATAGAGAATATAAGAAAGGCAGACCTTTAATAGATAGGTATCAAAATGTAAGAAGAATATCTGACCCAAAAAATTAGATATTTAAAAATAAATTTAATAAAACTACTATTTTAGTAACAAAAGTTTTGTTTTGTGACTAATTCTTTATAGTCTTATTTTTTTTCTCCACCTTAAAGATTTTACATCCAAGATTTTGAGACTCGAAAACTCGAGTCTCTTTTTTTGCAAATATGAACATATAGAAACTAATAAAACTTTAATTCTAAAATAAAAACTACTTAAAAAATAATAATAGAAAATCTTTTATTATTTTTTAATAAAAGTACAATAAAAAACCACTAGCCTTAGCCAGTGGTTGTGATTTAAAAATTTTAGCAATCTGTTGGGTCCAGTAAATTGTTTAATGTCTTTACGTGGACTCCAGTTGCATTTTTTGGAAGATAGCCTGCCTTCTTATCCCTATAGGCTGTTGCTGCTATGTCTAGGTGAACCCAAGGTGTTCCTTCTTTTACAAACTCGCCAACAAAAAGTCCTGCTGTAACGGACCCTGCCTGCCTACCAGAAGTGTTCTTGATGTCTGCAACTTCTGACTTGTTTAATTTTTTGTAGTCTTCATCATAAGGGAAGGCCCACATTTTTTCTCCAGATAATTTTCCTGCTTCAAGGACTTCCTTGTAGAAGTCTTGGTTATTTGTAACAGCGCCTGTGTAAACTTCTCCAAGGGCAATTGTAACTGCGCCAGTAAGTGTTGCAAGGTCAATGATTTTTTCTGCTCCAAGATCATTTGTGGCATAGTGGACTGCATCGGCAAGGGTAATTCTTCCTTCGGCGTCTGTGTTTGCCACTTCAATAGTAAGTCCCTTCATGGAGTCAATTACATCTCCAGACTTGTAAGATGTGCCTGAAATCATATTTTCGCAAGCGGCTACTACTCCAACAACATTTACCTTGGCCTTGTTCTTTGCAAGGGCATAAATTGTACCAATAACTGTGCCTGCACCGCCCATGTCGCAGTGCATGTAGTTCATGCCGGCAGGTGTTTTTATGTTGTAACCACCAGAATCGTAAGTTAGTCCCTTGCCAACTAGGGCAATTTTTTCTGTCTCAGCATTTTTGTATTCCATTACAATAAGTCTTGGACGGTTAGTAGCACCTGCGGCAACTCTTAAAAAGGCCTTCATGCCAATTTTTTCTATTTCATCTTCTTCATAAACTTTTACCTTTACACCAAGCTTTTCTAATTTTTCTTTAGCAATATTAGCAAGAGTTTCTGGATAAATTACATTGGCCCTTTCATTTACAAGGTCTCTTGCAAGAAAAACTCCATCCATAATATTTTCCATTTTATCTAGGCCGGCACGAAGCTTTTCTTCTGGACCCTTAAAGGCAGAGTAGTTCACTGTAAGTTCAAAGTCAGCCTTCTTTTCTTTGACATCAGTTTTTTTTGTGAACTCATATTCACCTTGGCGAAGTCCTTCATAGGCTGCCATAATAGTTTTTCTGTTGCACATAGAAAGATCTGGCATTTTTATTTCTACTTCATGTTCTTCGTTGTCTCTTAGAATATTTCCAAGTTCAAAGAAAAGATTTCTCACATCTTCTAGGTCAAGTTCATCTTCTCCTAGACCCATAAAAATTTCTGATTCTTCAAGAAAACTAGGAAGGTATAAACTTTCCTTAAACTTGTAAGAAAATTTTTTCTTTTCAAGATATTCCTTAATCTCTTCTGGAAGCTTATCATCTTTTTTTACAAAGTGGACCTTTAGTCCGCCTTCTTTATACAAATTAAATTTAATCATATTTCACCTCTACCTTAATTATACATGAGATTTGAAAAAGGTCTAATCCTAAAAATTAAAGATAAGAGGAAAATATACTTAATACATAACTGTTTTTTCGAGATGAATTATGATATTATTAAATTATAAAATAATAGCATCAATTTAGTTGATAACGCTGGATTGGTGTTTTTTTAGGTGGTGTTTTATGGGTAAAGAATTAAAAGCTTCAATAATGTTATTTTTCACATCAATAATTTGGGGACTTGCCTTTGTGGCGCAAGCTCAGGGCATGGAACACATAGGACCCTTTACATTTACAGCTGCAAGGTCTGTTGTTGCTATAATTTTTTTGTACCTAACCTATGTGTTTTTTAATAAAACATCAAAAACCTATAGAGAGCAAAAATTTGACATGAAAAGAACCATAAAGGGTGGAATTCTTTGTGGACTTGTCTTTACTTTTGGCATTAATTTTCAACAATTTGGTCTTGTCTATACAACTGCAGGCAAGGCAAGTTTTCTCACTGCACTTTATATAGTTTTCATTCCAATAATTGGACTCTTTTATGGAAAGAAAATAAATAAAAAACTTCAAATGTGTATAGTTCTTGCCATGATTGGAACTTATCTCATGTCAGTAAAGGGAAGCCTTAGCATGAATATTGGCGATTTGATTACAATTTTTGGTTCAATTGTTTTTGCTATTCACATTTTAATGCTATCAGAGTTTTCCAAGGACACTAATGCAGTTTTAGTTTCCTTAATTCAATTTGCAGTTTGTGGATTTTTCTCCCTAATAGCTGCTCTTATTTTTGAGGGAATAGATATGAGTGCAATTTTAAAGTCCTACCTACCTATTTTGTATGTGGGGATCTTGTCATCAGGCGTTGGATTTACAATTCAGCTAATGGCACTAAAGGAACTGGACCCAGTTGTTGCATCAATGATTTCTTCTTTAGAGTCAGTTTTTGGTGCTCTCTTTGGCTGGCTCATTCTTTCACAAAGCATGAGTGAGAGAGAAATTATTGGCGCCATAATTATTTTTGTGGCAACACTTATTGCCCAACTGCCAATAGAAGCTTATTTGAATAAAAAATTGGAAGGACGCTAAAATTTTTCACAAGAATTTTATATTAATTAAAATAGATTTCACATTTATGATATACAATCTTTGAGAGGTGAAGATATGTCACTATTTGAAAAAATTTTCCAAAAGGCTGGTAAGAAGATAATTACCATTGACGGAGAGTATGGCAGCGGTGCTAACGAAATTGCAAAAAAAGTTGCTGAAAAATTAAACTATGAACTATACGACGAAAAATTAATTGAACTCATGAGCCTTGAAGGAAAGGTAAAGCCTGATGAGATAAAGAAAGACGATTCCTTCTTGCAGGGAACTATTTACGACTTATATAGGCAAAATTATTCCTACTCCCAAGAGGACATTGCAACAAATGATGCAGCCTTTCTCTTGGACTCAAGGACTATAAGAGAAATTGCAAAAAATAAAAAGGCAATAATCTTTGGCAAGTGCGGAGACTTTGTCTTGGAAGATTTTCCAAAGTTATCTGTATTTATTTATGCTTCTCAAGAATTTAAGGAAGAGAGAATTTTAAATACTTACAAGGTAAAGGAAGACAAGCTCCAGCTAAAGCTTGAAAGAGAAAACAACAGAAGGGCGAACCATTACGGCAGAAACACTGGAAAAGTTTGGGGCGACAGAGCGAATTACGACCTCTTAATAAATTCATCTGCCTTTGACTTCGAAAGCGTGGCAAATTTAATTGTAGATATGTCACAAAATAAAAAATAAGATCCTGACGAAAGTCGGGATTTTTTCATCGAAAAAATTTATAAAAACTTTACAAGATCTTCAAATAAAATATATATTTCATAGAAAAATGCTTTGTAAAATATATATAAGCGAAAAAATTATAAAATTTTAAAACTTGCAACTTGGAGTTTACAAATTGACAAGCACTATTTATAGCTTGCCACCATAAATTTTTATAAAATTTACTTAGAAAAGGAGGTAAGACTATGATTTTAGCAGACAAAATTATAAATCTTAGAAAGAAAAATGCTTGGTCACAAGAAGAACTTGCAGAAAAACTTGGCGTAAGCAGACAATCTATTTCAAAGTACGAAGGGGCACAATCTATTCCCGACATGGATAAAATTTTAAAGCTCAGCAAAATTTTTGGTGTCACAACAGATTATCTCATCAAGGATGAGATAGAGGACCCGGAATTTTTAGATGAGGAATATGAAGAAAGTAAGACGAGAAAAGTTTCCATGGAGATGGCAAGTGATTATTTAGCCTTAAAGGAAATTTCAGCAAAAAACCTTGCCCTTGGAGTTTCTCTTTGCATAATTTCTCCAATTTTATTAGTAATTCTTTCACAGGCCTATGAAAGCTTACTTTTGCCAGTGTCAGAAAATGTAGTTGTTGGACTTTCTCTTACAGTATTATTTTTATTTATAATTGCTGCAGTTGGGATTTTTGTAAGAGAAGGGATGACCTTAAAAAAATATGAATTTATAGAAAGTGAAGCTATTGATACTGATTATGGAGTTGATGGCATGGCGAGGGATAGAATGGAAAAGTTTCACGATTCTTTTGTCAAGAACAACATAATTGGCATCTTACTTATAGTTGCCTCAGTCCTTCCAATTTCTATTGGCATGATTTTTTCAGCTGAAGACCTGGTTATGGCAATATCAACGGCCTTTTTATTGGCACTTGTCGGCCTTGGCGTAAATTTTTTGCTGAGAACCAATATTCCCATGAGTGCCCTAAAGGCACTTTTAGAAGAAGAGGACTTTACTAGAAAAAATAAGGAGCTTAAGAAGAAGATAGAGCCCTTTATCACAGCCTATTGGATTCTTATGACGGCAATTTATCTTGGCTATTCCCTTGTCACAAATAGATGGGACAAGTCATGGATAATTTGGCCAGTGGCAGGCGTCTCCTACGTCCTATATTATTTAATTTTAAGATTTTTCCTGGAAAATAATTTTAAAAAATAAAATTTTGAAAAATAGATTTCACTTATATGAGATCTATTTTTTTTGTTATTCTTTGTTCTTTGGGTATAAAATAAAAATAAGGAAAAGATGGTGATGAAATGAAGGATTTAATTATTACAAAAGTTATAAATAAGGTGGGCGTAATTTATTTAAACAGACCTGAAAAATTAAATGCCCTTAATTTTGAAATGATAATAAAAATTAGAGAAATTTTAGAAAAATGGGAAGATGATGACAAGATAAGGGCAATTTTATTTGATAGCTTAAGTGAAAAAGCCTTTTGTGCTGGTGGAGATTTAAAGGATCTCTACAACAACTATATTAATAATGAGTCTTGCCAGAAAAAAGATGAGTTTTTCGCCACGGAATTTGAGCTAGACAAGTACATTGCCTCCTACAAAAAACCAATAATAAGCAACTGGAGAGGCATAGTCATGGGCGGCGGTCTTGGTCTTAGCATAAACTCCGACTATATAATTTGCCATGACTCTGTAAATTGGGCTATGCCAGAAACTGGTCTGGGCTTTGTTCCAGATGTTGGCATGGGAAAATTTATATCCAGCCTTCCAAGGGCCTTGGGTCATTATGTAGGCCTTCTCGGAAGAAGCCTTGAAGCTTCTGATTTAATTAAGTATAATTTTGCCCATGTCTATATAAATTCAGAGGATTATGAAAAAATAATGGAAAAACTTTTTGATTTTTCAGAAATTTATGAGGGAGAAGAATTAATTGAAAAATTAAAAGACTATGGCGATAAATATAATTTGCCAACAAAGGATTCTTTTGTAGATAAAAATTTTGACAAAATCGAAAAATATTTTAATAAGGATAGCCTAGAGGAAATTTATGAGGTCTTAGAAGAGAATCTTGAAGATGAATTTGCAAGAGAAATTTATTATGACTTAAAGGCAAGGTCACAGTTTATGCTTCAAGTGCAATTTGAAAAGTATTTTTTATGTAAAAATTTGACCTACCATGAAACTGTGGACCTTGACCTAAAAATTTTAAACTATGCAGTAAAAACTGGAGACATGAAAGAGGGCATTAGGTCAAGGGTAATAGATAAGGATTATTTGCCAAAGTGGTCAGTAGCTTCACTTGACCATGTAGATATGGAAGAAGTAAAAAAATTATTAGAAGTAGAAAAATAAAAAAATATTCTTAAAAGATACTATTTTAAAACAGTCATTGAATTAAAGTAGTATCTTTTAAAATTAAAAGATAAGGATATCTAAAAAGACAGATAAAGCGAGGATATATTAAAGAAAAACATTTATCCAATCGCAATAAAATTAAAAATATTTTAATGAAGAAGGATTATTAAAAAAAGAAAGATAAAATAATAAACAAAATCAAGTGACAAATACTATGATTTAAGTATATGTAGAAATACTAGAAAGTTTTTATTTACAAACTTCTTTGTCTTATATAAGTAGGAAAAACTTATAGATTTTTACTAATTTTTGTAAGCGCGTTTCTCTTATTATTTAAGGAGGAAAAATGAAAAAAATAAATGAAAAACCTCGTAATGGAATGAGTAAGTTGTCACTAGGTTTTGTTTCTTGCCTTTTAGGCTTTTCTTTAATGCTAGGTTCAGTACCAGGACAAGCCTATGCAAGTTCAGTTAAAAATTATACGCAAATAGCCTTAAAGCCTGACAAGACCAATAAAGAAAGAGAAGAAAGTCAAAGACCAGGTACAGGTGGCGAAGATCAAAATGCAAATGAAAAGTTTGCAGCAAGGGTTAAAAAGGCCAAGGAAGAATTGAAAGTCTATTTAGATACAATGGACGATAAAGTTCTTGATAATGAAGCAATAGAATATGGTGACAATCAAGTAAAATCTCAAATTAAAAACTCTATAGCTAGGGCAAAAGAATTATTAGCAAAAGATTCTAATTCAATAAATGAAGAAGAAGTGGCAGAAATTGAAGCAATGCCATTTAAAAAAGTTGATGGTAAAAAATCTGGCTTATTTAGAGATTATACTAAAAAAGCCCTTGTTAACTTTGAGGTTTCTGGAGATAGGGATAAGTTAAACCCACATAACAATAAAAAATATGTTGCCCTTAAGGACAATAAAATAAGAATTAAATCTACTTTAAAAGATGCAGGAAAGATTGGAGAAAATGAAAAATTCTTCTTCAAGCTTAACTATGTAACTGTAGATGATTTTAATGCTATGAAACCTTCGAAGGAAGTAGATATAACTTCAACAGCTACACCTAAATACAAAAAACAAGAGCTTCCAAGAGAGGACTACTCTGTTAAGGCTGTGGATGGTGGTTATGAAATTGTAATAACTAAATTACCAGACAAGGCAAAATATATTAAACCTATTGTATTAGTTAAGTTTGCAGAGAATACTTATTTTGAAAATGGTGACATGGTAGAAGTTACTGAAAGCGCAATAGAAAATGCTCCAAATGAAAAACCTAAATCAAAACATGGAGCCTATATTTTTGGCTACGGTGACAAGAGTTTTCGTCCTGAGGGAAAGATAAGTCGTGCTGAAGCAGCTTCTATGATAGGAGTCTTGGCTGGATTAGACTTAGACAATAAGGACAAGCCTAACTTCAAAGACACACCTAATGGATGGTATAATGCAGCCATAAATGCTATGGTTAAAAACAACTTGATGTTCGCAGACGAGAATGGCAACTTTAGACCTAATGAGCCAATAACTAGGGCAGAATTTGCTAGAGCCATAGCTGGCATTGATAAGAAGAACAACAAGACCGCTCCTTTTGCAGATATCAAGGGTCACAAATTTGAAGATGCAATCAATCAAGTTTATGGTAATGGACACATTGTTGGCTATCCAGATGGAAGTTTTAAACCAGATGGTGTTATTACTAGGGCAGAAGCCGTTACAATTTTAAACCACTATGATGGTCGCTCTATTAACAAAAAAGATTTAGAAAAGATTATTAAGGGCTTTAATAGTTTCACTGATGTCAAAGAAAATCACTGGGCCTATGTTCAAATTTTCTTGGCAGCAAATGATTATCAAGAAATTTTAAATTCCTTGGCTAAGAAGAATTAAAAATTACTAAATTATCTTCATTTTCTCAAAAATGGATGCAGTCTTTACTGTGTCCATTTTTTTATAGAAATTTATATTGTAGGCTAAAAAAGAATTATAAAATGGAAATTCTTTATCCTATTTGCATCTTTTGATATTCTTAAGTGCAAAAATTTTTTATTTCTTTATGTTTTTTAAAATCAACAAAATTTGATATAATATGATACTGTAATTGTAGTTAAAAAATTATTTTCGGGTAAGATGAATGGAAGATGACCATTGAAAACTTTAAAGATATGTGAAAAATTTTATAATACCAAGGAGATTAGCTTTGAAGATTTTTCCCACCTAATGAATTTGGATAAAGTTGAAGCCGAAGATTTATATGCCTTTGCAAGAGACCTAGCAGTAAAAAACTTTGGCCGAGAGATTTACATTAGGGGCCTAATAGAAATTTCCACTTATTGCAAAAACAATTGCTACTATTGTGGTCTTAGGTTGGCCAACAAAAATACCAAGAGGCTTAGGTTGTCTAAGGAAGAAATCTTGGACCTTGCCAGCCACTCAGTGGACCTGGGGATAAAAACCATTGTCATGCAGGGTGGCGAAGATGACTTTTATAGCCTTGATTACTTAAAAGAAATTATTTATCATATCAAAGAAAAGCTTCCTGATGTTGCCATAACACTTTCTCTTGGTGAAAGAGATTTTCAGGACTTTGAGGCCTTGAAAAATATGGGGGCTGACAGGTACCTCTTGCGGCATGAAACCTATTCCAAGTCTCACTACCAAAGGCTTCATCCAAGCTCTATGAAGTTTGAAAACAGGATTGATTCCATTCTAAAATTAAAGGACTTGGGCTTTCAAACAGGTTGTGGCATGATGGTGGGTTCACCTTATCAAAGGCTTGAAAATTTATATGAGGATTTAAAATTTATTTTAAAATTAAGGCCTCAGATGGTGGGAATTGGACCCTTTATACCCCAACATGACACTCCTTTCAGGGACTTTGAAGGCGGCAAGTTAGAAGATGTTCTTAAAATTTTATCCATTGTAAGGATTGCTGACGAGAAACTTCTCTTGCCATCAACAACTGCCCTGGGAAGTATTGACGACCTTGGACGAGAAAAGGGAATTTTGGCAGGGGCCAATGTTTTAATGCCCAATGTTGGGGCAGAGAAACTTAGAAAAAATTATAAGCTTTACGACAATAAAATCGGTACAGAAGTTCAAAACTCTGACGACTTTATGGGACTAGAGAAAAAACTAGAGAAAATTGGATATAAGATTTCCAAATCTAGAGGAGATTATAAGTAAGGATCAAGGAAGAGTGAAGAAATTGTACAAGCTAGATTCAAAAATTGCAGAAGAATTTATAAACCATCAAGAGATCTTAGACACTCTTGACTATGCAGAAAAAAACAAGAATAATAAGGACCTCTTAGATGAAGTTCTTGAAAAGGCAAAGAAGGAAAAGGGACTTAACCATAGGGAGGCGGCTTTACTTCTACTTGCTGAAGACAAGTCTTACCAAGAAGAAATTTATAAGCTTGCAAAGAAAATTAAGGAAGACCACTACGGCAACAGGATTGTTTTGTTTGCCCCCCTTTATCTTTCAAACTATTGTATTAATGGTTGTGTTTATTGCCCTTACCATGCAAAAAATAAATCAATTAGAAGAAAAAAATTATCTCAAGAAGAAATTAAAAGTGAAGTTATAGCCCTTCAAGACATGGGCCACAAGAGACTTGCCCTTGAACTTGGTGAAGACCCTGTGAACAATACAATGGAATATATTTTGGAATCCATTAAGACAATTTATTCTATTAAACATGAAAATGGTCAAATAAGAAGGGTCAACATAAATATTGCTGCTACTACTGTGGAAAATTATAAAAAATTAAAGGATGCAGAAATTGGAACCTACATCCTCTTCCAAGAAACCTACAACAAGAAGTCCTATGAAGAACTTCACCCAACAGGACCAAAGCATAATTACGCCTACCACACTGAAGCCATGGATAGGGCCATGGAAGCTGGCATCGACGACGTTGGGATTGGAGTTTTATTTGGACTAGAAACTTATAAGTATGAATTAGTTGGACTCTTAATGCACGCAGAACACTTGGAAGCAAGATTTGGAGTTGGACCTCACACAATTTCTGTTCCAAGAATCCAACCTGCCGATGACATTGATCCAAGTGATTTTAAAAATGAACTTGCTGATGATATTTTTGAAAAACTAATTGCCCTAATTAGGGTTTCAGTACCTTACACTGGCATGATAATCTCAACTAGAGAGTCACAAAAAGTTAGAGAACGCGCTCTTGAACTAGGTGTAAGTCAAATTTCTGGTGGATCAAGAACTTCTGTTGGTGGATATGTTGAGGAAGAATTAGAAGAAGATAACTCTGCTCAATTTGATGTTGCAGATAATAGGACCCTTGAAGAAGTTGTGGATTGGCTAATGGAACTTGGTTATATCCCAAGTTTTTGTACAGCCTGCTATAGGGAAGGAAGAACTGGCGACAGGTTCATGCAACTTTGCAAGTCAGGACAAATCTTAAATTGTTGTCAGCCTAATGCCCTTATGACTTTGAAGGAATACATGCTAGATTATGGAAATGAAAAGACAAGAGAACTTAGCGAAGACTTAATTGCAACAGAACTTGAAAAAATTCCAAATGAAATTGTAAAGAAGAAGGCTAAAGAATATATAAGCGAAATGGAAGAAGTTGGAAAGAGAGATTTTAGATTTTAATGGAACTTAATAAGACAAATTCTGGTAACAGGATTCACATAGGATTTTTTGGAAAGGTAAATTCGGGCAAGAGCTCAATAATAAATGAATTTTCTGGCCGAGATATTTCCATTGTTTCAAACCAAGAGGGGACAACTACAGATCCAGTTTACAAGTCAATGGAGATTAAGAGCTTGGGGCCATGTCTTTTAATGGACACGCCAGGCATAGGAGACGAAACAGTCCTTGGACAAAAGAGGATGAAGAGAACTGACGAAGTTATATCGAAAACTGACATTGGAGTCCTAGTTGTATCAGATACCCAAACAGGACCTGAAAGGGAAATGCTAAGAAAATTTAAGGACACCCCAATCCTTCTTGTAATAAATAAAATTGACCTCTTATCAGAAAAAGAAATAAAAAAAATAAGAGAAGACTTTTCTTCTTATAAAATAGTGGAAGTTTCTGCCCTAAAAAAAATTGGCTTTGATAAGCTCTTAGAGGAACTCTTGAAATTTAAACCAAAGAAGGAAGAGAGACTTTTTGACGGAATGGTGGAAGAGAAGGACCTAGTCCTCTTAGTAATACCCCAAGACATTGCAGCACCAAAAAACAGGATTATCCTTCCACAAGTTCAAACAATTCGTGAACTCCTTGATAGGAACGCCCTGGTTTCCATGGTAAAGCTTGAAGAGCTTCCTGATATCCTAAGACTTTTAAATAAGAAGCCAGACCTAGTAGTTGCAGACTCCTCTGTCTTCTTAGAAGTTTATGAAAAAATCCCAAGAGATGTTAAGCTAACATCCTTCTCAGTCTTATTTGCAAAACTAAAGGGTGACATTGATGAATACATCAAGGGAGTAGAAGCTCTAAAAAAAATAAATGAGAATTCAAAAATATTAATAGCAGAGTGCTGCACCCATGCCCCAGCAGAAGAAGACATTGGAAGAATAAAAATTCCAAACATGATAAGAAAGAAAGTTGGCCAAGGCTTACAGGTTGATGTGAGTTCGGGTTCAGTCTTCCCAGAAAATATTTCGGATTACGACCTCATAATCCAATGTGGCGGCTGCATGCTCAATGCAAAAAATATTAGGAGTAGAATCGAGAGTACAAAAGAAAAAAGCATCCCAATAACAAACTACGGAATAGTAATAGCATATTTCAAGGGGATACTGGATAAAATAAATTATTAAAGATAATTAATAATAAAGAGCTGTGGTGACACAGCTTCAGATTGATGATAAGGCAGGCAAAAAAGCCTGCTCTTTTAATATAATCATCTAATTCAAAGAAAAAATTAGGAATACTGCGATATAAATTGAGTCCTAATAAAGATTTAACTTTGAATAAATTAATGGTTTTTTTAGCAAATACATTAAAATGCAACAAACCCAGAAAATATTCCTGGGTTTGTCTACAATCTGAGGACATTCTATAAGGAATGCCCTTTTTTTGACCTTATTAATTTTTATTTTAGAGAATCGTCCCTTGTGACCTTAATTTTATATTCACTTAAAACAGTGTCGCCCAAGATAATTTCTTCTATAGCCTTTTTAGATTCTTCGTCAGCTTCCTTTAAGAGACCTCTCTTAATGGCATTATTTTCAACTTCCTTCTTTTGGTCCTTGGAAAAGTTGTTGTAGTCCTCAATGTCAATTCTATTAAAAATAGATTCTCTCTCATCAAAAACTTTTAGTGAGTCCTCGTAAATTTCGTGACTCAAAATTTTTGCCGGTTGAATTTTTATTTCAATGCTTTTATCATGAAGTTCTACCTTCATTTTTTCAAGGTCCACACCTGCATTTATAAGTCCGTCATAGGAGACTATGAATTTTTTTGATGTAAAGGGAATTTTATAGCCATAAAAAGTATTTTGATTTTCAAACTGTCCCATATTTGTATAGTGATATTTTAGTGTCGTAAGTTCCTTGGCGCTAACTAATTTATTAAAAATTAAAGTCGCAGTGATATCTGGTTCCATTTCAGCTTTCATGACCTTTTTGCCAGCAAAGAAAGTTGCTAAAAGTGCCACTGCAAGTAGGAGAACCAAAATTATTATTCTTTTAAATTTTTTCATTATACACCTCCATCTCGAAATAATTATAACATAAATATTTTTAATAAAAAGTTCTTTAAGTACATTCTTTTCTGTTATAATCACAAATTCTTTGATATAATTAATCTAAATTAGTCAAAAAGATATGGAGGAAGATGTTAATGGACGATGGCGCCTTGTGGGCTAAGCTAATATTAATCGCAATACTTACAGGAATTAACGCATTTTTTGCGTCAGCAGAAATGGCAATGGTTTCAGTTAATAATAATAAAATAAAGGAATTGGCAGAAGAGGGAGACAAGAGGGCAAAGACGCTACTGTCTATATCCTCTGACCAAACGAGATTCTTATCTACTATACAAGTTGCAATAACTCTTGCAGGATTTTTCTCATCTGGTTCTGCAGCTACAAGTATCTCACAAGTTTTTGGAGTCTACTTAAGTAAGAGGGGCATACCTTATGGCTTTACAGTGTCCTTTATTTTGGTGACATTTTTATTATCTTACATCACCCTTGTCTTTGGAGAGCTTGTGCCAAAGAGAATAGCTCTTCAAAACTCAGAAAATGTTGCACTGAAATCAAGTAATGCAATTGCCTTTGCCTCAAAAATATTTTATCCTTTTGTAAAACTTTTGTCCTTCTCAACGGCATTAGTTTTAAAGATTATGGGCAAATATTCAGAAGATGTTGAAGAAAAAATTTCAGAAGAAGAATTAAAATCTTATATAAAAGTTTCCACTCAGCAAGGAGTAATAAACTCAGCTGGTGAAGAGATGATAGTAAATATTATGGACTTTGATGACAAGTTGGCATACGAAATAATGACGCCAAGGACATCAATTTACATGGTGAACTATGACGAATTTAACACAGATACAGTTACAGAAATTCTAAAGATGGGCTACTCAAGGATGCCAGTCTTTAGAGAAAATACAGACAACATTCTGGGAACAGTTTACATCAAGGATCTTTTCGTAGAATATGCAAAAAATGATTACGAGTCCATTGACTTGGACAAGTGTATAAAGTCGCCTTACTTTGTGCCTGAAACCAAAAAAATCGACATGCTCTTAAAGGAACTTCAATCCTCAAAAAATTATGTGGCAATACTAATTGACGAGTACGGTGGCTTCTCAGGCATGGTTACAGTGGAAGACATAGTAGAAGAAATCGTAGGAGAAATTGAAGACGAGTACGACAAGGAAAACCACTCCCTAGAAAAAATTTCTGATAACGAATATATAGTTGACGGGTCTATGGATATAGAAGACATAAACGATGAGCTTGGCACATCACTTTATTCAGAAAACCATGAGACAATCTCTGGGCTTATAATTGAAAAGCTGGGCTTTATACCAGAAGAAAATGAAAAGAAAAAGCTTAGTGTCAAGACTTCTGGCTGCATCTTGACAGAACTTGCAGTGGCAGACAAGAGAATAGTGAAGGCAAGCATCAAGGTCATACCAGAAGAACAAGAAGAAGCAAAGAGAGAGTACAAAGAATTTAATTCATAAAATATAAAATGTGAAAAGTAAAAGTCCGCGAGGGCTTTTATTTTTTCTTAAAAAATAAAAATCACCATAAAAAAAGAAGTTTAGCCTTATCTTTTACAAGTTAAACTTCTTTTTCTTTTATAAATTTTTTATTTTACCAAATGCTAAGTATGTGCTGCATCAAGAGGCTGACGCAAATTATTCCTATCCAGCAAAGGGCGCCTTCTAGGATTGCCTTGCCACCTTGGGAAATTAATTTTTTTATGTCTGTGTTAAGTCCAATTGCTGACATTGCCATAATGATGAAAAATTTTGACAAAAATTTCATGCTTGACAAGAAAGTTTCTGGAAGGGGCAAAAGTGTTGTTACTATTGATGCAAGTAGGAAAAATAAAATAAATGTTGGGAAAGCCTTTAGTGGATTTACTTTTTCCTTGCTGTCCTTTGATTTTATTATTCCAAGCACAAGGGTAATTGGAATTATTGCAAGAGTTCTCGTTAGTTTTACAATTGTTCCGTAGTTAAGGGCTGTGTCGTCATTAAACATTGTTGACCAAGTGCCTGATGCTGCCACAACAGATGATGTGTCGTTAATGGCTGTGCCTGCCCACATGCCAAAGCCTGTGTGAGTCATGCCAAGCTTAACGCCAAGAGTTGGGAAGATTAGTGCTGCAATTATGTTAAATAAAAATATTACAGAAATTGATGTGGCAATGTCTTCGTCCTTGGCATTAATAACTGGTGCTGTTGCAGCAATGGCAGAGCCACCGCAAATTGATGAGCCAACGCCAACTAGGGTGGCAATGTCAGAATCAATATTTAAAACTTTTGCTGCTGCAAAGGCAATTATAAGTGCAGTGGAAATTGTTGAGAGAATAATTAGTAGAGATGACTTACCAACAACTATAATCTCTCCTAGGTTTAGTCCAAAGCCCAAGAGAACTACGGCAAGTTGCAAAACTTTTTTTGATGTGAATTTTATGCCAGCTTCAAGAGACTCTGGTCTATTGAAATTATTTAAGATGATTCCAAATAAAATTCCAAAAACTGGTCCACCAATTACAGGAAATTTTTTGCCTAAAAAATAGGCGCAAGCTGCAATGAGTGCTGAAAATAAAATTCCACTTATATCTTTTTTCTTCATTATAATGTCCTCCTATTTATTTTTTATGAAACAATTATCTATTATACATTAAAATGGGAAAAATTTTTGTGACTTTTGCAAAATAATTTATTTAAGCCTTAAAAATCTAAAAATTTTCCACAAAAATGTGAAGTATTACAAGCTTTATAGTATAATAAAAATAGCGTGCCACGAGATTTTTTCATAAAACTTGTGGAAATTTATTTTATTTATTATAATACTTTTATTATGGAGGTAATATGAGATTATCAAAACTTTATATGCCTACTCTTAGGGAGGATCCACAAGATGCAGAGATAGCATCACACAAGTTTCTCCTAAGAGCTGGTATGATTAGAAAATCTGCTAGTGGTATCTATACATATTTGCCACTTGGCTATAGATCTATTCGAAAAATTGAAAATATAGTTCGTGAAGAGATGGATAGAGCTGGCTCAATGGAAATTTTGATGTCAGCTATTCAACCTGCTGAAATCTGGAAAGAGTCTGGTAGATGGGAAAAGTTTGGTCCTGAAATGTTTAAGTTAAAGGACAGAAATGACAGGGAGTTCTGCCTTGGACCAACTGCGGAAGAATATTTTACCACTCTTATTAGAGATGAAGTTAAGTCTTACAAGGACCTTCCCCTAAATTTATATCAAATTCAAACAAAGTACAGAGACGAAAAGAGACCGAGATTTGGAATAAATAGGGCAAGAGAATTTTCCATGAAGGATGCCTATACCTTTGACACTTCACCAGAAACACTTCACGAGGCTTACATGAATATGTATGAAGCTTATGAAAGAATTTTTGACAGGTTAGAGCTTGATTATAAAATCGTTGAAGGGGATAACGGCGCCATGGGTGGCACTGGCTCCCACGAATTTATTGCCCTATCTGAAACTGGCGAAGGTGTAATTGTTTATGCTGAATCTGGAAAATTTGGAGCAACTGAAGAAAAGGCTCCTGTTGAATACCTTCTTCCAGAAAGAGAAGACAAAAAAGACTTAGAAAAAGTCCACACACCTAATGCAAGCACCATCGAAGAAGTTTCTAAATTTTTAAAAGTTGACCCAAAGAAGTGTGCCAAGGCAATTGACTTAATGCTAGGAGATGAACCAGTTTTAGTATTTATTCCTGGCGACAGAGAATTAAATATGGCAAAGCTTGTATCCTACACTGGAGTTGCTGAACACGACATAAGAATGATGGAAGAAGCTGACATTGAGGCTATTAAGACTAAAAAAGGCTACACTGGACCTATTGGACTTGATGTTAGAATGATCTTCGACAAGAGGGTAACTGAAATGGATAACCTTATTGTTGGAGCCAACCTTGATGAATACCACTACATCAATGCAAATTATGGAAGAGACTTTGAGGGTGAAGTTGTAGATGACCTTCTTCTTGTTGCTGAAGGTGACAAGGTTCCTGGAACTGACGAAGAATATAAATTCGCCAGAGGTATTGAAGTGGGAAATATTTTTAAATTGGGTACAAAATATTCAGAAGCTTTAAATGCAACTTATCTTGACGAAAATGGCAAGGCAAATTACTTTTACATGGGCTCTTACGGCGTTGGTGTAACAAGATCTGTAACGGCAATAATAGAACAAAACCACGATGACAATGGAATAATCTGGCCAATGGCTGTGGCACCATATGAAGCAATTGTTACAATAGTAAATGTTAAGGATGAAGATCAAGTTAAGCTTGGAGAAAAGATTTACGAAGACTTAAAGGCTAAGGGTATCGAAGTTCTTCTTGATGACAGAAAGGAAAGAGCTGGAGTTAAGTTTAAGGACAGAGACTTAATTGGTATTCCACTAAGAATAACTTGCGGCAAGAAGTCTTCTGAAGGCTTAGTTGAGTATTCAACAAGAAGAGAAATGGAAAATTCTGAAATTTCTTCTGAATATGCAGTAAAAAATGTTTTAAATGAAGTAGAAAAGGTTAGATAGTATGAGCGATTTTAAATTTGAAATTACAGAGCACTTGGGAGTTTTATCTGAAAGTGCCAAGGGCTGGACTAAGGAGCTTAACAAGGTTTCTTTTAACGGCAGACCAGCTAAGTACGACTTGAGAGAGTGGGACCAAAACCACGAAAAAATGTCAAAGGGTGTCACACTTAATGACGAAGAGATGGAAATTCTCTCTAAAATCCTAAAGGACAGAGGGATTTAATATATTTTTAAAATAACTTATGTTATAATGTAGAGATGTAAAAAACGCCATAGAGCGAGGAGGCTATTAAAATGGAAATTAAAAAGAAAGAAAACAACACTGTCTTTTTTGACATTGTTTTAAAAAGAGAAGATATAAATAATGCTGAGACAGAAGTGTACAAGAAAAACAAAAAGCAATTCCAACTACCTGGATTTAGAAAGGGTCATGTTCCTAGAAAGATGATCGAAAATATGTATGGCAAAGATGTATTCTTTGAAGATGCTATTAACGAACTTCTTCCAGCTGAATATGAAAAAGCTATTAAGGAATTAGATTTAAAAGTAGTTGACCAACCTAACATCGACATTGACGAAGAAAGCATCAAAGACGACAAAGATGTTATTGTTAAGGTATCTGTTGATGTTAAACCTGAAGTTGAACTTAAAAACTACGAAGGAATTGAAATTGAAGATCCAACTCTTGAAGTAACTGACGAACTTATTGATTCTGAAGTTGAAAACGAAAGAGCTATGAATGCAAGAATTATTAATGTTGACGATAGAGCTGTAGAAGATGGCGACACTGTAAACATCGACTTTAAGGGTTCTGTTGATGGAAAATATTTTGAAGGTGGAGAAGCTGAAAGCCAAGACCTTAAAATTGGCTCCAACACATTTATCCCAGGCTTTGAAGAACAATTAATTGGTCACAATCTTGGCGAAGAATTTGACATCACTGTTAAATTCCCAGAAGATTATCACCAAAAAGATCTTGCAGGAAAAGATGCAAAATTTGAAATTAAATTAAATAGCATTTCTTATGAAGAACTTCCAGAACTTGACGACGAATTTGTAAAAGATATTTCTGAATTTGACACACTTGATGAATTTAAGGCTGACATCAGAAAGAAAAAGGAAGAAGAATTCAAGACAACTTCTGAAATGGAAAAACAAAGAAGAGCCATTGATAAAATCGGTGAAATGGTAGATGTTGAAATCCCTGAAGCCATGATCAACGCTCAAATCGACGACATGATTAGAAATTACGACCAAAGTCTTAGAGCTCAAGGCATTAGCTTTGAAGATTACATCAAGATGATTGGTCAAAGTCTTGACGATTTCAAAAAAACTATGAGACCTGAAGCAGAAAAGACTGTTAAAAATGACCTTGCCCTAGAAGCTCTTGTAAAAGATTTAGCAATTGAAATCACTGACGAAGAAATCGAAGAAGAAGTAAATAAAGTAGTTGAAGAATACTTCAAGGACGACAAAGAACACATGGAAAAGATGAGAGACTACATGTTAAATCAAAACAAGGAAGTTGTAAGAGACGACCTTGAAAAGAGAAAGGCAATTGACACTCTTGTTGAAAAGGCAAAATTTGTTGAGCCAAAGGAAACTACTGAAGAAGAAATTAAAGAAGAAGTAAAAAAAGATAAAGAAGAAGATAAATAATCAGAGGATGTGATTAAATGGCATTAGTGCCAATGGTAGTAGAACAAACTAATAGGGGCGAAAGGTCCTATGACATTTATTCAAGACTTTTAAAGGATAGAATTATTTTTGCAAGTGGCGAAGTTGATGATGTCATGGCAGACTTAATCGTTGCTCAACTTTTATTTTTAGAATCTGAAGATCCAAATAAGGACATTCAACTTTATATAAATTCACCTGGTGGTTCTGTGTCTGCAGGCTTTGCCATTTACGACACTATGAATTATATTAAGCCAGATGTTTCTACAATTTGTATTGGAATGGCTGCATCTATGGGAGCATTTTTGCTTGCCTCTGGAGCTAAGGGAAAGAGATTTGCCCTTCCAAATTCTGACATTATGATTCACCAACCTTCTGGTGGTGCACAAGGTCAAGCAAGTGACATTCAAATCAATGCAGAAAAGATTTTAAAAATTAGACACAAATTAAATGAAATTTTGGCTGAAAGAACTGGTCAAGATCTTGAAAAAATCGAAAGAGATACAGATAGAGATTATTGGCTATCATCTGAAGAAGCAAAAAAATATGGTTTAATAGATAAAGTTATAGAAAAAAGGGTTTGAGGTGAGATATGTCAAATACAGATGAAATTTTGAGATGTTCATTCTGTGGCAAAACGCAAAACCAAGTGAATAGATTAATCGCCGGACCTAATGTAAATATTTGTGACGAGTGCATCGAGAGATGTCACGCAATTTTAGAAGAAGAAATTCCCCGTGAGATAAATAAGGATTTTGACTTAAAAAAACCTGCTGAAATCAAAGAGATTTTGGACCAATATGTGGTAAAGCAAGAGGATGCCAAAAGGGCCCTTGCAGTTGCTGTATATAACCATTACAAGAGAATTTCATCTTCCAAAAAAATTGACCCAGATATTGAACTTCAAAAGTCCAACATCTTAATGATTGGACCTACAGGTTCAGGCAAAACTTTACTTGCACAAACTCTTGCAAGACTATTAAATGTTCCCTTTGCCATTGCCGATGCCACAACTTTAACTGAGGCTGGTTATGTTGGCGAAGATGTTGAAAATATTATTTTGAAATTAATTCAAAATGCTGACTACGACATTGAAAGGGCAGAAAAGGGAATAATTTACATTGACGAGATAGATAAAATTGCCAGAAAATCTGAAAATGTATCTATCACAAGAGATGTAAGTGGAGAAGGTGTGCAACAAGCACTTTTAAAAATAATTGAAGGCACTGTTGCCAATGTTCCGCCACAAGGTGGCAGAAAGCATCCTTCTCAAGAATTTATTCAAGTTGACACCACAAATATTTTATTCATTGTTGGTGGTGCCTTTGACGGAATTGACAAAATTATTGAAAATAGAACTGCCAAGTCCTCTATGGGATTTGGGTCTGAGATTATTGACAAGAAGGCCAATAGAGAAAATATTCTTAAAAAAGTTGAAACTGAAGACTTATTAAAGTTTGGACTTATACCAGAACTCATAGGCAGGCTTCCTGTAACTATAACTCTTGAAGAATTAGACGAAGATGCTCTAGTAGAAATTTTGACTAAGCCAAAGAATGCCCTTGTAAAACAATACAAGGAGCTATTAAAGTTTGACGATGTTGAATTAATTTTTGACGACGAAGCCCTAAATTATATTGCAAAGAAGGCAATAGAAAAGAAGGCAGGAGCTAGAGGATTAAGAGGAGTTATCGAAAACACCATTATGAATGTCATGTACGAAATTCCTTCAAGAGATGACATCAAGGCAGTAAAAATAACTAAGGAATCAGTAGAAGGCACAGCATCTGCTGAGTTAATAAAAAAATAAAAATAAATTTAGCCGTGGTTGACACGGCTTTTTTAGAAGGTGAAAAATGCAAAATTTAAAATTACCACTAATCCCTCTTCGCGACTTAGTAATCTTTCCCCACATGGTCATGCACTTTGATTGCGGCAGAAAAATTTCTGTAAACGCAATTGAAAGGTCGGAAATGCAGGACTCAAAAATATTTTTGGTGGCGCAAAGAGATTTGGAAGTTGAAAACCCAAAGAGAGAAGACCTCTTTGATGTTGGGACTGTGGCAACTATAAAACAAATTTTAAAACTTCCAGGTGGAGTTGTTAGGGTCCTAGTTGAAGGAGAAGAGAGGGCAAGAATCTCAAGCCTTGATATTAGCGACGAAATAATTGAAGCGGATATAGAAATCCTAGAAGAAGAGGAAGTTGACTACACAGAAGACGACGAAATCGAGGCAGCACTTCGCCTTGCTTTAAATGACTTGGAATCTTACGCTTCCTTAGATGAAAAATTCTTCCCAGGACTTTTATCTAACATTGCAGACACAGACGACCCATCAAGGTTTATCGACACTGTTGTTGGCTATCTTGACTTTAAACTTGAAGAGTACCAAAAGTTACTTGAGACAACTGATATTTACGAAAGACTTGTTGCCTTTCACGAGATAATGAAAAAGGAAATAGAAATTCTTTCCATAGAAAAAAATATCAATGACCAAGTGAAAAAGAAAATGGATGACATCCAAAGGGAATACTATTTAAAGGAACAGCTTCGCGTCATCCATAAGGAGCTTGGCGATGAGGAAGATGAGGGCGAAGTTACAGAAGTTTACAAGAAAAAAATTGAAGAAAAAAATCTTCCTGATGAAGTGAGGGAAAAAGCCCTAAGTGAAATAAAAAAACTTAGAAATTTAAATTCACAGTCGCCAGATTATTCCATGCTCATAAATTACTTGGACTGGATAATTGACCTTCCTTGGCTTAATGCTGGAGAGGAAAAAGTAAAATTAAGTGACGCTAGAAAAGTTTTAAATGAAGAACATTACGGACTTAAAAATGTCAAGGAGAGAATCCTAGAATTTATTGCCGTGAGAATTTTATCTGGCGACAAAAATAAGGGTCCTATACTTTGCCTTGTGGGACCTCCAGGAGTAGGTAAGACTTCCATTGCCAAGTCCATTGCCAATTCCCTCAACAAGGAATTTGTCCGCATGAGCCTTGGCGGTGTAACTGACGAAGCAGAAATAAGAGGACACAGAAGGACTTACATCGGCGCTCTTCCTGGCAGAATTATTTCTCTCATGAAAAAAGCTGGCAAAAATGACCCAGTATTTTTATTTGACGAGATTGATAAAATTGGAAATGACTTTAAGGGCGACCCTGCATCAGCACTCTTAGAAGTCCTTGATCCAGAGCAAAACAATTCCTTTACGGACAGGTATATGGAGCTTCCCTTTGACTTATCCAATGTATTTTTTATAGCCACGGCAAATACAAGGCAGACTATACCAAGACCCCTTCTTGACAGAATGGAAGTTATAGAAATTGGTGGCTACACACCAAATGAAAAATTAAATATTGCAAAAAGATATTTAGTTTCAAAACAAATTTCTGAAAATGGTTTGAAGAAGGAAAATATAAATATTTCTGAAAAAGCTTTAAAGGACATAATAGATTACTACACTCGCGAATCTGGCGTTAGAGGTCTTGAAAAGCAAATTTCAAAAATTGTGAGAAAGGCTGCTCTAAAAATTGTGGAAGAAGATTTAGAAAAAGTTTCTGTATCCACGAGAAATATTTCAGACTTTCTTGGCGAAAAAATTTATTTAATAAATGAGAGAGAAAAAAATTCTGAAGTAGGTTCAGTTAATGGACTTGCCTGGACAGAAGTGGGCGGCACTACACTTGTCATTGAGACAACTGTAATGCCGGGCAAGGGGAAATTAACTCTTACAGGATCTCTTGGCGATGTCATGAAGGAATCAGCCATAGCTGCTATATCTCACATTGCATCTAATGCAGAAGACTTTAAAATTGATCCAAACTTTAGAAGTGAAAAGGACATTCACATTCACGTTCCTGAAGGCGCAGTGCCAAAGGATGGACCTTCAGCAGGAATTACAATTGCCACATCAGTCCTCTCTGCCCTAACTAAGAGGCCTGTGAGAAGTGATGTTGCCATGACTGGAGAAATTACCCTTCGCGGCAAAGTCCTTCCAATAGGTGGGCTTAAGGAAAAACTTTTGGCTGCAGAAAGGTATGGAGTTAAGACTGTAATCATTCCTGAAGAGAACAAGAGGGACTTAAAGGAAATCGAAGAGGCAGCCGTTGAAAAGCTGGAGATAAAAACTGTTTCAAACTTCAAAGAAGTTGCAGAGATTGCGATAGGTGATTTTAGTGAAGATAAATAAGGCAGAACTAGAAAAAGTTGCAGTTTTGGAAAAGCAATATCCTCTGGCAAATCTTCCTGAGTTTGCCTTTGCAGGCAGATCCAATGTGGGCAAGTCATCCTTTATAAATGCTATGCTAAATAGAAAAAATCTAGCGAGAACTTCATCAACACCAGGAAAGACTAGGACAATTAATTTTTACAAGGTAAATGACGACCTTCGCCTAGTGGACCTACCTGGCTACGGCTACGCAAAAGTTGCAAAAACAGAAAAAGAAAAGTGGGCAGGCATAATCAATAGATACCTTGAGAATAGAGAAAATCTTTTGGAGACAATTCTTTTGGTGGACATTAGGCACGAGCCAACAGATTTAGATAAGCAGATGTATGACTACATCCTTCACTCAGGCTTTTCTGGCATAGTCATTGCCACAAAAAAGGACAAGATAAAAAAATCGCAGCTAGATAAACACATTTCTGTAATAGCAAAAAAACTTGGCGTTGAACATAGAGAAAATATAATTCCCTTTTCTTCATCAGAAAAAGATGAAGTCAAGGATACGTGGTTTATCTTTGAAGATATGATGAGATTTCACAAAGAAAAATAAAGTAAAGAAGAACCTTAAAGGTTCTTTTTTACTGTGGCATGACTATGTGAAAAGTAAATTTCACACAGTTTTAAAAAATTAAACATAAACTTATGTTAAGATGTAAAAAACGGAGGAGATTATGAAAGTTAAAAATAAAATTATGACAGCGGCGCTTTCACTATTGTTACTTCCAAGTGCAGTTTTTGCTAGTGCAGGAGACGAAATAGTGACGCTTGGCGCTGACTTAAGTGAAGAACAAAAAAGTGAAATGCTTCGCGAGATGAAGGCTGATGACAAGGCAAAGATCATTGAAGTCACTAACAAGGAAGAGTACAAGTACTTAGGCGATGTCCTTTCCTCAAAGGAAATTGGAAATAAGGCAATATCTTCTGCCATAGTAAGATACAAAAAGGCAGGCAGCGGGATAAACATTGATTTATCAGACAACATTCGCGTTGTAAGTGAAGATGCCTTTTTAAATGCCCTTAACACTGTAGGAATTGAAGACGCCGACATTTATGTAACGGCACCTGGAAAGGTAAGCGGGACAGCTGCCCTCACTGGAATTTTAAAAACTTATGAAGAAAACACTGGCAAGAAACTTCCAGAAAATTTGAAAAAAGTTGCCAATGAGGAATTAGTTGTGCAAACAAAACTTTCTGAAGAGCTTGGCGACGAAAAAACTAACGACATTATTTACGAAATCAAAGATGCCATGGCAAAGAATATGCCAAAGGACGAAAAGGAAGTTAGATTTATAATAGATAGTGTTACAAATAATTACAATATAAATTTAAGTAAAAGCCAAGAAGACAAGCTTGTGGGTCTCTTTAACAACATGAAAGATGCCGATGTAGATTGGAATAGGGTGGCAGATACTGCAGTAAAATATAAGGACCAGGCATCAAAATTTTTAAACTCACCTGAAGGAGAAAAGGCAGTAAAAAATACAAAGAACTTTTTAGAAAAACTAATAGACTTTATAGTTTCACTATTTAAATAATTTAAGAGAAAAGATTCACCAGGATGTTATGTGGTGAATCTTTTTTTGTATTATCCTTAGGTTTTATTTTTATTTTTTATAATGTATAATAAAATAAAATTACTATAGAGGGGGATTTTATTATGGCATGGGATGATCAAACAGGTAAAGCAATTGGAGAAAGTGGAGATAAGTATGTTGTTCTTCAAGTTGTGCTTACAGAAAAATTTTTAGGTACTGGTTCGGGGGCTACAAGTTTAACAAATCTTCAAGCAGCAATAAACAAGCAAGCAGCCTTAGGGTATAGACTACATACTATTACTACTTCATCATCTGGCTCAAAAGGATTTCTTGGTGGTGATAAAATACAAGCAACAATGGTGTTTGAAAGAATTGATTAATTAAACTTATTAAAGTATAAAAAAGGTTATGCATCTATCAAAGCGATAGGTGTTTTTTAATACTAAATTGTACCAATAAAAAAAATCCGGCGAACCGGATTTAATTAATATTTTGCCTGCTAATAAATTTTTGCCTAATAATATTTTATCTGCTAATAAAATTTTACCTTCAATTTAAACTTTTAGAACTTATTGTAGTGGACCTTTGATGATATATCGAATTCTTCGTGGTCCTTTGTGCCTGATTTTTTGTAGCCAATTGGAATCAAACATTGTGCTCTATAAGGTTTTTTCACGCCAAAGTTTTCTTGGAAGTATTCTTCGTAGGAGATTTTTCCTGCAGTTTTGCCTTCCTTGACATTGATCCACGAAGATGAAAGTCCTTCTTCTTCAAGGAGAAGTTGTAAGTAGGCTGCTGTAAGTGATGCTTCTTCCACCCAAGTCTTGCAGATGTCTGTGTTTGCAATTACTATTACAATTACTGGTGCATCCTTTAGGTAGAGGGTTGCGAAGGAATCCATATTGGAAAGTTCTTCGATTTTTTCTTTGTCGTCTACAATTATAAATTCAACGGGGTGAGAGTTGCCATTTGATGGTCCCATTGATGCGTACATCAAAAGTTCTTCCAATTTTTCTCTGTCAACTTCTTTATCTTTATATTTTCTAACTGTTCTTCTTTTTAAAATTAATTCTTTTAACAAAATATCACCTCACATACATTCTACCACAAACTTTAATTAAAGTAAGTGTGCAAATATATTCATAATATTTTTAAATTCTAAAGCTATCCTTGTAAATATTAAGGATAAAAGCTATTTTTAAGAGATAAAAATTCTTTGAAAATATTTTCATAAAGACTTGACAAAAATATTTTACTACAGTACAATATAGGAGAAGTGAAAACTTCATCATCTTTTTTCTTCCCTTAGAGAACAGTTATCTATTTACATAATCTGTTCTCTTTTATTTTGTCTAATTTTTTGTGTGCATAATATTTTTTGCAGTTCCCCCAAATTTAAAATAAATTAAAAAGATTTCACTTTTATTACAAGGAGAAAATTTTTAAATCTTTATAAAGACACTATATAAAGTATAAAAATCGTATATATTTCATTAATGTTACAAGATAGGCTCTTTGTAACACAAACTTAAAATAGAAATTGTTTCAAAAAATTATTATTAAGTTATAATAATAGTGAAGGTGATAAAAATGAAGATTTTGAAAAAGACTTCATTGATCATTATCTCCACAGCATTGATTTTAACAAGCACTGTATTTGCAAAATCCTTTAGAGACACAAGAGGGCACTGGGCAGAATCATCTATTGACTTTATTACAGACAAGGGAATAATGTCTGGCTATGATAACAGCACATTTAAACCTAACGAAAACATTACGAGAGTTGAGTTTTATGCCACAGTAAATAGTTTAATTGGCTTCGACAAAACTTATACTGTCACATTTTCTGATGTAAACACTTCTGACTGGTATTATAGTGATGTAGCTAAGGGCATAAAGGCAGGATACATTACACCAACTACGGGAAAGTTAAATCCAGAGAGAGATATTACAAGGGAAGAAGTTGCAGAAATCCTTGGTTATGTTTACTCATTACCTACTAAGGCAAGCGCAACTAATGAATTTGGCGACAAAAATAAGATTAGTGAATCGGCAAGAGGTTATGTAGGCGCTCTAGTCGATGCAGGAATACTACGAGGATACTCTGATGGAAACTTTTATCCAACAAGATCAATTAGGAGATCAGAAGCTGCTACGCTTTTTAGGTCGATGATTTCTAATTACAACTATCCACAAAAAAAGGCTCTAAATAATAGTAAAATTAAATTTGGAAGCAGAAATCTCTACGAATAAGACAGGTAACTGTCTTATTTTTTTTGCTAAAAATTTTCTTAATTTATTAAATTGTGACAATTTGATATAATTTTTTTAAGGAGTGAAGAAATGAGTATAATTGTTAAAATAGATGAAGCAAGATTTCCCAACTTAGGAAGAGGAAGCTTTGAAGGTAAAAAATATGAATTTAAGGGCGGCATCCTTGGTCAGACAGTGGAGATAAAAGCTAGAGGCAGAAGATCTAAAAAGGCAAAACTATTAAATGTAATCGAAAGATCAGGTCTTGAAAAAGGGTCTCCTTGTCCTCACTTTGAAAAATGTGGCGGCTGCAGCTATCAGACCCTAACTTATGAAGATGAACTTAAGTATAAAAAAGACTTAATCGAAAAATTATTTAAAGAACATGGCATGGAGAGAGAGCTGGAAATAATTCCATCGCCAGTCCACAAGTTTTACAGAAATAAAATGGAGTACACCTTTGGCGACGAGTACAAGGATGGACCCCTTGCCCTTGGACTTCATGTAAAAAATAGATTCCACGAGATAGTAAATACCACTGATTGCAATATTGTAGACGGTGACTTCAATAAAATAAGAAGCCAGGTCCGAAACTATTTCGAAAAAATTGGAGAAGCCCACTACAACAGAATGAGACACGAGGGATTTTTGCGCCATCTCTTAATAAGAAAGGCTACAAGAACTTCCGAGATAATGATTTTACTTGCCACATCAACTCAAAGTGAGCTTGATAGAGAAGCCTTTGTAAAATTTTTACTTGATTTAGACCTTGAAGGCAAAATCGTCAGCATTTTTCATGTAAAAAACGACGCCCTATCTGATGCAATTGTCCCAGAAGAAATGGATTTAATTTATGGCAAGGATCACATTGAAGAAGAAGTCCTTGGACTAAGATTTAAAATAAGTCCCTTCTCATTTTTTCAAACCAACACCAGATCAGCTGAAGTTCTCTACAAAATGGCTAGAGAAAAAATTGACGCAAGAGATAAACTTGTCTTTGACCTCTATTCAGGAACGGGAACCATAAGTCAGGTCTTGGCAGCATCAGCAAAGAAGGTTATTGGAGTAGAAATAGTAGAAGAAGCAGTGGAGGCAGCGAGAGAAAATGCTAAGCTTAACGGGATCGACAATGTTGAGTTCATAGCATCAGATGTCTTAAAAGTATTAGATGACCTAGACAAGAATCCAGACCTAATAGTCCTAGACCCGCCGAGAGAGGGAATAAATCCAAAGGCGATCGAAAAAATAATAGACTTCGATCCAGAAAAATTTCTATATATATCCTGTAACCCCGTAACCCTAGTCCGAGATCTGGGAGTCTTTAAAGAAAGAGGCTATGAAATAGAAGAATTAGAAATAGTAGACCAATTTCCAAAAACCTCTCACGTGGAAACGGTAGCACTTTTGTCCAAACTCGATGTCGATAAGCACATAGATG
>NZ_CAMQAY010000005.1 GCF_946998875.1 uncultured Peptoniphilus sp. | reverse complement strand
TAAAAGATGGCGACTTTGATAAAGACAAAACATTTGAAGTACCAGTAGAAGGTCATACAAAAGGTGTAGACGATAATAATAGTGAAACACCTGCAGGAGACAAAACAACAGTTGACAACTCAAACGTAAAACCAGTAGATCCTACAAATGACAAACAAGGAACTGGCGTAGTTGTTAATAATCCTGACGGTGATACAAAAGTTACTGCTAAGGACGAAGACGGAAAAGATATACCAGTAGTAATAAATCCAAATAATGGAGAAGTAGAAGTTACTCCAGGAACTAATGTAGATGGACCTATTGTAGTTACAATTATTGACCCTGACCTTCCAGACGGAAGCACTACAGTTATTGTAGATGTTAATGGTCACAAAATATTTAGAGACGACAATGGAAATGGTTACCCTGGAGACGACTGGTATATCCCAGGAGACGACTGGTATTACTTCCCAGGTGGACACAGACATGAATATGTTCCAACAATCTCTGTTTATGCAGAACCAGAAAAGAGAGTTACTCCAATTCACGACACATTATGGTATGTATTCCGCATCAACGACTATGAATATGATGTAGTAAGAAATGGCGTTGTAACTAAACGCACAATGGATGTAACTCCTGTTCTTCAAAACGACAGAACAATGCTTCCACTAAGATATGTAGCAGAAGCTATTGGAGCAGAAGTTGAATGGGATAACTCTACTAGAACAGCAAGATTCACTAAGAACGGTTTGACTGCAAGCATTCAAATCGACGGAAATGAAATAGTGCTTTCTAATGGAAAGATTATCAAGATGGATTCTAAACCACTTAACATTAAGGACAGAATTCTTGTTTCTGTAACAAATGTTGCCAATGTATTTGGTATGACTAACGGACATACTCTTGACGGTACAAACCAAGACATTGAATGGAACCAAAATGATAAGAGTGCTACAATTTATATTAGAAGATAAGTTGTGCAATAAAGAAAGACCGAGCAATCGGTCTTTTCTTTTACATATTTTTAGACTTTGCCTATATGGCAGAGTCCTTTTTTGATGAAAAAAAAATTTTTATTTTCAATATAATTTTTCTTTTGATTAAGTAATTATTAAAGTGAAGTGAAATTTATTTATATTTTTTTGCAAAAAATCTAAAAAATATTAAATTTTCAGTTATGTTTATCATAGGTAAAAGTTCTTAGCTTAACTACTTTTAAAAATGGATTTTCAAAAAATAAAAAATATTTCTGATTTTAAGGTATTTATATTGTAGGAATATTGTTTGAATTAAAATCCTATATATTAGTAGATATTAATTTTCTAAGTTTCTAAAATAATTTTTTAGTTTAAGTTACATTAAATGTAAGAACTTTAAAAAGTTTTTTGAAATTTAAAAATATGTGAATTTATTTGGTATATTCTCAATAGGAATATTAGTAAAAGTAAAATTTAAAAAGATTATTTTTGAATTACTTAACTAATATGTAAAATATTCTAGAATAAATTCTTAAAAATACTTTTTTAATAGGAATAATATAGAATAAGTCATCTAGGCTTAAATAATTTTAAGAATTTTATAATAGATCTAAAAAAATATAAGATTTCAGGTATATTCTATATGAAAGATTTTTTTATTTTGATGCAAAATTAAAAGGGGATGGTAATTATGGTTTTAATAAAAAATTGAAATATGAATAATATATGTTAAATCTATAAATAAACTTAATTATTAAATAAAAATTTTTATAATTATTTTATTTTTTAAATTTCGTAAAATTATTTATTAAGAGAGGATTGAGAATATGTTTTTAAATTTTATGGTGAACAGTACAAAATCTTTTGATTTAATAGAAATTGTTGTAGGGATTATTAAGATAATAACTTTTTCAACAATAATAATTCAAGCACTTGTTCAATATTTTATTTCTTATAATTACTATATGTATTACAAAATACCAACAAAGTATTTTTCACGATTAAAGAAAAAGGATTTTTTTGAAAGTATTTTTCTGTTATTTTCTTTTTTAGTACTTTTTTTTGTAGCAAATTTTATAATATTTAATATTGTATTTAACGCAGAAAAAGTAATCATGATAAAAGACATTTCTACAAATAAAATAAAAATTTTAATAAAATTTGTTTATCTTACGGTTTTTATTTTTTTTATAAGATTTCCTTCATTTTTATATAGTATTATAATAGGAGAAAAGTTAAATTCTAATTGTAATAATTCAATTGCAGTTATAAAAGAATTATTGAAATTTTTACTTAAAAGTTTTGGCATTTTGATTTTTTTGATTATTATTAAATGCATATTAAAATGGGATTATTTTGTAATTACTTTATATATTATTGCTTACATTATAACGATTATATTTTTTATAAATGACGCGTTTTTTATATCTTTTGGAAATGTAAATCCCAAATTAAATAAGGAATTTGAAATTTTTAGTATAAACAAATTTAAATTTGCTAATATTTATGATTATGGTGATAGTGTACTGGCAGTAAAAATAAAATTATGTAATGATAAAATAATATTAAAACTTGATAATTATTTTGTAACATCTAAAATGGACAAGAAGTTCAAAAATATTTTAGCTAATAATGTTGTAAGGGAAAAGGAAGGAAAAAAGATAAAAGATTTAATTTCAAAAGATGATACTTTTTATCTAAAAAAACTCATAAATATATTTAGAAAAGTAATTTCATGATAAGATTTATGAACTACGTTTTATTTCAAACGCAAAAGCAAACGCAAAATTTTACGTTTGTTTTTGCGCTTGTTATTGTATATAATTAACTCAGGAGGAGTTATGAGAGAGACACGCAATTTAGAGTTTAAGGAAAAAATTTCCGATTCTTTTTTAAAGTCAGTTGTCGCCTTTGCCAATTATGATGGTGGCGAAGTTTTATTCGGCGTAGATGATAATGGCAAGTCTGTGGGTTTAACGAATTTGAAATCCGATGCTATTGCTATTGAAAATAAGATAAATGATTCTATATCACCTCAAATAAGTTTTGAAATCGAAATGGATTGTAAAGAAAATCTTATTAAGCTTAAAGTCCATCCAGGCGATGAGAAGCCATATTTTTACAAGTCAAAATCTTATAAGAGGAATGATTCTTCCACTGTTGAGATTGACAGTTTGGAACTCAAAAGGTTAATTGTGGAAGGTCAAAATAAGTCTTATGATTCTCTGTCTTCTAAGAAAGAGAGCTACAGCTTTCTTTATCTTGAAAAGAAATTTAAAGAAATTGTAGGAATAAAAGAAATAAACAATGATATTTTAAAGACTTTGGAATTAGTTGATAAAAATAATTTTTTGACTAACGCTGGTTCCTTATTTGCTGATAAGAATGATGACAATTTAATTGATATTGTGAGGTTTGGGGAAAGTCAAAATACTATTTTGAGTCGCTTGCAACTAAAGAATATTTCAATTCTTGAAGCCTTTGACACTAGTATTGAAAAGTATAGGGAATACTATCAAATTGAAAATATTAAGGGTTCTTATCGTGAGAGAGTCGATCTTGTTCCAGAGAATGCTTTTAGAGAAGCTATCGCCAACGCCTTGGTCCACAGGGATTGGATGACTAATTCTTATATTCAAGTTTCTATGGAGAAAGATGCTATCACCATTGTATCTCCAGGTGGTTTGCCAACTGGTATAAGCGAGGAGGAGTATCTTAACGGACAAATTTCTGTTATGAGAAATCCTATTATTGGCAATATATTTTTCAGATTGAACATCATTGAGAGCTTTGGAACAGGAATTAAGAGAATTAAAGAAGCTTATAAAAATTACGAGAAAAATCCTTATTTTAAAATTTTTGATAATTCTATTGAAGTTAGATTGCCTCTTATTTTTGGTGTGGAAAATTTAAGCCAAGATGAGACAAGGGTTTACAGGGCATTGAAGAATAAATCTCTTCCTAGTTCTGCCATAGCTGATGATACTGGATTTGGAAAAAATAAAGTTTTAAATGTGTTAAATGATTTGATGGACAAGGGCTATGTCATTAAAAGAGGAAAGGGAAGAGGCACAAAATATTCTTTGAAATAAGAGAAGACTATTAGGTTTATTTAATTATTTGAGTGCTGAATGATATTATGTATGTAAATGAGGACACCCTTATTTGCCACAGGGCAGAAGAAGGGGTCGCCTTAGTGTTATTAATATAAAAACCACCTAAGCCGATACGAGCGGTTTTTTCATTTTAACTACTTTTTGTTTTACCACCTTTAAAAGCATGCAGGTGGTATTTTTTTGCTGTCCTAATTCTTTTTAAGTCATATTTTTTTAGAGATGCATAAAAATTTCTTTATCCTTAAAAATTTTCTCATTCCTAATTTTTCAGCAATTGGCAAATTTTTCTTGACTCCTAATTTTTTAAGCATGAGCAAATTTTTTGCTAATACTTAATTTTTTGTTTATCGCTAATTTTTTATGTATGAGTAAATCTTTTGCTATGCCATAATTTTTTACTAATTACCAAACTTTTCTTGATTCTTAATTTTTCAAACTTGAGTGAACTTTTTGCTAATATGTAATTTTTTGTTGATCCCTAATTTTTTTCTCGCCACTAATTTTTTCTTAATTCCTATTTATTTTTTAATTGAAAATTTTTCCCATTCAATATTTCTTACTAGGAAGTTTTCACAAAAAAAAGCAGTGATAATTCACTGCTAGTCATGATTTTTTTACTACTGAAGATTTTAAATAAATTCCGCCAAACTCCTTTACCCTTGCTTCGATGTCGTGACCATTTACTTCTTCTTCCAGGATTCTAATATTATTAATCTTTGTCCCTCTCTTCATAGTTCCTTTGCCAAACTTCAAATCCTTAATAGTTATTACGGAGTCGCCAGTTTTTAATTCGTTGCCATTGGAGTCTAGGACTTTTTCCTTTTCCAGGCAAAGATCAGTCGAAGTATGTCCACATTCTGGACAATGATAGGCAATATTATCACTATAGCCATATTCTGAACCACAATTTGGGCATTTGTACATTTTTATCATCCTTTCACATTTCTTATATCGAGTATAATTGAAATTTTGAGAAATAACAAATGCTCTTAAATAAACTCCACTACAAAATTTTATTGTCTTCAAAAATTTATCTTGGAAATTCTTTTGTGTTATAATATTTAGAAGGAAAAATTTTTGGAATTTATGTCAAGGAATCTTATTTGTGATATTATAAATTAAGGTGATGATATGATTTTAGAGGCAATTATTTTAGCTTTTCTTGTTTTATTTTTTACGAAGAACAAGGACTTAAATAATTTAATAAATTTTAAATTCAAAAGATTCTATCTTGCCTTTATTGGAATTTTTATAATGATTTTTATAAATTTTATAACGGGAAGATATTTTGGAAGTCTTGCTGATTTTTTCGTAAGAAACTTTACAATTTTTCATATCCTATCCCTCTTACTTATTAGTCTTTCATTTTTTTCAAATTATAAAAACTTGGGACTTTTAATTTGTGGTCTTGGGACTTTTTTAAATGCCCTTCCAGTAATGGCAAATGGAAAGATGCCAGTAGCGGCCAAAGCCCTAATGAAAATAGACAATGAGAGGGTTATAAAAATTATTTACATGGGCGGAAGCCTAAGCCACGGAGTCTTTGACAATCCCAAACTTTATTTCTTGTCGGACTTCATATACTTAAAGAGATTTATTGGACCTTCCAAGGTCATTAGCCTTGGGGATATTTTAATATCCCTTGGTTTATTTTTTGCAATAATTTTAATTACTAGGAAGAAGGTGCCTAATGGATAAATTTAATAATTTATTAAATGTGATAAATTTAAGAGATGTAGTGGACATTTTAATTGTCACAATGTTAATTTATTACATTTTAAAATTAATTAGAAATACTAGAGCAGAACAAGTTTTTAAGGGAATTCTTTTAATTTTATTATTTATAAAAATTTCACAGTTTTTCCAACTTTACACTGTAAACTGGATTTTCACGAGATTCATCAATGATGGTATAGTCGCCATTATAGTTTTATTCCAACCGGAAATCAGAAGAGGTCTACAATACTTAGGTCTTACTTCTAGTATTAAAAATAATTTTAGTCAAAACAAGGAAGTTGTCCCAGAAACTGTTGAAGAAATTATTTCTGCTGTGGCGTCTCTTGCCAGACAAAAAATTGGCGCCCTTATTATTATTGAAAAGGAAGTAGGGCTTACTGAAGTTATTGAAACTGGTACAGAGATTAATGGTCTTGTCAGCAGTGGTCTACTTATAAATATTTTTATTCCTAACACGCCTCTTCACGATGGGGCAGTTATTATTAAGGGGTCTAAGGTAAAGGCGGCGGCTTGCTTTTTGCCCCTATCTGACAATCAAAAAATTTCTAAGGAACTGGGCACAAGGCACAGGGCTGGAATTGGTATTTCCGAAAAGTCTGACTGTCTAAGTATTATGGTTTCTGAAGAAAACGGAACTATTTCTACTGCAGAAAATGGCGTTATCTCAAGATATTTGGACATTGAAACTCTTGAAGCGAAACTTCTTGAGATTTACAGTCCTGAATACAGGGCGAGAACTATTTTCGCAAAGCGTGGTGATAATAATGAAAAAGATAAGTTTTAAAAATGACAAAAGTTTAATGATAAAAATTATGTCTCTTGTCTTTGCCATTATATTATGGTCCTATGTAAAGAGCGAGGCAAATTTTATAACTTCATCAAATTTTAAAAACATCGAAGTCACTTATGACGGCTTGTCTCATTTAAAGGACAATAATTTGACGATTATTTCGCCAAAGGAATCTACTGTTGATGTCAAACTTCAAGGCTATAATTCTTATATGAGAAATGTGACAAGAGATGGTATTGTGGCTAAGGTGGATTTAAGCAAGTTAGGTGAAGGAGAGCATTCTGTTCCCATAAATGTTTCTTATATTGACCTTGGTATTTCTGTGGTAAATACATCTCCTAGAAGGATTCCCTTTAAAATAGATAAAGTTTTGGAAGAAAAACATAAGGTTGATATAGTTACAAAAAATAAGCCTGAAAGAGGTCTATCTGTTGGAGAAATCAATAAGGACTTTGATGTCGTCCTAAAGGGAGCAAGCACTTATATAAGTAAAATAAGTAAAGTGGAAGCTCACATTGATGTTACAGAATTAACTGAAACTACAAGTGTAGATGCAGAAATTTATGCCTATGACGATTCAGGAAAAGTTATAAAGGAAGTTACAGTGACACCTGCCACTGTAAAAGTCGATGTTCCTATTTTAAAGAGCAAGACCGTTCCTATTAAATTAGTTTACAATGAAAATACTACAGAAAATATTGCAATAAATGACTTTTCAATTGAGCCAGCTTCTGTTACAATTAGAGGAAATTCTGATGTAATTGATTCTATTAATTTTATCGAAACTCGACCTATTAATTTTAACAATATTAAAAAGGGTGACAACAGAGTTAGATTGATTTTGCCAGATAAGGTTACACTAGTTGACGAAAATATTAGTTATAAATTGAAAGAAAAAGTTAAGGAAGTAGAGTAATTTTTAATAATCAGGAGGGAATATGGAATTTTTTGGAGAAGGATTAACATTTGACGATATCTTACTTGTGCCAGCAAAATCAGAAATTTTGCCTAACGAAGTTGATTTGTCTACAAACTTGACAGAAAAAATCAAGTTAAACATACCACTTATGTCTGCAGGTATGGACACTGTTACTGAACACAGAATGTCTATTGCCATGGCAAGAGAGGGTGGAATTGGTATTATTCACAAGAATATGTCTATTGAAGACCAAGCTCTTGAAGTTGATAGAGTTAAGAGATCTGAACATGGAGTAATAACTGATCCATTTTCACTTACTAAGGAACACGCAATTAAGGATGCTTCTGAACTTATGGAAAGATACAGAATTAGCGGTGTCCCAGTTGTAACTGAAAAGGGAGTTTTGGAAGGAATTATTACTAATAGAGATATTAGGTTTGAAACTGACTTATCTAAGAAAATTAGCGAAGTCATGACTTCTGAAAAACTTATTACTGGTGCTCCAGATATTTCCCTTGATGAAGCTTTAAAAGTTTTGAAAAAATATAAAATTGAAAAACTTCCCCTTGTTGATAAGGACAATGTCTTAAAGGGACTTATAACTATTAAGGACATAGAAAAACACGAACAATATCCAAACTCTGCAAGAGATGCATCTGGAAGACTAATAACTGGTGCTGCTGTTGGAGCAACAAAGGATGTTCTTGACAGAATCGAAGCCCTAGTTAAGGCAAAGGCTGATGTTTTTGTAATTGACACAGCTCATGGCCAATCTAAAAATGTTTTAAATACTATAAGAAATATTAAGGATGCCTTCCCAGACATTCAACTTATAGCTGGTAATGTTGCAACTTATGAAGGAACTGAAGATTTAATCAAAGCTGGTGCTGACTGCGTAAAGATTGGTATTGGACCTGGTTCAATTTGTACTACTAGAGTTGTAACTGGTATTGGCGTTCCACAAATTACTGCCATTATGGAAGCTTACAGGGCTGCTCAAAAATATGGCGTGCCAATTATTGCTGATGGTGGTATCAAATTCTCAGGCGATGTTGCTAAGGCTCTTGCAGCTGGCGGCAATGTTGTTATGATGGGTTCACTTTTTGCTGGTACTGATGAGTCACCAGGAGAAGAAATCTTTGTTGAAGGTAGAAGATTTAAAGCCTACAGAGGCATGGGTTCTCTTGGAGCTATGAGTGCAGGATCATCTGATAGATATTTCCAAAGCGGAACTACTAAGTATGTTCCTGAAGGAGTTGAAGGTAGAGTTCCTTACAAGGGACTTGTAGGAGACATTGTCTTCCAACTTGTTGGTGGTGTTAAGTCTGCCATGGGTTATATGGGTGCAAAGGATCTAAAAACTTTAAGAGCTACAGCTAAGTATGTTAAAATCACTCAAGCTTCCCTTGCTGAATCTCATCCACACAATATTACTATTACTAGAGAAGCTCCTAACTATTATTAATTATTAAAAATTTATTAATAAATCCACTTCAATTGAATTTGGAGTGGATTTTATTTATAATTAGCAGTAAGAGGTGATATTTTGAAAACTAAGGTATTGCTTGTTGAAGATGAAGAATCAATAAGAAAATTTGTAAAAATAAATTTAGAGAGAGAAGGCTACATAATTTTTGAAGCTGGAAGCGGCGAAGAGGGAATTGAAGTGGCAAGGCGTGAAAGGCCTGATATCGTTGTACTTGACATTATGCTACCAGGCATTGACGGCTTTGAAGTTTGTAAGACTCTAAGAGGAGAATTTCAAAGTCTTGGAATAATTATGCTAACTGCTAAGGCAGAGGACTATGACAAGATTATGGGTCTACAATATGGCACAGACGATTATCTTACAAAACCCTTTAATCCTACAGAATTAACTCTAAGAATAAAATCTATTGAGAGAAGACTTGAACCAGAGGAAGTTAAGGAAAGCAATCTAATTATTGACCCTCCTTTTAAAATAGATTCTTACTCAAGAAAATTTTATAAGGAAGATGTGGAGCTAGAGCTAACGCCTACTGAATATCAAATTATAAAAATATTTATGACAAATCCAGGCAAGGCCATGACTAGAGATGAAATTCTAAGGCTTGTATGGGGCGATGACTTTTTAGGCGATTCAAAGATTGTTGATGTAAACATTAGAAGACTTAGGTCAAAAATTGAGACTAACCCTGCCAAGCCAAATTATATTGAAACAGTTTGGGGAACAGGATACAGATGGAAATAAGAGGTGTCTGTAATTGAAAAATAAAATTGGAAAAAGATTAGTTAGAAGTTTTCTAATAGTTATTTTAATTACAATTTCAATTATAGATATATTTTTGCTCTTTGCCTTTAGCTTTTTTTACTACGACAATATTTCTAAGGAATTAATTTCAAGAATGGAACTTTCTCTTGAAATTTATAGGAGAGATTATTCTGACAAGTCCATTGAAGATTTAATCTACGAAGACAGCGACATCTTCCTCTCAAATACAAATGCCGAGGTGCAAATTTTAGGCAATGAGGGAGAACTACTTTTGGATTCCATTGGTAAGCTTTCCTCAAATCCCATAGAGACAGGAGATGTCCTAGCAGCAGAAGATGGTGAGATAAAAACATGGCGTGGCGAAGATGCACAAACTGGCGAGTCTATTATGTCTGTCACTGGCGCCATAAAAAATGTTGATGGAGAAAATATTGGCTATTTAAGATTTATTTCCTCCATGGAAGAAGCAAATAAGGCCATATTAAAGGCTGGTATAACACTTCTAATCTTTACACTTTTTGTTGCCCTAGTTACAACTATGGCCTCACTTCTTATATCAAAATCAATTGTAAAGCCCATACTTGAGCTTACAGAAGTTGCCAAGACCATGTTAAAGGGAAACTATGAAGAAAAGGCAAAAGTCTATGAGGATGACGAAATAGGAGAGCTGGCAAAGACTTTAAATGCCATGAGCGATGAAATTATTAATAAAGATAGGATTAAAAATGAATTTATATCTTCTATCTCTCACGAACTTAGGACGCCACTTACATCTATTAAGGGCTGGGCAGTTGTCTTAAAAGATGCCAAGGAAGATGAAAAGGACCTCATGGAAGATGGCTTAAATATAATTGAAAATGAAGCCGATAGACTGGCAAAAATGGTTGAAGAGCTTTTGGACTTCTCAAGATATATTTCTGGACGAATTACTCTTGACAAGGAAGTATTTGACATTTCACAAACTTGTATCGATGTTTCAAAACAAATGAGACCTCGTGCAAAGTCCAATAATATTGAATTTATAACAGAATTTCCAGAGGAAGCTGTCCTTATTTATGCCGATGAAAATAGAATTAAACAGCTACTAATAAATTTACTTGACAATGCAATTAAATTTACATCAGACAAGGGCTGGGTTAAATTTCAAATGGCAAAGGAAGATAATTTTGTTCACATGATGATTTCTGACAATGGCATGGGAATGACTAAGGAAGAAATTTCCCATGTAAAGGAAAAATTTTATAAGGGCAAACACTCAAAGAGCCACAGCGGTATTGGTCTATCTATAAGTGATGAAATTACAAAACTTCACAAGGGCAACTTGGAAATTTTCTCTGAAGAAAATATTGGCACTACAGTTAAGGTAAGTCTACCTCTTGAGATACCAAAAGAAGTAGGTGATAAAATTGATTAAAAAATTATATCTAATAATTTCATTGATTTTCTTGACTGGCTGCTCCTTTTTGACATCTCAGGGCACTAATATTGAAGCCCCAGTCATGGGACAATCGCCAATTTATGGCAAGTGGACTATTACAAAATTTATTTACAATAAAAAAATTAATCAGGATAACTTTTTATTTAAGGACATTATTGGCGAAGACCTTTACTTTTCCAATGACCAAGTTGTCCTTGCTAATGATTATATAAAGGGCGTTGAGTATAAGACTAAGTATGTTAAATTATCTCAATACCTCTACAAAAAATTTAATTTAGATTATAAGAGCCTGGGCATTGAAGATTCTGATGTCTACACAACTTATATCTATGACTCAAAGTCAAGCAGAAGCATTTATTATGAAGTTATAAAGACTAGTGAGAACACTGCTCTTCTCTTTGACAATGGAGTTATACTTGAAATTAAACTTGTTGACGACAAGATAAAAAATGATGACTTAAATAATTTAATACTTGCTAAAAAGGACGAAGTATTGGCAAGGGGAAGCTTGTTTGACTACAACGGCGACAAGGGATTTTTAATTGGCTTTAAAAGTAAAAGCGACTCAAATATTCCAACTTGGAACTACAAAACTCTCTACATCAAATTTTCTGACTCCAAACTAGAAAATGTCTATGAGATGAACAATATTATTCTCCCAAGAAATGACAGCTTTTCTGAAATTAGCGTTCAAAGAGAATCCAAGGAAGAGGAAACTACAGATAAGGTAATAATTAAAGACTTTAAAAATTCTAAACTTAGAAAAGATGATGAAGATGTAATTAAGAATGACTTAGAGGAGCTTAAAGAAGAAAATACTTTAAAGACAATAAACTTCATCACCAATAATTATGTCAATTTGGAAAGTTTAGATGGAGAAACAAATAAGAGTTATTTAAGGATCTACAAATTAGATAAATTAGAAGAAAAAAATCCAATTAGCTACAAGGAATTTTTATCCGATGAAGATTTAAAGGCTGAGGGCAAAAACCTTGAAGCCCTAAAAAAGGACCCTTACAATATTGGTATTTATAGGGACAATGGTTTTTGGAAATTAAAGGGAAGAATGGAGACAGAAGAAGGTAAGTTTTCTGACTTTGATTTGAATTTAGTTTTGCCCTATGATGTAAATAAATACAACGAGATGAATATTCCTATGAGCCGAATTAAAAACTTTAAGCCAGGCATTAAGGATGGTTTTGTATCTCCTGACAATAAATTTTTAATAACATTGGAAAATAATTTTGTAAAAATATATAATATAGAGGATGGCAATATTCTTCCTGAAGCAATTTTCGAAAGAGAAATAGGTAACGAGGCCACAACAATTATGACAGAGTGGGCAACGGGTCGTTATTCAAATATTTGGCAACAAGAGCTGTCATCTAATAAATGAGGTGTAAAATGAATAAAATAATGGAATTGGTTACGGAAAACTCAACTTACTTGCTCCTAACTTTTGGCGCAATTTTAATTGGAGTTGTTCTTACCTTTATAGTTAACTTTGCAGCTAGAGATTTAAAATTTATAAAATATTTACCAGGACTTGCCTTGGTTTTTATTGGGATTATTTCACTTTTTATGGTAATCAATAAACTTTTTGACCCAGATAGTTTGGATAATTTAATTATTTTTGTAATTGGTGTCTCCTCTGGCTTAGTTTCACTTATTTTTGCACTGATAATTGGCATTGCAAGTTCAGGAAAGAATCGTTACAAGAAAAATCAAAGAAGAAGATAAAATTTTTAAAATAATAAGCTCAAGATTAATGGGATTATCCTTTTATCTTGAGCTTTTTTTGTGCTTTACCAGTGATTTTATTTTTTATTTTGAGCCTTTAAAAATTTTTAATCTAATAAGTTGATATGTAGTCCTTAATTGATTCAAATTTTTTGTCGCCAATTCCATCTACATTTTTTATGTCTTCAATTGATGAAAAAGAATTTTGTGTCCGATAATTTATAATTTTCTCAGCAGTTTTTGCTCCAACGCCAGGAATTTTTTGCAGTTCAGCGGAGTCGGCAGTGTTAATATTTATTTTTTCAGAAGCCTTTGAATCTGAACCAGAAGACATAAGAGGAGCAATTTCATTTTTTGGGAGCTCACCAATTTTTGGAATGTAAATTTTTTCTTCGTCGTGAAGCTTTGCGGCAAGATTAATCCTATCAAGGTCAGCATCATCTGTTGCGCCACCAGCCTTTTCAAGAGCATCTACAACTCTCTTTGATGAATCTAATTTTATAATGCCAGGATTTTTTACGGCGCCAGAGATGTGAACCATAACTTCTTTATTTTCTTCCTCCGATTCTATTTGGGGGTCCTTCAAATCCTTTTTGTCCACTTCTTTAGAATCAAGGCTTGAAGTTTTTATCTTAAGTAGGGCATTTGCTTCATCTGGAACTTTGTGAGAATCGTAATACTGGTAGCCAATGATTAAAGATAGGCAAATAATAACTATGTAGGGAAGATTATCTTTTTTAAAAAATTTGAAATTCATTTTATCACTCATTCATTTATAAAAATATATTTTCAAAATTTTATTACCCTAAATAGATATTTTTACACAGTTTTCAAATGGCAAAATCTATGTTATAATTTATTCATCGAAACGATTTCAAAAAATTTACATAACAGGAGGAAAGTATGAAAGTTTATACAACAGATAAGGTAAGAAATCTTGCTCTCGTAGGACATTCTGGCTCCGGAAAGACAAACCTAACAGAGGCTATGTTATTCCAAAGTGGAGCTACACAAAAACTTGGAAATGTTTCTAGCAAGAATACAGTTTCCGACTTCTCAAAGGAAGAAAAGGACAGAGGAACATCCATTGGAACATCAATTATTCCTATTGAATGGAGAAATTATAAAGTAAATGTAATAGATACTCCAGGCTATCTTGACTTTGTGGGAGAAGCTCATTGCGCCCTAAGAGCCAGTGAAGCTGCAATCATGGTAATTGATGCAACTAAGGGTATTGAAGTAGGTACAGAAAGAACTTGGAAATACACAGAAAAAATTGGTCTTCCAAGAATTATTTTTATAAATAAAATTGACGGAGAAAATGTAAACTTTAGAAAGCTAATGGACGAACTTGAAGCTTCCTTTGGTAAAAAAGTTATTCCTTTCTCAGTTCCAATTGGCGAAGGTGAACACTTTGTAGGTGTTACTGATGTTATCTTCCAAAAGGGATACAAATATGTAAACTCTGCGCCACAAGAAACTGAACTTAACCACGACCAAGTTAAGGCAACTGAAAGAATGTATGAAGAAATTGCAGAAGTTGTTGCTGGTTCTGATGAAGTTTTAATGGAAAAATATTTCTCTGGAGAAAAATTCACTAGAGAAGATCTTTTAAGAGGAGTTACAACAGCTCTTCTTGAAGGTGACGCTGTTCCACTACTTGTAGGAAGTGGCGAAAAGGGAATTGGAATTGACATTTTATTAAACACAATTGTAAATTATATGCCAGCACCAGATGATGAGCGTGCAAATCAAGGCTTTAGATATAATGATGGAGAAGAAAGAAAAGTTTCAGCTAAAGATCCTTTTGCTGCAGTTGTATTTAAGACAATTTCTGACCCCTTCCTTGGCAAAATTTCTATTTTCAAGGTAATCTCTGGAATTGTTAATAAAAACACAGCTCTTTACAATGTAAATGCTGATACAAGTGAAAAACTTGGCGGACTTTACATCATGAGAGGTAAGGAACAAATTGAAATAGATGAAATTTATGCAGGAGATATTGGTGCAACAACAAAACTTGCAAATACTGTTACAGGCGACACTCTTTGCGACAAGGACCACAAGGTTGAATACAAAAAATTAAAATATTCTACTCCAGTTCTATATTACGCAATTGAGCCTAAGACTAAGGGCGACGAAGAAAAACTTTCTCAATCTCTAAAGAAAATCAAGGACGAAGACCCAACATTTGTAATTGAAAGAAATCCTGAAACTAAACAAATGACTATTGGTGGTCAAGGCAAGGTTCAACTTGATGTAATCTTAGACAAATTAAAGAACACTTATGGGGTTGAAGTAAATATTGTTCCATTTATTGTTCCTTATAGAGAAACAATTAGAAAGACTGCCAGCGTTCAAGGTAAGCACAAGAAACAATCTGGTGGAGCAGGACAATACGGTGATGTTTGGATTAGGTTTGAACCATCTGATAAAGAATTTGAATTTGATGAAGAAGTATTTGGTGGAGCAGTTCCTAAGAACTATTTCCCTGCAGTTGAAAAGGGAATTATTGAGTCAAAGGAAAGAGGAGTTCTTGCAGGCTATCCTGTAACTAACTTCAAGGCTGTCCTATACGATGGATCTTACCACGATGTTGACTCCAACGAAATGAGTTTCAAACTTGCAGCTAACCTTGCTTTTAAGAAGGGAATGCAAGAAGCAAGTCCAGTTCTTCTTGAACCTATAATGAAGGTTGAAGTTACAATTCCAGATGACTATCTTGGAGATGTAATGGGCGACATGAACAAGAGACGTGGAAGAATCCTTGGTATGGACCAACAAAATGATGGCACACAAATTTTAATTGCAGAAGCTCCACAAGCTGAACTCTTCTCTTATCTAATTGATTTAAGATCCTTAACTCAAGGTAGAGGAACTTTCAGCATGGAATTTGTGAGATACGAAGAAGTTCCACAAAATATTGCAGAAAAAATTATTGAAGAAAGAAAAACAGAAAAATAAAATAAATTTTTAAAGGTTGGGCTTAAGTGCTCAACCTTTTTTATTATAAAAAAATTAAAGATATTGAAAAGCAACATTGATAGTTTTATAATTTAGTTAGGTAACATTATATCTTATAGAAAGGGGATAAAAATGAAAACTAAAAAAATTGTATTAATTTTGATATCTTTGGCTCTTGTGTCAATTATGTGTGGATTTTCTTTTTTAAATTCAAAAAAAGAAAATTATGATTTTAACATAGATGTTTGTGATGAAAAACCAAACTATGAAAAAATTATTAAGGACTTAACTTATGATAGTTTGTACAAATATAAGTTAAAAGATGTTATAGTAAGCAACAAGATTATGGAAGAACAGGGTTTTAAATTTACAACAAATAAGGATTCTGATTATTTATTAATATTTTCTAATGAAGATAATGAGAATGCGCGTATTGCAGTAAGAGTTTCTGATGTGAGTTTGAGAATTTATACTTCTAAAAAACATAGTAGTTATGTACTTATTACTGATACAAAAAATTCAAAAAAAGATTTAGATTTCTCTTCTAAAAGTGGTATTCCAAAAGGAACATTTTCTATTTTAGAACTAGAACGAGAAAAAGTCATAAATAAGTAAAAAAAAATTAAATTGCTCTAAAATATCTGTTGGTGAGTAAAATCCCAACAGATATTTTCATTTGAAAAAATATATTATTTATATGAATCAGTTTCTTAATTTTTTAATAAAATAATTAAAGTAATGATTCTTTAAAAACAACAAAAAATATATAAGCTTAAAAAGTTACGAAACTAAATACTTTACAAAATATATATTTTATTTTATACTAGAAATAGTAAAAGATAGTCAGATTTTTATAATTTAAAAGACAAAGATAGTCAAAGGAAGTGTACTATGGCAAAGCTTTCTAACTCCATTGAAGATTTTTTAAATGAACTTATTTTTGAATCTGGTGGAGCTCTTGAGATACAAAGATCAAAAATTTCAGACCACTTTAACTGTGCGCCTTCGCAAATTAATTATGTCCTTACTACAAGATTCACACCCTTTAAGGGTTACTATGTGGAGTCAAGGCGTGGCGGTGGAGGCTACATTAGGATAGTAAAGGTTAAATTTGAAGATGATGAAGATACAATTGATACTTTTTTAAGTTTTATAGGAGATTCTATTACAAAAAATAATTCTGATGAACTTTTAAAGGAACTTTTAAGACTTAATAAAGTGACTGAAAGGGAGATGGAACTTATGAAAGTTGCTCTCTCAGACAGGGCTCTTAGTGAGTGTGAAAATAAAAATGAACTTAGGGCAGATTTATTAAAAAATATGCTCCTAGTTATTTTTAGTTAGGAGGGAAGATCATGCTATGTGATATTTGCAAGGAAAGAGAATCAGTTATTTCCTATACAAGGATAAAGGACGATGGAATAGAAGAAGTGCATCTCTGCGAAGTTTGTGCTGAAGAAAAATTTAAAAGAGACTTTAAGGGGTATCAAAATATTATTCCTCAACTTGAAAATGCTTTAAAGAATATTTTTCAGTTTACAGCAAATTCCTACAATGAAGAAGATGACATAAGCTGTGAATACTGCGGTAGATCTTTTCGTGAACTTAAGGCAACAGGATCTTTAGGCTGCCCAAAATGTTATGATTCCTTTGGAGACGAAATTAAAAAGTATTTAAACGCCCTTAATATAAATTTAAAGTACAGGGGAAAAATTCCAAAAAATGCAGAAAGTTATCTAGTTTATAACAGAAAACTTGAGGATTTAAAGGAGAAGCTTGACCTTGCCATAAATTTGGAAGAATATGAAAAGGCAGCAGAAATAAGGGACGAAATAAAGAAGTTAAAGGAAGATGTCAGTGTCTAAAATTATTTTAGGATATAAATTAAAATTATATAGAAATATTGACGGCAAAAAGTTTGTAAACACAATGACAGATGAAGAATTAAGGGGAAATCTAGACTTCCTAGACCCAATTTTAAGTGATTTGGGCTACTCTAAAATAGACCTTTATAATATTTCTTCTCTAAAAAAACTTGAATATGTGGAAAATGGAAGGCTTGGTAAAAAATCTATTGAAAGAGAAAATATTGGCTTTTACGAAAAAAAAGATAGTCCAGACATTTTAATCAATTCAGGAGAACACCTTGATTTGCAAGCTTTTTCAAGGACAAAAAGTCTTGAGGACTTATACGAAGAAATTTATTCCTTGGAAGAAAAGTTAGAAGAAAAAATTAATTTTTCCTTTGATCCAAGCTTTGGTTATTTAAGTTCTAGAGTTTTAAATTCTGGCACAGGCTTAAAGCCCATTGTACTTTTATATCTGCCTGCCCTAAATTATTTTGGCATCGAGGAGATTGCAAGAGGTCTATCAAGACTTGGTTACACCCTTGCTTCTTATAGGGACAGCTCTAACAAGGCACTGGGAAGCATTTACACTCTTTCCTTTGAGTCAACCTTTGGCGAAGAGGAAAAGTCTTATATAGAAAAATTAAAAATCATTGCGCGAGAAATCGCCGATGTTGAAAGGGAAAATAGAAAAAAATTATATTTAGACAACATAATGACTCTTGAGGATATGGTAAACAGAGCCTTTGGAGTTCTTGCCCATGCAAGGTTGTTGTCGGAAGAAGAGATGATGCAGTCCATGTCTACAATTAATCTCGGAATTGAGCTTTCCATTTTAAAAGCAAATCGAGATTTTGATTTTTATGAAGAGATTAAAAAACTTAGAAATGGACATTTGCAAATTGAGAGAGGAGCAATATTAGACCTTAAGTCGCGAGATATTTTAAGGGCTAATAAGGCAAGAGCCCTCATGAAGGAGGTTTTCAAATGAGTATGTTTGGAAAATTTAGTGAAAAATCGCAAAAGGCAATTCTCTTTGCTCAGCAAGAAGCCAGAGAGCAAAGGCATTCATATATAGGATCAGAGCACATTTTACTGGGAATTATCAGGGAAGGAACTGACTCAGGTGCTCATATTTTATCAAAGCTTGGCATAGATTATAAGAAGGCAAAGGAAGCAACACTTGACATTGTAAGTAGCGGTCAAGGACCTCTTGTGTCAAGCATAGCCTACACACCAAGGACTAAGAGAATTTTTGAGCTTGCCTTTGAAGTTTCAAGAGAAATGGGAGAGGTTGCTGTGTCAACGGAACATCTTCTTCTTGGAATTTTGCGTGAAGGTCAAGGTGTTGCCATTTTAGTTTTAAAAAGACTTGGAATAGACATTATGAGTCTTGAAAATGACATTTTAAACAATATGGAAGACTATGAGGATTATGATGATGAAGACAGAGAAATTTCTTCAGAAGCCTTAGAAAAATATACTACAAACTTAAATAAAAAGGCTGAAGAGGGAAAAATCGACCCAGTAATTGGTAGAGAAAAGGAAATAAAGAGAGTAATTCAAGTTCTATCTCGTAGGACAAAAAATAATCCTGTCCTAATTGGTGAGCCTGGCGTTGGTAAAACTGCCATAGCTGAAGGACTTGCTGCAGAAATTGTTGCAGGAAATGTGCCAGAATTAATGAAGGATAAGGTAATTTTAACTCTTGATATTTCTCAGCTTATAGCAGGCTCTAAGTATAGAGGAGACTTTGAAGAAAGACTAAAAAATGTAACTAATGAAGCTGCAAAAAACAAAAATATTATTTTATTTATTGACGAAATGCATGTGATTATTGGTGCAGGATCAGCTGAAGGTTCTCTTGACGCCTCAAATATTTTAAAGCCACTTTTAACTAAGTCCATTCTTCAAGTTATGGGGGCAACGACAATTTCTGAATACAGAAAGAAAATCGAAAAGGACACAGCCTTTGAGAGAAGACTTATGCCAATAATGGTAGATGAGCCAAGTGTTGAGGATTCAATAAAGATTTTAAAGGGACTTAAAAATATTTACGAAGACCACCACAATGTTACAATCCCAGATGAAACTATTGAAGCTGCAGTAAAATATTCTGACAGGTATTTAAATGACAGATTTTTGCCAGACAAGGCAATTGATTTAATTGACGAGGCTAGTTCAAAGTTAAAGATTGAATCCTACAAGGTTCCTGAATTTGAAGAAAAGTACAAAAAGGAACTTGAAGATATTGAAAATAAAAAATCTGAAGCAGTAAAAAATCAAGATTATGAGCTTGCAGCAAATCTTCGCGATGAACAAAAAAAGCTAGAAGAAAAATACAAGGAAGAAATAGAAAAATTCCAAAAAGAGGAAGCAAAAAAAGAAGTTACGCCAGAACTTATTGCAAAGATTGTATCTGATTGGTCAAAGGTTCCTGTAACTGAAATGACGGCAGAAGAAACTGAAAAGTTAAGAGACTTAGACGAAAAATTAAAGGAAGATGTGAAGGGTCAAGATGAGGCTGTAAAAACTCTTGCCAAGGCAATAAAAAGGTCAAGGATTGGCCTTAAGGACCCTAACAAGCCAATTGGCTCTTTCATATTTGTGGGACCAACTGGCGTAGGTAAGACTTACCTAGCTAAGAGCCTTGCAAAAAATTTATTTGGCAAGGAAGAAAATATGATTAGGTTTGACATGTCTGAATACATGGAAAAATTCACTGTCTCAAGACTTGTGGGTTCACCTCCAGGATATGTTGGCTACGAAGAAGGTGGCGAGCTAACTGAAGCTGTAAGGACTCACCCTTATTCAGTAATTCTTTTAGATGAAATTGAAAAGGCTCACCCAGACATCTTTAACATCTTGCTACAAATTTTAGACGAAGGAAGAGTAACGGACTCCAAGGGCAGGACTGTAAACTTCAAGGACACAGTTATAATTATGACTTCTAATGCAGGGGCAAATCTTCTTGCCAAAAATTCAGTTTTAGGTTTTTCAACTTCAGAAAGCTCTGTTAAGAAGAGCGAATATGAAAATATGAAAAAAATTATAAATGAATCCTTAAAGGAAAAGTTTAGGCCTGAATTTTTGAATAGAGTTGACGATGTAGTAATCTTTAAGACTCTTGAAAAGACTGAAATTAAAGAAATTGTTAAGAATATGCTTGATAAATTAAGTGATAGACTTTCTGAAATGGGAATAAAGGCAAATTATTCAAATAAACTCATAAACTTCTTAGTTGAAGAAGGCTATGACAAGGTATTTGGTGCAAGACCCCTTCAAAGGACTATTACAAAATTAATTGAAGATAGGATTGCCGACGAATTTTTAGACGGAAAGATTAAAGAGGGCGACGAAATCAATCTTGATGTAAAGTACAAAAAAATTCAAATAGAAAAAGTTAAGAGGACTAAAAAGGCGAAAAATGAAAAAGAAAATAGTGTATCAGTGCAGTAAGTGCGGATATATTTCCCAGGGCTTCTTTGGCAAGTGTCCCAACTGTGGTTCTTGGAACACCCTAGAAGAAAAAGAGGAGGAGTCTAGTGAAAGGACTCCTTCTAAAGGCAAAAAAATAAAAAAAGATGCACAAAAACTTCAGGCAGTTGAAATTTCTTCTGACGAGAGAGTTATGACTGGCATTGAAGAATTTAATAGGGTAATGGGCGGCGGAATCGTGAGAGATTCTGTCAGCATCTTAACTGCAAAGCCTGGCACTGGCAAGTCAACTCTACTAATGCAAGTGGCAAATGATTTGGCAAATAAGGGCATGAGAGTTCTCTATGCTTCGGGAGAAGAATCTGAGACGCAAATAAAAATGAGGGCAGAGAGAATTTTAGATAAGCTCTCTGATAACATTTGGGTTTATTCAGTGACTTCCCTTAACTCGGTTTTGGATCAAGTTGAAAAAATTGACCCACAGATGATTATAATTGATTCAATTCAAACTTTTACCCTAGACGAATTTCCGCAAAGACCTGGCACGCCAACCCAGACTATGGAATGCGCCTATAAGATGACTGAAATTGCCAAGGACATAGAAAAGCCTCGCATGGTTTTTCTTGTGGGACAAATGACTAAGCAAGACGAACTTGCAGGTGTGAGAAGCCTTGAACACTTAGTGGACACAGTTTTACTCATCGAAGGCGACTCATCAGAAGATTTAAGGTCACTAATGGCGACAAAAAATAGGTATGGCTCTACTGGCGAGATTGGATTTTTCTCCATGACTGAAAAGGGCATGATATCCATTGACAACCCTTCAGAATATTTTATGACTAAAAGATCAGCAAATGATCTTGTGGCAGGTTCATCCCTATCTGTTATAAGAGAGGGCACAAGACCAATAATTTTAGAAACAGAGGCATTGGCATCAAAGACCTTTCTCCCTTATCCTTCAAGGATTTCTGAATCTATAAGAAGAGAGCACTTAAACACACTGGTTTCCATCTTGGAAGAGAGAGCAGGCATAAAATTTTTGGACAAAAACATTGTAGTCAAGTCCACTGGTGGCATTAAGGTAAAGGAGCAAGCCTCAAACCTTTCTGTAATGATTTCTATTGTTTCATCTACTCTCAATAAGCCCGTAGAAGCAAATTCAGTTTTCATTGCCGATGTGGGACTAACTGGCGAACTAAAAAATGTGCCAAGCCTGGATGTGAGACTTAAAGAAGCTGAGAGAATGGGCTTTAAAAAGGCATACATCTCTAAATATGCCAGCGTAAAAGAAGAAAATTATAAGGACTTAAGGGTCCTTAAGATGTCAAATATTTTAGAAGTTATTCAAAAAGTTTTTGAAATATAAATAAATTTTTGCAAGAAAAAAACTCTTTTTACTGTGAAAGTAAGAAGAGTTTCTTTTTTTGTAAATTTTTAAATTATTAAGCTGTTTTTGCCTTTCTTGTGCTTGAAATTATCATTGCAAGAACAAGTCCAAGGATCATTGGCACAACCCAGCCAAGTCCAAACTTAGAAAGTGGTAAAGCTTTTAAAGTTTCGCCAAAGTTTCCAAGAAGTTCTTTCTCTTGAAGGACAAATAAAAATCCAAATACAAGTGAAACAATTGATGGTATCTTAAAGACAATATCATCTTTTATTTTTTCGTTAAAGATTCCTAAAATTACAATTGTCATTGCACAAGGATAAAGTGTTTCAAGTATAGGTGCAGAAATTTTTATGATTTCTCCAACGCCAAGCATAGATATTAGGCAAGAAACTACTGAACAGATGACAACAACAAGTGAATAGGAAACTTTCCCCTTGCTAAGGTCACTAAAGAAATTACCTGCAGCTGAAATTAAACCAATGGCAGTTGTTAGACATGCTAGGGCAGTTATAATTGACAAGATGTAAACGCCAACGCCACCTAAAATTCTATTAGTAATTTCTACAAGTAGGACAGTATTATCTGTGTCAACATTGTAAGTGCCAAGACTTGAAGTTTGTGCACCAATATAAACAAGACCGCCATATATAAAGGCAAGGCAAAGAGCTGCAATTATACCAGATACAATAGTTGCCTTTATTTCAACTTTTTCACTGGAATAGTTCATTCCCCTTACGGCATTAATTACAACTAGGGCAAACATACAACCAGCAATGGCATCCATAGTTTGGTAGCCGTCTTTTATTCCCTTTTCCAAGACATTTTCTATCATAGTAGTATCTTGAACTTGACCTATTGGACTTGCAATGCCCTTTACAATTAAAATTGCAATACAAATTATAAGTGTAGGTGTCAAAAATTTTCCCACAATATCTACAACTTTATTTGGTCTTATAGTCAAAAGACATACAATTACAAAGAAAATTATAGAGAATAGATATCTGTTAAAGGATTCTCCAAAAATTGGTACGATTCCAATTTCATAAGTAGTAGCAGCTGTTCTTGGAGTTGCTAGGAAAGGTCCAATACATAAAATAATAGCCGTAGAAATTATAATTGCAAAAACTTTATTAACTCTTGATGCCAATACATTTAAATTGCCATCGTATTTAGAAAGAACTATTATTGCCAGAAGTCCAAGACCAGCGTCTGTAATTGTAAATCCTAAAAAGCCTACCCACCATTGACTGCCCGATATCAAACCTAAGTATGGTGGAAAAATTAGATTTCCTGCACCAAAAAACATTGCAAAAAGCGCAAACCCGATTACAAATAAATCTTTGGCGCGAATTTCTTTGTTCATCTTTTTACCTCCATTTAATTATTTTTTTCATTTTATCACAATTACTCATATTTTGGTACACTAAAATGTTGAATAGAGTTAAAAATTTTGGTACTATTTCAATTAAGGTGATTATATGAATTATAAAGAAGCAGTATCTTGGCTTGAAAATAGAAATATACCTCTAGGAGAATTTACTCTTTTTAATATTAAAGACCTATTAAAAATTTTCCATAAGCCACAAGATAAATTAAAAATCATTCACATTACGGGAACTAATGGCAAGGGCTCTGTGGCAAGCTTTATAGAAAATGCCTTAAGGGAAAATAATTATAAAGTTGGTAAATTTACTTCGCCTTACATCACAAATATTCGCGAAGAAATTGAAATAAATAATGAAGAAATTTCAGAAGAAGAATTTGCAAATCTTGCAACAGAAGTTAGAGAAAAGGTAGAAGAACTTGACGAGAAAAAAATTTTTGTAAGTGGTTTTGAAATTTTAACTTCTATTGCTTACATTTATTTTGCAAGGAATAATCTTGATTTTGCAGTAATGGAAGTTGGAATGGGTGGAAGAGTTGACGCCACAAATGTAATGGAAAAGTCAATTCCAGTATTTTGTCATATTTCTCTTGACCACGCAAATATTTTGGGAGACACTATAGGAAAGATTGCCCATGAAAAGGGCGGCATTATAAAGGAAAACTCCCAAGTATTCTCTTACCCTCAAGATGAGGAGGCAAGAAATGAACTAAAAAAACTTAGCAGTGAAAAAAATTCAGATTTTTATGAATTTAGCCAAGATGAAGTTGAAATTTTAAGCTCTAATGAAGAGGGAAATGTTTTTAATTTTAGAAATCATAAGAATGTGGAAATTTCTTTAATTGGCGACCACCAAGCACTTAACGCATCCCTCGCCCTCATGGTTCTTGATTTTTTAAAGAAGGACTATGGGCTTGACGAAGAAAAAATAAAAGTGGGATTAAAAAAGGCAAAAAATATTGGAAGGACTGAGTGCCTATCTAAAGACCCCTTAATCCTTATTGACGGCTCTCACAACTTAGATTCCATAGAAAGAATTGAAGAGAGCGTTAAAAAATTTAAGTACAAGAAACTTATTTTGGGATTTAGCCTCTTAAAGGACAAGGACCACGGCCATATACTTAAAAAAATAGAAAACATAGCAGATAAAATTGTCTTGACAGAAATTGATAGTGATAGACACACAGATTTAAAAGAGCTTGAAGCTGAATTTAGAAAATTTTCAAAAAAAGAAATTTACCCAATAAAAAATAGAAAAGAAGCAGTGGAAAAAACTCTCTCTCTTGCAGGTGAGGGCGACATGATTTTGTGGTGCGGATCCCTATATTTAATTAAGGACATAAGAAAAATTATTTTAGAAAAATTAAATTAGAAAATTTAGAAAAGAGAAAAAGTTCCCTGTCACTTAGGGAACTTTTTTCATGAATTTTATTAAAAATAAAAAATCTCTTGCAAGGGGCAAGAGACTATGTAAAGGACCACAAAAAAAGGATCTTTTTAAGACCCTTAATTAGATAGCTCTTTCTACTTTACCAGATCTTAAACATCTAGTGCATACATTGATTCTTTTGTTTGCTCCATTAACTACAGCCTTAACTCTTCTAATGTTAGGAGACCAGCTTCTGTTAGAACGAGAATGAGAGAAAGATATTTTATTTCCAAATGTTTTTTCTTTTCCACAAATTTCACATCTTTTAGCCATAACGCACCTCCTTTAGTCATTAAGCAACAAGTATTTTATCAAAAAATGCTGCTAAGTGCAAATAATTTTTTCAATATGTTCTTATTTTACACTAATTTCACTTTTTTTACAAAGGAATTTTTCAAAATCTCGTAATCTTTTGTAAAATTTGTTATAATAGATGAGATAAGGAGGTGCCCTCATGCCGGCAATTATAAATAGAGAACTTGGAAATATTGTGATAGAAGATAGCGTACTTGCTAATATAGCAGGAATTTCAGCAATGGAATCCTACGGAATTGTTGGAATGGCATCAAAAAATGCCGCAGATGGAATTTTTGAACTTTTGAGATTTGAAAATCTATCAAAGGGAATTGTTGTAAACACTGAAGAAAATGAAATTTCTATTGAACTTCATGTTGTTCTTGAATATGGAGTAAAAATTTCTACAGTGGGTGAAAATATTATAGAAAGAGTTAAGTTTAATATAGAAAATTTGACAGGACTTGAAGTTGATAATATAGAAGTTCTGGTAGAAGGTATTAGACTTAAATAGTGGAGGTAAGATTTTGGAAATAAAAAAAATTAATGGCGCCAAATTAAAAGAAATTTTTAAGGGTGCTGTAAATTATCTAATATCCAGAAAGGAAGAGGTTAACGCCCTAAATGTGTTCCCAGTTCCCGATGGAGATACAGGTACAAATATGAGCCTTACATCAAAATCTGCCTTAAAACAAATTGATAGTTTAGAAGGTGATTTTTCAGTGGCAGATGTTTCTGCTGCTGCAGCTCGTGGTGCCCTTATGGGAGCTAGAGGTAACAGTGGTGTAATTCTTTCTCAACTTTTGAGAGGTTTCTCAGAAGGTTTAGAAGGTATAGATGAAGCTGGCACTGCTGAACTTGCTCATGCTTTTAAAAAGGCAAGTGAGACAACTTATAAGGCTGTTATGAAGCCAATTGAAGGAACTATTCTTACAGTTGGTAGAGAAACTGCAGAATTTGCTATAAGACATTACAAAAAGGCTGAAGACCCAATAAAATTTTTGGAAGATGTAATTGTTGAAGCTAATAAGTCACTTGACAATACGCCAAATCTTCTTGAAGTTTTAAAGGAAGCTAATGTTGTTGACGCTGGTGGCAAGGGTCTTGTTGTATTACTTGAAGGTGCTCTTAAAGTTTTAAAGGGTGAAGACATAGCTGATCAATCAGATGATGAAACTTTAAAGAAAAAGGCACAAAAGGAAATTCAATTTACTGAAGCTGACAAATCTCTTAAATATGGCTATTGTACTGAATTTATTATAAATACTGATTACGAAGACATTGATTCTTTTAGAGAAAAAATTGCTCCTCTTGGAGACTGTCTACTTGTAGTTGGTGGTGGCGGAAGTCATATAATTAAAGTTCACGTTCACACTAATGACCCAGGAATTGTTTTGCAACACGCTTGTGAGCTTGGCCTTCTTCAAGATATTAAAATCGACAACATGAGATACCAACATAGGGAAGTTCTATTTGACGACAGTGAAGTTCTTGAAGCCAAAAAGAAGGAAGAAGAGGAAGAAAAAATTGAAGAAAAGGATTATTCCTTTATAACTGTTTCCATGGGCGATGGAATGACTGAAACCTTCAAATCCCTTGGTGTAGATTATGTTGTAGCTGGTGGACAAACTATGAATCCATCAACAGAAGACTTCTTAAAGGGCATAGACAAGGTTGGCGGAAAAGTCATCTACCTAATTCCTAATAACAGCAACATAATTTTATCAGCAGAACAAGCAAGAGACATTTCTGATAGGGATGTTATTGTAATTCCATCAAAGTCTGTGCCACAAGGTATTGCAGCTATGCTTGCCTTTAATGGTGAATTAGATAAAGATGAAAATAAGGAAAATATGATAGAAGCCATAGGAAATGTTATTGACGCATCAGTAACTTATGCTGTAAGAGACACTACTATTGGCGGAAAAGAAATTCACAAGGATGACATCATAGGTATTGCAGCTAAGGAAATAATCTCAAGCGGCAAGACTGTATTTGATGTTGTCACAGAAACAGTGGATAAGCTTATGGACGAGGACATTTCTCTTGTAACACTTTTCTATGGAGAAGATGTGAAAGCGGAAGATGCTGAAGAAGCTTGCCAGGCTATTGAAGAAAAATATCCAGACATTGACATAGATGTAATAGAGGGAGATCAACCAATTTATTATTACATCCTTTCATTAGAATAATTAGAATTTTTATGAGCCCGAAGTTTTTCTTTGGGCTTTTATAATAGGTGAGAAAATGCTTAAGTTAAGTGATTCTATAAATAATTTAAAGGGAATTGGACCAAAGAGGGAAAAGCTCTTTCACAAGCTTGGAATATATTCAGTTAAGGACCTACTCTTGTACTATCCAAGAAGGTATGAAGATAGCTCAAAAATTGTAAAGATTTCCCAGGCAAAGATTGGAGAAAAAAATGCCTTCAAGGTGAGGATCCTATCAAAACTTCAAAATAGGAGAATAAGAAGGGGTCTTACTCTCACAAGTTTTCTGGCAGAAGATGAAAGTGGAGAAGTGGAGCTTTCTTTTTTCAATGCCTTTTACTTAAACTCTCTCATAAAAATTGGCGGAGAATATCTAGTCTATGGCAAGGCAGATTTTTTCAGGGGGAGGGTCAGCCTATCTAGTCCAGAAATCGAAGATATACATAAATTAAAAAAGCTAGGGAAAATTTCTCCAATTTATAATTTAACGGAGGGTTTAAATAATTTTGTCTTTGAAAATTTAATTAACCAAGTTATGGATTTAAATCTTTTTGAAGAAAACCTGCCAGAGGAAATTTTAGAAAAATATTCTTTTATAGGAAAAAATGATGCCATAAGAGCCATTCACTATCCAAAGTCCCGAAAAAATTACATAGGGGCTCGCCAGAGATTAATTTATGAAGAATTATTTTTATTTGAACTTTCAATTCTAAAAAATAAATTTCAAAACCAAAGGCGAGATGCCATAAAATTTGAAATAAAAGATGAAATTTACGATTTTATAAATAAGCTTCCCTTTAAACTTACAGAGGGTCAAGAAAAGGTCACAGATGAAATCTTTGATGACATGAAAAAGGGCAAGGCAATAAATAGGCTCATCCAAGGTGATGTTGGAAGCGGCAAGACAATTATTGCCATAATTATAATGTATCTTGCCTACTTAAATGGCTACCAATCATCTATAATGGCGCCAACAGAAATTCTAGCCAAGCAACATTTTGAGTCCTTTGTAGAGCTTTTAGAGCCTCTTGGAGTAAAGGTCGCCTTACTTATTGGCTCAACTACAAAAAGTGCAAAGAGAGATATCCTAGATAACCTGGAGATGGGATCTATTGACATACTTATAGGAACTCACGCCCTAATCGAAGAAAATGTAGTCTTTCATAGGCTTGGAGTAAATGTAATTGACGAGCAACACCGCTTTGGTGTTGTCCAAAGAAACATGCTGCAAAATAAAAATGTGGACGCAGCTACACTTGTAATGTCTGCCACGCCAATTCCAAGAAGTTTAAGTCTTGTTCTCTATGCAGACTTAGATATATCTGTAATAAAGACCATGCCAAAGGGCAGAAAGCCAATTAAGACAATTGCTATAAATGAAAATATGTTGGAAAAGTCCCTTGCCTTTATTAAATCTGAACTAGAAAAGGGAAGGCAAGCCTATGTAATTTGCTCTTTAATTGAAGAAAATGAAGACTATGAAAATTTGCAGGCTGTGGAAAAAGTTTATGAAGATTTGAGTAAATATTTTACAGGATTTAGGGTAGGACTTCTTCATGGAAAGATGAAGGCAGAGGAAAAAAATAAAATAATGAATGACTTTGCCGACAACAAAATAAATTTACTCGTATCAACAACTGTTGTGGAAGTTGGGGTAAATGTGCCTAACGCCAGTGTCATTATGATTTATAATGCAGAGCGCTTTGGACTTTCAACCCTTCACCAACTTAGGGGTAGAGTTGGAAGAGGCACTCATCAGTCTTACTGCATACTTTACAATCTTTCCAAGAGTGAAATTTCTTGGGAGAGAATGAAAATTATGATAGATTCCAATGACGGATTTTACATTGCCAACAAGGACTTGGAACTTCGCGGCTTTGGAGATATCTTGGGCACAAGGCAATCAGGCATGCCAAACCTTAGACTTGCAGACCCCTTTAGAGATGAAACAATTTTAAAATATGCAGCAGATGATGTGAAAGAAATCTTGGAAGTTGACCCAAACTTAGAGAGTAAAAAATATTTTTATTTAAATAGAGAAATAAGTGACTTTTATTCTGATTTGAACTAATATCTTTAATTATTTCTTGACTTATGGTAAAATAAAACTAATTTGGAGGCTTTATGAGAATTATTTCAGGAAATAGACGAGGACTCAAATTAAAAGCACCCAAGGGTCTTGATACAAGACCTACAGAAGATAGGGTAAAGGAATCTGTTTTTAACGTTTTAGGTCAAAATTTTTTTGACGACCTTGTCCTAGATTTATTCTGTGGCAGCGGTGCAAATGGAATTGAATTTATATCAAGAGGGGCAAAGAAAGCTTACTTTGTTGACAAGTCAAAGGAAGCCATGGACTGCGTGAAGTACAATTTAGACAAGGCAAAATTTTTAGATGAAGCAGTTCTTATTGAAGATCATTTAAACAAGGCCCTAAGAAATTTAGATGTGAAATTCGATTACATTTACATGGATCCACCCTTTGATAGGCGAGACCTTTATAAAAGAGCCTTTAAACTAATTAGAGAAAATAAATTATTAAAGCCTGATGGAAAATTAATTGTGGAGTATAATACAGATGTGCCACTATTAATTGGCGAAGGTTTTAAAGAAATAAAAAATAAAAAATATGGAAATACTTCCATTTCCATATGCGGATGGGATGTAGATGAAAGCAATATATGCGGGTAGCTTCGACCCGGTGACTAATGGACATTTAGACATTATTAAGAGAGCGAAGGACATTTTTGGAGAAGTAATTGTGGCAGTATTAGACAACACTTCCAAAAAAGAATTATTTACAGTGGGAGAGAGAAAAGAACTCCTTCACAAAGTTTTAGATGGCATGGAAGGAATAGAAATAGATTCCTTTGACGGGCTTTTAGTTGATTACGCAAAGAAAAAAAATTGTAAAGTAATAGTAAGAGGACTTAGATCAGCCTCTGATTATTTTAATGAATATACACTTGCCATGGCAAATATGCATTACAAAGACGGCGTTGAAACTGTCTTTTTGTTGGCATCAAATGAAAATTTATTTGTGAGCTCAACACTTGCAAAAGAGGTTTCAACCTTTGACGGAGATACAGATTTATTCGTGCCTCCTGTTGTAGGAGAAGCTATGAAGAAAAAATTACTTAGGAGGAAGATATGAATTTAATTGATTTAGTTGAAGAATTGGAAGATCTTGTTGAAACATCATCACAAATACCACTTACAAATAAGGTAATGGTAGACAGAGAAGAATTTTTGGAAATTGTTAACGAAGTAAAAATGCAAATTCCAGGAGAAGTTTCTGAAGCACAAAGAATTGCAAAGGACAAGGACGACATAATTAATGGAGCCCATGACGAAGCTGACAAAATTATTGCAGCAGCAAGAGCTCACGCAGAAAAAATTATTGACGAAAATGAACTTGTGAGAGAAGCTGAAGAAAGATCTATGGAAATTTTAAAATCTGCCAAGGAAGAATCTACTCAAATTAGAGAAGGCGCTAGAGATTACGCTGACGAACTTCTTGAAAACACACAAGTTAACTTATCAGAAATTATTAAAATGCTTAACGAAAATAGACAAGAGTTAAGAGGATAATTTTTAAAATAGTTAAAAGATAAGGAGAAGCTCTTTGCTTCTCTTTTTTATTATCAATAAGTTAAAGAAATATTTTACAAATGTGACAATTGTCACATTATTTTTTTATAAAAGATGATATTATTTTAGGAGAAAAGAGGGATAAGATGAGTTTATTTTTGGGACGCATTCACTATATTATGTATGATAAAATATTATTTCAAGAAGAAATTTTAGATAAGTTGATGGAATTGTTAGATGAAGAAAAAAGTCTTGAATTAAAAAAAGAAATAGATAAAGAATTTCCACTTGAAAGAGGAAATCTAGAAGATATAATTGATGAAAGTAATATTCACGGCTGGCTCAATGAGAGAGTAATAAGAAGCGAAAATAGACTGGCAAAAGTGGTTTCATTTCTATTAAGGGACTTTGACTTAGAAAAATTAAAAAATAAATTTTTTGAAATAGGAAAAAATTATAAGGCAGGAGACACTCCAATGGAAGTATTTTCTTTTATTACTTCAAAATTTTTAGACGGAATGCCCTGCGACCATGCTCTTGCTATTTTAAAAAATGTTGAGGATGAATTTGTCTTTACACTTGCATCTGATGTGCATAAAAATATTTGGGAAAATTATGTAGAGCCTCATATTTATTGGATGCTTAGGGACAGCCTTATTCTTGGAAGTTTAAGCTCCACTAGTTTAAAATACCAAAAAATAGATGAAAATTATGTAATTAGGAAGTGATTAAATGGATACTTTAAAAAATACTATTTCTTATTTGGAAGAAGAACACGAAGAAATTTTAAGATTTTGCGACAAAATGGAAGAAAAATGCTTGGAAATCTTAAGAGGAAAGGTGGACACAGAATTTTTTAAAAGGGCCATAGATTTTATAAGAAAGTATGCCGACGGTCTTCACCACAAAAAGGAAGAGGACATTTTATTTGCGGCAATGCTTGAAAATCTTGGACCTGTGGCAGAAAAAGTTGTGCGTGGCGGCATGCTCGTTGAACATCAAATGGCAAGGGGTTATGTTATGGAGCTTGAAAATAATTTAAATTTATTTGAAAAATCTAAGGAAGATCTTCCTAAACTTCACATCTTGACAAATGCCATGGCTTATGTGGAACTTTTGAGAAATCACGCAAAGAAGGAAAATGAAACAGTGTATCCCTTTGCCGACAAAAGTCTCAAAGAAGATGTCAAGCTTGAAGTTGCAAGAGAAATGGATGAAAGAATAAGGGAAGAAGAAAAACTTTTACAAGATAAAAGAAATTTAATGAAAGAATTGGGACTTTAGTTTACTTTAGCCTGTTATCAAAAAGATTACAAAATTATTACAAATCTTAATTTTTAAGGATTTTCGCGGAAGTTTTTGATATTATAAGACTTCGAGGTGAAAAAATGAAAAAAATATTTATATTGATGATAATTTTACTTGCAATGCCCTTTAGCGTTTTTGCAGCTAAAGAAGTAGCCATGCCACTTAGTGTCAGTGCAGTAAAGGAAAGTGAAACTTACAACTTTGAAATAAAAAATGCCAAGGATGGGGATGCAGTTGAAATTGAAGTAAAAAGCGAAGGCAATGATGCAAAAGCAAATATAACAAAAAATGTCTTTGTAAAAAATAATAAAAAATATATTTCAATTTCGCAAACAGAACTTGACTCACTTGTGGGACCATCCACTGGCTATGCCTTTAGACTTAGATTTGCAAAAAAGGATGGCAAGTCAAATTTTACAGATGAATTACATCTTGGCAAGGCGCCAATTTTTAGAAATTACAGCAACTGGGCTTACAAGGATTTAATGAAGGCAGAAAGCTTAAAACTATTCTCAAAGGATCTTGCAGCAAACACTAGAGAAAAAATCACTCGTGAAGAATTTGCAGAAATTACAGTTAAGGCATACGAAATTAAGTACAAGAGAAGTGCTCAAGGCTCAATTAAACATTTTAAGGACACTGACAATAAGTATGTTAACATGGCATGTGACCTTGGTATAATGAGTGGAAAAGGCAAGGATAAGTTTGCTCCAAAAGAAAATATTACAAGAGAAGATTATGCTGTTGTAATTTCAAATTTATTTAAGCTAGAAAAGGGCAAAAATATAAAAATTAAGGACGGCAAAAAGATTTCTGATTACGCAAAGGACTCTGTTTATAAGGCTCTTAGCTCCGGATTCTTAAATTTAGATGAAAAGAAAAATTTTAATCCAAAGAATCAAATGAAAAGAGAGGAAGTTATTTCTTCAATAGTACGTCATATTTGATTAAAAATTTACAAAAGTCCCTAAATTGTATATAAAACTTTATAATTGTGATATAATACTTCCAAGGTGAGGTAATGAAAAAAGTAATTTTTGACATTAGTCCACTTGGAAGTTTTCAATTTTCTTGTGAGACTTACATGATGTATTACAGAGAAAAATATGGACAAGATATTTTTTTCTACACTAGAAAAAATGGAAAGTATGTAAAGGTTGAAGACCTAGAAGAGCTCAGACATTTAAAAAGTAGAGTTATTGTAAGTGTTGACCTTGGCTCAGAAGTTGATTTTATTGCCCACGACTTAGATGCAAGAGTTAAACCACTGACAGAAGAGTTGGAAGATGACGAGTTACTTATAAATATAGTGGAAAGGCTTGGCGACAATGCAAGCTGGAAAAATTCTAAAATGAGAGTCGTTGAACTTCAAGAATGTTGATTAAAAATTTATAAAATGAGAAAAGAAAAGAGATTCCTTTTTACTGGAATCTCTTATTTTTTTATTTATCTTTTGGAAACTCGAGAATTATTTTTTCGATTCTATTTTTTGTCTTCTTTGCTATGGTAAATTTTAAGCCAGCGATATTTAAGACTTCATTTAATTTTGGAAATCTGTCAATATTTTCGATTATAAAACCACCAAGGGAATCAAATTCTTGGCACTCAAGTTCTGTTCCAAATTTTTGATTTATTTCGTCAATGTTAACTGAGGCATCGATTAAATATTTTCCAGGACCAATATTTATTATGTCCTCGTCTTCTTCTGTGTCGTACTCGTCAGAAATTTGTCCAACGATTTTTTCAATTATGTCTTCAAAGGTAATCATACCTTCAGTGCCGCCGTACTCGTCTGTAACTATGGCGACGGATAATTTATTTTGTCGCATTTCGGAAAAAAGTGTTCCCGTAGGTTTGTACTCATAAGTGAAGAAGGGCTTTTTGAAATAAGATTTATTTTCAGAAAGGGGTTTAGTCCTATCCATGTGAAAAATTTCTTTTACATTTAGTATGCCAATGATGTTGTCTAGGTTGTCTTCATAGACTGGCATCCGTGAATAAGAAAATTCTGATATTTTTTCGATAATGTCTTCATAGGAATCATCAATGTCAATTGCCACAATGTCAGTCCTTGGTGTCATTATGTCCTTGGCAAAATTGTCTTTAAAGCCAATTACATTTTGAATCATCATAGACTCGTTTTTATTTATAATTCCTTCTTCCATGCCAAGGTCCATTACATCAATTAAGTCTTCTTCTGTAATAATTGGCTCCTTGAAAGTTTTGTCCTTAATAATTATTTTAATTATGCTTTGAGACAAAAAGGTAATTAGCATGGAAAGGGGACGCATAAAAATAATTAAAAAATTTAAAAACTTTGCGTACTTAGGCACAATGCCTTCATAATTATTTTTGCCTAAATTTCTTGGAAGGCTTTGTCCAAAAATTATAACTATAATTGTGGAAATTATTATTCCAAGAATTATTCCTATATGATTCCATTTATAAAAGAAAAAAAGTGACATAAAGATGACAGCAAGGGAATTGGAAAAATAATCTAGGATTAGTGTGGAAGAGTAAATATTTTCCTTTTTCACAAGTTTTTTTATAAGTGTCAGATTTTTTACTTCCAAGTCTTCAAGCTTTGACATTTTTACAGGTCCAAGGGCGAGATAGGCATTTTCTATAAGGGTAAACAAATAGGAAAAGTAAAGCGCCACTATGGATATAAGTAGGTATATATACTCATTCATAAAATTCAACTCCATTAAATATTATATACCCGAAAAGTCTTTATGAAAACTAAAAAAAGCTGCACGTGGCAGCTCTTTTCTTTATTCAACTGTAACTGATTTTGCCAAGTTTCTTGGTTTATCTACATCATTTCCTAGTAGGACTGAAGTGTAGTAGGCAATTAACTGTTCAGGTATTACTGCAAGAAGGGGTGTGAGTAAATCTATTGTGTCTGGTATTTCAATCATGACATCAGATGAATCTCTCACAAATTCATTTTTTTCTTCTGCAATAGAAATTACTGTTGCTCCTCTTGCTATGAGCTCTTGGTTATTAGAAATAGTTTTTTCTAAAATTGAACTTTGCGTTGCAACAGATATAACTGGTGTGCCTTCTTCTATAAGGGCAATAGAACCGTGTTTTAATTCGCCAGAAGGGAAGGATTCTGTGTGAATATAAGAAATTTCCTTTAGCTTTAGGGCTCCTTCTTTGGCAGTTATATAGTCAAGACTTCTTCCAGTGTAGAAAATTGATTTTGCATCCTTAATTAATTCAGCAATGTCTTGGAATTGGTCCTTGTGTTTTAAAATTTCTTCGATTTGTCCTGGAAGTTTTTCCATGTTTTCGATTATTTCTTTTACTTCATTTTCAGTGATTTTATTTAGCTTTAGGGCAATGTCCATAGCCAAGAAGTAAAGTGAAATGACTTGTGTTGTGTAAGCCTTAGTTGATGCCACAGAGATTTCGGGACCGGCATAGCAATAGACAACCTTGTCGGCTTCTCTTGAAATTGATGAGCCAACTACATTTGTAATGGCAAGAGTTTTTGCACCAAGAGCCTTTGCTTCTCTAAGAGCTGCTAGGGTGTCAGCAGTTTCTCCTGATTGTGAAACAAAAATTACCAGAGACTTGTCGTCTACAAACATATTCTTGTACCTAAATTCAGATGCAATTTCTGAAATAACAGGAATTTTTGCAAGATTTTCTATGGCAAACTTGCCAGCTTCTCCTGCGTGAAAGGCAGTTCCACAAGCTGTCACATAAATTTTATTGATCTTTTTTAGTTCATCAAGGGAAAGACTTCCTTCAGCTGGAAGATTTATCTTGTAATCCTTGTGTTTAATTGAAATAACTTCGCGTAGTAGGCGAGGTTGTTCGTGAATTTCCTTAATTAGGAAGTGGTCGTAACCTTCCTTCGATGCATCAGCTGCAGAAATTTCAACTTCAGTAATTTCTCTTTTTATTTCCTTGTGGTTTTTGTCATAAATTGTGTAAGAGCCATCTCTCATGTCAACTACATCGCCATCTTCAAGATAGATAATCTTATTTGTGTGTTCAATGACAGAAGTAATATCACTTGCCACAAAGTATCCATCTTCGCAGATTGCAAAAAGTAGAGGGGAAGAATTTCTCACAGCAATGAGCCTGTTGGGTTCATTTTCATCTATTATACCAAGGCTGTAGGCTCCCCTTAAAATTTCTGTTGACTTAAAGACAGCTTCAAGGATGTCGCCCCTGTAATTGTCAGAAATAACATTTGGTATGACTTCTGTATCTGTTTGTGAAAGGAACTTGTAGCCATTTTTTGTCAAATCATTTCTAAGTTCTAAGTAATTTTCTATAATTCCATTGTGAACTACAGAAATTTTTTCATCAGTTGATAGGTGAGGGTGAGCATTTATTTCATTGGGCTCCCCATGTGTTGCCCATCTAGTGTGACCAATGCAAATATTTGAAGAAAATTCATTTTGGTCAAAGGAATCTTCCAAAACTTTTATGCGACCCTTCTTTTTAAAAGTCACAAGCTTATTATCTCTTATCATAGAAAGTCCAGCAGAGTCATAACCCCTGTATTCTAATTTTTTAAGACCTTCTAGCACTAATTTCGTTGCATTATTTTTTCCAATATATCCAACTATTCCGCACATATTTCTACCTCCAAATTTATTAGAGATTCACTACATTTATTTTGTTATAAAATTGCTTTTATTTTTTGTAAAATGTTTAGGCTGTGAAACCTTTAGAGCATCCGCCGATTTTCGATAACTCTATCCCTCGTCAGCCACTTGGGCTCAGGCGCTTAAATTATTTTTATCTCTTCAGTTGATTTTAACATAAGGCATATTTAAAGTAAACTTTTAAAGAAGTTCTGAGGATTTAGGAAGGATTTATAAAATATTTTTTACAAAAAACTTATATTTTATTTAGATTTTTGTCTCACAAAGGCTGGGCAATTTGAAAGCCTATTAGTTGAAAAAAGTTTTTTCAAATGGTAACATTACTTATAGAAAACATATAATTTGAGATAAATTAATTACGGAGGTAATAATGGATAAAGATAAACTTTTAGCTGAGGTAAATGGCAAGAAAATTACAGGAGTGGACTACAATTTATTTTTAGACTCCCTAAACCCACAACTTAAACAATATTTTGGTGGCGAAGAAATGAATAAAGATGTAGTAAATGAACTTGTCTACCAAGCACTTTTATACGAAGATGCAATAGAAAAGGGCATGGACAAGGAGGATGACTTTACACAAGTTTTGGAAAAGACTAAGGAAAGCATGCTAAAGACTTACGCTCTTGGAAAACTTCTTGCTACAGTTACTGTAAGTGACGATGAAATCAAAAAATTCTACGAAGACAACAAAGAAGTCTTTAAGGAAAATGAAAGTGCCAATGCTTCTCACATCTTAGTTGCTGAAGAAGACAAGGCTAAGGAAATTTACGAAAAAATTAAAAATGGGGAAGACTTTGAAGCTCTTGCAAGAGAATTTTCTACTTGTCCATCAAAGGAAAAGGGCGGCGACCTTGGAACTTTCACTAGGGGACAAATGGTAAAGGAATTTGAAGATGCTGTCTTTAATAATGAAGTTGGCACAGTTACTGAACCTGTTAAGACTCAATTTGGCTACCACATTATTAAAATCAATGAAAAAAATGAAGGCAGAGATCTTGAATTTGATGAAGTGAAGGACAAAATTGCTGCACAAGTTAGAAGACAAAAGGAACAAGCTCTTTACAACGAAAAAATTACTGAACTTAAAGAAAAATACCAAGTGAAGATGAATATCTAGGTGGAACATGAAACTTGAGCTTTTTAATTACATCGACGATGTACTAGATCTTTTTGATTATCATAAAATTGAACTTGCAGGAGTTAATAAAGAGCTTAAAAAGTATTTTTCCGACTTATTTTTAGATGACGACAGACTAACAAATATTACCACGAGAATAAAGACTCAGGAATCTCTTCGTGAAAAATTAATTAGAAGAAATTTTTTCATGAGGTTTCCTGATCCTGTTCGTGGCTTTAAATATATTCAAGACCTAGTTGGTATTAGAGTAGAATGTCGTTTTATAAAAGATGAAGAAGCTCTATATAAAAAAATCATAGAGGACTTTACTATTAAAGCTGACAGAGGTTACTACAAGTCTAACAAAAATAAAAAGATTAGGCTAAAGCTAGATGACCCTCAGCCTCAACCTCTTGCAAATGGTTTCACAATGTATAAACTTGACGGCGAATACGACACTGGCTCTTTTATCTATTGTTTTGAACTGCAAATTAAATCCTTTGTAAATGTCTTTTGGGGAGAAATTGACCACAAGCTTCTCTACAAAAATTATAATTACATAATAACAGAGGGATTTTTTAGAGAAATAATGAACTCAATTAATGACAACTTGAAGATGATAGATAAGCAACTTATGATTTTATACGACCATGTAAAAAAACAAGATGCTTCAGAAATAATTTCAGCAGAAAGTCAGCTAAAGACTCTACTTTCAAAAATTCTTCACGATGTCTTTACGAGAAAGATTCACGATGAGCTTGGACTTTTTATTAATATTAAGACCATTACTGATGTTGTCGTAGACTTTCTCTTTATGAAATCTTCAAAAAATAAAGATTTAAGCTATGGAGAAAATTTTATAGATTTAATAAATAAGATAAATTCTGTTACAGGTAAGGACTTAAACATAGAAGAGTACATTGTCTGTGAAAAGGAGCCTAAATATTATGATTCCTTCTCCAAGGGTGCTACAGAAGTCTTGGCTAGAGTTATTAACAATGACTTAGACTGGAATATTTTATTTAAAATTATTAGACTAATTACACAAGAATCCTATGGAGAAATTTTTACAGAATTTATAATTTTTGTGAGATACGAGTACATGACCTCTTTGACAAAACTTTTTGAAGAGAAAAATCTTTCAAAGGAAGAGCAAGATGAGATAGAAAATACATTCTTATCTAAGGTAATTGATGAATATAAAAAAAGTCCATCCATTGATTTTCTTTTAAAGGAGTCCCTATCTAAATTTAATTCCGTCCTTTGTGAAATTGAAAAAAGTGATGCCAGAAGCTTGGAAAAAATCATTAAAATATTTGAAGATAATTATACTTTTTAAGCTATAAATATTTTTTCTACTCATGTATAATGTAAGTAGGAGGTTTAAATGAAAGATATAAATACCTTATTAGAGAACAGAATTTTTTATTATTTTGATAAATTGACAAAAATTCCAAGATGTTCCTTTGAAGAAGAAAAAATTAGAGCTTATTTAATTAGCTTTGCCAAAGAACACAGTTTGGAATATAAAACTGACAAAATAGGAAACATTGTCATTATTAAAGAAGCGACAAAAGGCTATGAAGATGTGGACAGCATAATTTTGCAAGGTCACATGGACATGGTTTGCGAAAAAACTCCTGAATGTACTATTGATTTTTCTAAGGATGCCATAAAGTATGAAATAGATGGCGACTTTATCATAGCTCGCGAGACAACTCTTGGGGCAGATAATGGCATAGCTGTTGCCATGACTCTTGCTCTTTTAGAATCAGATGACTACAAGCATCCAAAGATTGAAGCGCTTTTCACTGTCAACGAAGAAAGTGGAATGACGGGAGCAGCTAACCTTGAAAAGGGAATGGTTACTTCAAAAAGACTATTAAACATTGACTCTGAAACTGAAGGCGTTGGATGTATTTCCTGCGCTGGTGCAGAAAGAGACCTCATAAAATTACAAAAAGAATACAAAGAATTAGATAAATTTAAAAATATTTATGAAATAATTGTAAATGGACTAAAGGGTGGACACTCTGGTCAAGAAATTCAAGTTGGTCTAGGCAATGCAGTAAAAATTCTAGGCAGAAGTCTTTATAGAATTTTTGAAAAAGTTGATGGCGACCTAGTTGAAATAGAAGGCGGAGCAAAACCTAATGCCATACCAAGATATGCAAGGGCTCTTGTGGCAGTAAAGGATGAGGACATCAAAAAAATTCAAGATGTAATCGTAGAATTAAACTCTCACTTTGTCACAGAACTTGGAAAAGTTGACCCTGATGTTAGACTAAATTTTGAAAAGTCTAAGGAAAAATGCGATAAGGCCTTTACTGATGAGCTTAAAAATAAAATTCTTGGTCTAATAAATGTTCTACCTAATGGTGTAATTGTCATGAGTAAAAACATTGAGGGCTTAGTTGAAACTTCTGTAAATCTTGGAGTAATTGAAAATAAAGAAGATTCAGTAAATATAATTTCTAACATCAGGTCTTCTGTTCAGTCTTCTAAGGAATATATTGGACTTGTAAATAAAATTGCAGCAGAAAATTTTGGCGCAGATATTGAAATTATTACAAAATACCCTGCTTGGGAATACAAGGAACATTCACCACTTAGAGAAGTTGCAAAGAAGGCTTACAAGGAAGTAAGCGGCAAAGAATTTAAACTTGAAGCAATTCACGCAGGTCTTGAATGTGGAATCTTTGTGGAAACAATTGGCGATATCGATATGCTTTCAATTGGACCAAACATGAAGGGAGTTCACGCACCTGGCGAGCACCTTTCTATTTCATCAACTGAAAGAGTGTTTGATTTCTTAATAAAGATACTAGAAAATTTAAAATAAAATTTGGAGGATATTATGAGTAACGAAGAAAAAAAATTACATGAACACGACGAAAACTGTGATTGCGGTTGTGAACACGATCACGAAGAAGAAGGCTATGAAACTATTACACTTACACTTGATGATGACAGTGAAATGGTGTGCATAGTACTTGGAATCTTTGAATGTGAAGGAAATGACTACATTGCACTTCTTCCTGAAGATGAAGAAGATGGCGAAGATGTATTTATTTACAAGTACAATGAAGTTGACGATGACGAAGTAGAACTTGATGTCATTGAATCAGAAGAAGAATTTGAAAAAGTTTCAAAGACTTTTGAAGAAATTTTTGACGACGAGGAAGAAGAATAATTTTCTAAATGGTTTATAGAAAATATTCTGATTTTCTCAGGGAAAAGTTTGGCGAAAAAGTCTACAAACTGCCCGTCAAACTTGATTTAACTTGTCCCAATAGAGATGGAACTTGTGGAGTAGGCGGCTGTATTTTTTGCGGCGAAGAAGGTGGCTCTTTCGAAAATAATTTTGGAAGCGTAAGAGAGCAACTCTTAAAAAATAAAGAGCTGATAAAAAATAAATACAAGGCCAACAAATATATTGCCTACTTTCAAAATTTTACCAACACCTACATGCCCTTTGAGGACTTCAAGAGAGTAATAGAAGAGTCCCTTATAGATGGTGTAGTTGGCATAAGCATATCCACAAGACCAGACTACCTTCCAAAGAGGCATTTAGACTACTTGGAAGAGTTAAACAAAAATTATTTTGTGACAGTTGAAATTGGTCTTCAGACGCCAAATTATCACAGCCTGAAAAAATTAAATAGAGGACATGGTCTTTCTGAATTTATCGAGGCAGCCTTAGAGCTAAAGAGGAGAAATTTAAATGTATGCACTCACATTATTATTGGACTTCCTTGGGATGACGATTTAGACATTGTTGAGTGTGCGAAAATTTTAAATGTTCTTCATATCGATGAAGTTAAGATTCACGCCCTTTACATCTTAAAAGATACTGTTCTTGGAAAGATGTATGAAAGAGGAGAAATTGAAACAATTTCTTTAGATGACTACAAGGAAAAAGTTATACTCTTTTTAAGAAATCTTAAAGATGATATAATAGTGGAAAGAATAATAGGAAGAGCACCTTATGAAAATTCTCTTTTTTGCAATTGGAATACTTCCTGGTGGAAAATTAGAGACGATATTATAGGAGTTATGCATGAAAATGGATACACTCAAGGTGATCTAGTGAAAGGAGAAATACTATGATAAAGTATATTTTAGGGAGCAAAGGCTCTGGAAAGACAAGATGGTTAATCGACAACGCAAATGACGACATGAAAAAGGGCGATGGAAATATTGCTTTCGTAGAAGTTGATGACGATCACATCTTTAGTTTAGACTACAATGTAAGACTTATTAATGCAACTGAATACAGACTAAACTCTATTGAAAGTTTCTACGGATTTATCTGTGGACTTCTTGCAATGGATTATGACTTGCACAAGATTTATGTTGACGGAATTTACAAAGTATTGACACTTAATATTGAAGACTTAGAACATCTATACAACAAGGTTGCAAAAATTCCTGATGCAGACAATAAGGAAATTTACATTAATGTTGATTATCTAAAGGAAGATATGCCTGAATCTCTAAAAGATCACTGTCTAGAAGTAACTGGAAAATAAGGTGTTATAAGTGGATAGAAGAACAATGGTAAGAATTATTGCCATACTACTTGTTATTGCAATGGTAGTTCCAATAATTCTAAGTGTGATTTAATGGTGTTTTGTGGAACTTAAGAAAAAGAAGGGACTCTTTGAAGATTTTTTTGAGCATAGGTCTTTTCTCATAATGCAATACACAAATGGCGACCTCTCCAAGAGAGAATTTTTGCAAAAAAATTTCGACTATTTTCAAATGAGAAATGCCAGACCTTACATCAAGGTGGATTCCTACGAAAAGGGAATGTACAACTACCAATACTACAATGTAATGGCAAAGTACTATAGAGCACTTTCAAAAGATGTTAGGAATACAAAAAAACATTCAAAGTACTACAACTATTATTTAAATTTAACAAACAAATATTACGAACTAAAAGACAGATCTGTCTTAAATATTTTAAGAATACAAGATTTTAGAAACACTAAGGCTTATTACATTAAGTGTCAGTCAAAGGCACTTAGAAATGAACTCTATGAAATTGTCCTAGAGGACAAGAAAGAGGCTATCTTTCACTCAAAGGCGCCTTGGCTTTTAAGAATTTTAAAAGAAGAAAATATTTTTGAAAGTAAAATGAAGACATCTATAATAGATCACTATATCAATGAAAAATATTATTAAAATAAGGCTGCTAGTTTTATCTAGCAGCCAATTTTTTTGATTTTATAAAATTTTATTTTGCATCTCTTCTTATTTCAATTAAAAAGCTTTCCATAATTCTTGTAAGGTCTTCTTCTCTACACTCCAAGTCCAAGGTGTACATATTGCCTGTGCCTGTGAAGTCGAAGTGGTCCTGCAATTTTTTATAAATCTTCTTTAAGTCAAAGTTTAAATTCATGGAGCGAAGCAAGATTATTTTTGACCTCTTGCCATTTTTAAGTCCATAAATTTGGATGAAGTTGTCTTCTTTTAGGATATAATTTGATATTTCACGAAGCTCCTTTAAATTTACATCTTCAAGAACCTTGTAAATGTAATTTATGCCAGAGAATTCTGTGGAAAAACGCTTAAAGGAATCCACAGCTTGATAAAAGAGGGGTGATTTTTCTTGGGAGTCCTTAGTCTTAATTGGGCTAAGATTATTTTTACTTGTCTTATCATCTTTTATTTCAATATTTTTTTGAGGAGCTTCTATATTATTCTCACCGTCATCCTTTTTATCTTGAGTTTTTTTATTCAAGTCCTTAAAGGATTCAAGCTTATATTTTTCGTGGAAGAATTTAGAATCGTATTTTTCTTTTTTTGCCTTTTCAATAATTTTTTGTGGCTGAGAAACTTTTTCTGATTCTTTATTTTTTTCAGAATCTTTTAAATTTTTATCAGTGACAAAATCTTTTTCTAAGTCAGAAGAATTTTTTATTTCAGAATTTTTTACTTCTTCAAGGACTTTTTCAGGATCAGAAATTATTTCTTTTTCTTTAGCCTTTTCTTTTTCCTTAACTTTTTCTAACTCAGAATTTTTGGGGGCTTCATCTTTTTTATCCTCTTTAGGAAGTTTTTCTTCATGAAGATTTTTTTCTTTAACAAGGATTTTTTCTCTGTCAGGGAAATTTTTTGCTTTTAACTTTTTTACATCAGAAAATACACTTTCTATGCTGTCGCTATTTAAGTACATCTTCATATTATCCAAAAGATTTAGAGAATTTCTGGCAAGCTTATAGGCATTTTCTCCTGAAACAAGAGTTAGCCTAATGGCAGAATTTATTTTATCAACTGAAGAGATAAAGACCATTCCAATTTCTCCAGTCCTTTTTAGGGCAGGACCCTGGTAGGAAATTTCTGCCAGCCTTTCAATTTTTATGTGGCCTTCAAAATTTTCAATGGATAAATTTGAAAAGATGGCATAATTTACAAGAGACTCAATATTTTTAACAGTCATAAATTTAAAATCCTTGGCGTAAATGTCAATGTAGGATGAATTTTTTTCCACCTTATAATTTAAAATTTCTGAATTTGTATTTGTTGATAAAAAATATCTCACCAAGGCATTGCCAAGATTTTCCTGCATCATTAAAAGTCTATTTTTCCAATTTATTTCTATTTCAATTTCATTTTTATTTTCATCAATTTTAAAATAGTCTTTGTTGCCAGATAAAAATACTGGTTCTTCTCCATTTATTTTTATTTCGTCAGCTAAAAGATTTTCACTGCCAGTGAAGAAGGGTGAATTTTCTAACTTTCCATAAGTAATGCCGTCGCGATTTATTTTATCAATTATTTCTAATTTGTAATTCTTTTTGTAAGGGTTTTTGTATTTTGAATTCATAACTACCTCCTCTAATATATTATCATATTTCGTGACTTGGCGCTTTAAAAAGATATATAATAGGAGGGGGTGCCTATGTATTTATTTGCAGAAATTATTTTTGGAATTTTGCTTTCAATTTTTACAAAAGCAAGTTTATTAATTGCGGGAATTTTTCTCTTGCTATCAATTATTATTCTTGCACAAAAGAAAAATGCCAAATTAATTATTTTTCCTCTTCTTATTTTTGCAGTTTACATAAATTTTTCCCTTAGAGACTACAAGTTAAAAGATTTCACTGGAGAAGTCACTGGAAAAGTCCTTTCTTCAAGTGAAAATAAGTCTGTCCTTAAGACATCTTCCATAAATGGAAAAAAATTTGTGACAAAAATTTTATTTTACGAAAAGCTAGATAGGGGGGCATCTTATAAAATTATTGGAGAATTTGCTCCACCTCTTCCTGCTATGAATGAGGGGAATTTTGACTACGAGAAAAACCACAAGGCTCAGGGAATTTATGCCCTTGGTAATATTAAAAGCTTTCAAAAAATTTCCCAGCCAAATATTTTTTATAAATTTTCCAATGCTTTAATAGATAGGGCAAAAAATTTTTATAGAGAAAACTTAGATGAAAGAAATTCTAAACTCATGTCCTCAATTATACTTGCCGACAGAACTCTTATGGAAGAGGGTGAAAAGGATAGGTTCAATACTCTTGGCATGAGCCACATCTTGGCAGTGTCAGGTCTTCACATTGGAGTTCTCCTTATTTTTTTAGAGGGCATAATAAAAGGACTTACTAAAAATAAAAAGCTAACAGATATTCTTGTGACTGCTCTTATTTTCTTTTACATAGTGACAATTGGCAAGCCAATTTCCGCCCTAAGAGCATTTTTGTTTTACCTTCTCTACAAGGGAAATATTTATCTCAAAAAAGATTTAGATTTGAAAAAAATTTATTTCTTGAGCCTTAGCATAATTTTATTTATAAATCCCATGGCAATTTATTCAATATCACTTCTCATGTCCTATGGTGCAATTTTCGGTCTAGTCTTTGTCTATCCAGTTCTAGATAGCGAGATAGCAGGTAGTGGTCTTGTAAAAAAATCACTCCTGGGGACAAGTTCAATAATAATTTCACTTTTTCCTCTAATAAATTATTATTTTGATGGTTTTTCACTTTTGGTTTTTCTTGCAAACCTATTAATTGTGCCAATTTATTCTCTAATCATTACTCTTGGTTTTATCATGGGTCTTGGAATTTTACCTGGTATTCTTGGAAAAGTCTTAAATATTTTAATGAATGCTACTTATGGTTTGGAAAGTCTTTTTGCAGCAAAGGGAAGTATTTTTCTCACCCTAAAAGCTTTTAAGTTTGAATATATTTTTATCTACTACATTTTACTAATATTAGTTTTAGACAGGCACAATTTAAAAGAAATTATTGAGCCAAATTTAAAAATTATCGAAATTTATATGGCAGTCTTTTTTGTTTTTACATCTCTTGGAATTTTTAAAGATTTAAACACTTACAAGGAGAGCCATCTATATGTTGGTCAGGGTGACTGCACACTTATTAGTTTTAGTGGCAAAAATTATTTAATTGACACTGGTGGTGCAAGGCAGGAAAATAAAACTTCTGAAAAATTTTTATTTCCAACTTTAAAGGTCAGAGGTCTTTCAAAAATTGACGGAATTTTTATTTCCCACTTTGACGAAGACCATGTGGGAAATTTAAATAAAATCTTAAAAAAATATAGGGTGGATAATATTTTTATAAGTCACTTGCCAGAAGATCCAGAAATTTTAGAAAAGGCAGAAAAATTTTCTAATATTGTAATGCTAAAAAAAGGCGACAAGGTAAAAATTTTAGGGGACACAGTGGCAGAAGTCCTCTCCGACAGTGAAAACAGCGAGGAAGAAAATGACAATTCCATGGTTCTTCTCATAAATCACAGGGGCTTTAAGACACTTTTTACTGGCGACATTTCCGAAAATGTTGAGGGAATAATAAATAGGGACATAGACATCTTAAAGGTCGCTCATCATGGGTCAAAGACTTCCACTTCTAAGGAGTTTTTGGAAAATACTTCGCCAAAATTTGCCCTAATTTCTGCTGGCGTCAATAATTCCTATGGTCATCCACATGAAGAAGTGCTACAAAACTTGGAAAAACATGGTATCATATACTATGTTACGGCAAGAGATGGTCAAGTGGACTTTAAAATTTATGGCGACAAGCTTAGGATTGATAGGAAAAACCAGGAAGCGGACTATAAATTTTATATTTTACTTATATTTTTAAATACGACTTTACTTTATATTACGGCGAGGAAAAATTATGAACTACAAGAAAATTTATAAAGATGAGACTCACAGCGGAGCTTATTTATTTTTCGGCAAGGAAAAATATTTAATGGAAAATGCTGTTGGATATTTATTAAATAAATATGTAAAGGGAAGCGAAGCCTTTAACTATACAAAATTTAAGGGCGGTGATGTCAAGCCAGAGGACATTATTTCTGCCTGTGAGACCTATCCTGTCATGAATGACAAAAAAGTTGTATTAGTAAGAGATGTAGGCGACTTTCTTGCCCTCTATGAATTAAAGGATTCCTTTTATGAATTTTTAGACAAGTTATCGGATTTTGTAATTTTAATTTTTTGGGACACTGGGAATATAAAAAAGACAACAAAATTTTACAAATACTTCAAAAAAAATAATAGGGATATAGATTTTGGCAAGCTCAGTCCAGTAGATGCAAATAGATTTGTAAAATCTTATTTTTTGAGAAAGGGCAAGAAAATCAATGATAGAGAGGCAGCTCTCTTTGTTAAAGAAAGTGGCTACACATCAAAAAATGAAGACCTTGTCCTACTAGACCTAATAAGCGAAATGGATAAAATTGCGGCAGCTGCAAAGAGTAATCTTATAAGTGAAAGTGACATAAGAAGTTTAATTACAGAAAATATTGACACAAGTATTTTTAAGTTTACAGATGCCATGCTCCAAAGAAATAGCGAGATAGCCTTAGTTGAATTTCACAATATAGTAAAATTAGGGGAAGAGTATCCTATAATCTTTTACCATATAATTAGGCAAGTGAAAAATCTTTTGTCCTACAAAATTTTGTCTGAAAAAAATATTAGTCAGGCAGAAATGATGAATAAAATGGGATTGTCAAAGTTTGAATTTGAAAAAAAAATAAGGGTCTATGAGAGAAACTTTTCTAAAAAGTTTTTGACAGATTTTTATGAAGAATTAATAAGGGCAGATGAATTTTTTAAAACTTCATCAGTAGACGAGATAATAATTTTTGAGACTCTTATTATAAAATATTGCCAAAAGAATTAGTTAAATTTTCTATTATAAAAATTCCTTGCAATCAATGTAAATTCGTGGTAAAATAGCAAAAGCGTTAAATATTGGAGGTGAAATAATGGCAAATATTAAATCAGCTATTAAGAGAATTGATGTAGCTAGAAGAAATTCTGATCACAATAAACCTATTAGAACTGAAATGAAAAATGCAGTTAAAAACTTTAGACTCGCTCTTGATGAAAACAGACTTGACGATGCTAAGGAACTTTTAATTGTTGCAGACAGAAAATTAAAGAAAGCTGCTAATAAAAATATAATTCACAAAAAACAAGCTTCCAGAAAGCTAAGTCGACTAGCTAAGGAACTTAACAGCAAGATCGCTGGTTAAGAGAAATTTTCCCGGGAAAGTTTCTCTTTTTATTTTTCACAAATAAAAAGAAAGAGGTAGATAAATTTCTACCTCTTATTTTTTTGCTCTTGTCTTTTTTTAATTAGCGGAAAAAGTCTAGCTCTACTTGGTTTGATAGGTCCCTGCCTCTTTCTGTTAGATAAATTTTATTATCTTTTTCTTCAATTAATTCTAGCCTAATATTTTTTTCTATTTCACTTTCATAAAGCTTTAAAAAATCTTCTTCAAATCTATCCTTAAATTCACCTAAATCAATGCCAGATTTGAGCCTTAGTCCCATCATTATAAATTCATTGGTCCGGTCGGTCTTATTCAAGGTCTCAGAAAATTCTATGGGTTTTTCTTTTTTATCAAGAGTCTCGTAATAATTTTTAAAGTCAGAAAAATTTCTGTAACGCAAATTTTTTATATTTGATGAGGCAGAGAGACCGAAGGAAAGGTAATCTCTCAGCTTCCAATAAGTCAAATTGTGGCGACATTCAAAGCCTTTTTTCGAAAAGTTTGATATTTCATATTGGTGAAGACCAATTTTTTCAAGCTCCCTTACTACATAGTGATACATTTTTCTGTCCTCATCTTCATCGGGAAAATCTAGGGGACTTTTTTTATGAGCTTCATAAAGCCTTGTGCCTTCTTCTAAGATAAGTGAGTAGTAAGAAAGGTGAGGGATGTCTAATTTTTTTATCTCACCAAGAGATTTTTCTATGTCAGAAAATTTTTGTGAGGGAAGGGCAAGCATTAGGTCTAGATTTATATTTGTAAAACCAGCAGACCTTGCATTTTCCACAGCCCTAAAAATGTCTTCGGACTTGTGAATCCTTCCAATTTTTTTTAAAATTTTATCGTTAAAGGACTGGGCGCCTATGGAGATTCTATTGATGCCAGAAGAAAAATAAGTTTCAGCCTTTTCTCTTGTGAGAGAATTGGGGTTTGACTCTATTGATATTTCTGGATCTTCAGAAAATTCAAAATCACTTAAGGCTTTTAAAATTCTCTCAATAAATTTCTCGTCAACAGAAGAGGGAGTACCGCCGCCAATAAAAACTGTGTCAATAATTTTTTCACTTAAAAAATTTCTATATAAATTTATTTCTCTCTCCAAATAAGAAAAATATTTTTCCACATTTTCTCTATTTAAAAGAGAAGAGCAGAAGTCACAATAGTGACATCTACTCTCGCAAAAGGGTATATGAATATAAATTGAAATTTTATTTTTCTTCATCGTATTTTAATACAGACAAGAAGGCATCTTGTGGAATGTCAACATTACCAACAGTACGCATTCTCTTCTTTCCTTCCTTTTGTTTTTCAAGAAGTTTTCTCTTTCTCGTTATATCGCCGCCGTAACATTTTGCAAGTACATCTTTTCTAAGAGCACGAATTGTTTCTCTGGCAATAATTTTATTTCCAATGGCAGCTTGAATTGGCACTGCAAATTGGTGTCTAGGTATTACATCCTTTAGCTTTTCACAGATTTTTCTTGCACGAGTGTAGGCATTGGACTCGTGAACAATAAGTGAGAAGGCATCTACAAGTTCTTCGTTGATTAAAATATCAAGTTTAACAAGGTCGGACTCTTCGTAGCCAATTAATTCATAGTCATAGGAAGCGTAGCCGCGAGTTTTTGATTTTAAGGCATCAAAGAAGTCGTAGATAACTTCATTTAGGGGCATGTGATAAGTTATTAGGGCTCTTGTCTCTTCAAGGTACTGCATGTCCTTAAAGACGCCACGCCTATTTTGGCAAAGCTCCATAACTTGACCTACGAAATCAGTTGGCGTCATAATTTCTGCCTTTACAATTGGCTCTTCCATGTACTCAATTTCTGTTGGGTCAGGTAAGTTTGATGGGTTTTGAATGGAAATCATCTCACCATTTTTTTTCATTACATTGTAAATAACAGAAGGAGCAGTTGTGACAATATTTAAGTCAAATTCTCTTTCTAGTCTTTCTTGGATTATTTCCATGTGAAGAAGACCCAAGAAGCCACACCTAAAGCCGAAGCCAAGGGCAACAGAAGTTTCTGCCTCAAAGTCAAGGGCAGCATCATTTACCTGTAACTTTTCTAGGGCTTCACGAACACTGTTGTACTCTTCGCCTTCGCCAGGGTAGACACCGCAAAATACCATAGGTAGAACTTTTTTGTAGCCAGGCATTGGTTCACTTGTTCTATTATTTTTGTGAGTAATAGTGTCCCCCACTCTTGCGTCCTTTACATTTTTAATGGAAGCAGTTATGTAACCAACTTCGCCTGCACTTAAAGAATCAAGATTTATGTGACCATTGGCTATTACTCCAACTTCAACAACTTCAAAGGATTTTCCAGTTGCCATCATGAGGATTTCATCGCCAGGTTTTACTTGTCCGTCAATAATTCTCACATGACAAATTACTCCTCTGTAGGAGTCGTAAATTGAGTCAAAGATAAGAGCCTTAAGTGGAGCCTTGTTATCGCCACTTGGTGCAGGAATTTTATCAACAATTGCGTGAAGGACGTCATCAATGCCAATGCCTTCCTTGGCAGAAATAAGTGGAATGCCTTCAGTGTCAATGCCAATAATATCTTCAATCTCTTCCTTTATCTCGTCAGGTCTTGCACTTGGAAGATCTATTTTATTTATTACAGGCACAAGTTCAAGGTCTTGGTCAACGGCAAGATAGACATTGGCAAGAGTTTGCGCCTCAACACCTTGGGCTGCATCTACAACTACAATGGCGCCTTCGCAAGCTGCAAGGGAACGAGATACTTCGTAGTTGAAGTCAACATGACCTGGAGTGTCGATTAAGTTTAAAATGTATTCCTTGCCGTCTCTGTCGTCCTTGTAGATAAGTCTAATTGCCTTTAATTTAATTGTAATTCCTCTCTCGCGTTCAAGATCCATGGAGTCTAAAACTTGCTCATCCATTTCTCTTTTTGTGAGCATGCCCGTTGACTCAATGAGCCTGTCGGCAAGAGTGGATTTGCCGTGGTCAATATGTGCTATTATTGAAAAATTTCTTATATTATTTTGATTTCTCAAATTTTTACCTCCGTTCTAGGGGATTTTTATTTTATAAAAGTTTCAATTTTTCCTCTATCCTTAAGAGGTAAAATTCTGTAAACTGCTGCTGATTTTATTCTCTTCTTTTCAATTGGTCCAAAGTATCTGGAGTCCACACTCATGCCAGGGAGTCTGTTGTCACCCATGACAAAATATTCATCATCCTTTAAAACAAATTTTTCTTCATCAGACTCTGTATAATCACTTGAAGTATAAGCTTCTTCTAAAACTTTTCCATTTAAATAAACTTTTCCATCTATAAATTCTATGGTGTCGCCAGGCTTTCCAATAAGTCTTTTGATGTAGTTTCTCTTGTCATTTGGTGCATCAATTACGACAATTTCGCCGCGAGGTATGTCAGTGAATCTCTTATAGGAAAGACAGATCAACTTGTCCCTTTCATTTAAGGTTGGGTGCATTGACTCTCCATTTACGACAGCTATATTAAAAATAAAATTTCTCACAAAAAGTGCAATTAAAACTGCAGCTACAATTGTGATAATAAAAGATGTAGTTTCACTTTTTTTCAATTAAATCATCTCCAATTACTAATTTTAACATAAATAGCTTGAAGATTGGAATAATTTTAATTTGTCACAGATCTTAAAGATTTTTTAATAGAAATTTTTTAACTTAAAAGGATAGATAGAGTGCAAATAAATTTTTTTGTCTATAGAATCTCTGTTGAAGTCTGAAAAATTTTAAAACAAAATTTAAGACAAAAATTATTTTTATTTTGTAGATGGAAATACTATATGAATATTTATTTAAAATAAGAAAAAAATAAATATTAAGTGAGGCCTAATTGAACTAGATTAGAAGTAAAAAAATAATAAAATAAAAAATTTTAGAAAATATTGAAATTTTCAAAAAATTTTTTTAAATATCCTTGACAAAGCTATGAGAAGAGGGTACTATATAAATAGATTAGCACTCGACATTAATGAGTGCTAACAAAGGAGGAAATTATGGATACTAGAAAAATAAATATTTTAAATGCCATAATTGAGGCATACATTGATATGCCCACTCCCGTCGGGTCACGAACTCTCTCCAAAGATTACGACCTTGGAGTTAGTTCAGCGACAATAAGAAATGAAATGGCAGATCTTGAAGACCTTGGTTTTTTAAATAAGCCTCATCAATCAGCGGGAAGGATTCCTTCTGACAAGGCTTATAGGTTCTATGTTGATGAATTTTTTAAAAGTTTTAGTGACTTTCACGACATGGATGCTTCAGAAAAAATCAAGGACAGACTTTTATACACTTCAAGAAATATTGAAGACTTTTATAAAAATGCTGTAAACTTACTTGCCAGCGTCAGCAACTGTACGGCATATCTTATTACACCGCAAAAGGCTGACACAAAGATAAAAAGACTAACTCTAGTAAAGATCGACGAAAAAACAGCTCTCTTAGTTCTAATAGGGGACAAGGGAGTTATTGAGAGATATTTTTTAGAAATAGAAAATATTCCTGACGAAGATTTTTATTATATAGAGAAGGTTTTAAATGAAAAGATGTCGGGAATTGATTTTGACAAAATTGAGTCACTAAAAATTTCTCTTTCCGATGACATGATTAGGCATGGGAATTTTATTTCCAATGTTGTAAAAATTGCAAGCAAGTTTAATAAAAAGGTCTCATCCATTGAAATTTATTATGACGGCCTCACTAATATTTTAAATTTTGACGAATATAGGGATCTTGACAAGGCTAAAGATTTTATGAGTTTAGTTGAGGACAGAGACAGTTTATTTCAAATCTTAAATAATGATAACTTCACAGGAGATGTTGAAGTGATTATTGGTTCAGAAAACAGTGCAAGTCTAATGAAAGAAAACACAATCATTCGGGCACCCTTTGCCAAGGACTTTGGTATCTATGGCAGCATTGGACTAATTGGACCAGTTAGAATTGATTACACGAGATTGGTTAAGGTCGTTAAAACTTTTAGCGACGCTTTGACGAGAGGATTAAAAGAAATGTGAGGGAGTACATGACAAATGATGATATAAAAAAAGAAAATTTAGATGAAAATAAAGATTTAGAAAATGAAAATATAGAAGATGTAGTTAAAGAAGAAGTTCAAGATGAAAGTCAAGAAGTTACTAGTGACTCATCTGATGATGAAAAGTACCAAGATTTAATGGACAAGTTCATGAGACTTCAAGCAGACTTTGCTAACTACAAGAGAAGAACTGAAGCTCAAAAGACTGAATATGTTGAGCTTGGAGTTAAAAAAATAGTAAATGACTTACTTCCCGTTCTTGACAATTTTGAGAGAGCCCTAGATTCTATTGGAGAAAAGGACTCAACTTATGACGGGATATTGATGATAAAAAATCAACTTACTGATGTCCTTAAAAAGGAAGGTATAGTTGAGATGAAGGCACTAGGTGAAGAGTTCGACCCAACTTATCACCACGCAGTATTAACTGAAGATTCTGACGAATACGACAGTGGCTATGTAATTGAAGTTTTACAAAAGGGTTATTTAATTAATGATAAAACGTTAAGACCTGCAATGGTCAAAGTTTCACAATAAGTGAATTATTTAGGAGGTAATTTATATGGGAAAAATAATTGGTATTGATTTAGGAACAACTAACTCTGCAGTAGCAGTAATGGAAGGCGGAGACGCTGTAATAATTCCAAACATCGAAGGTAATAGAACTACACCTTCAGTTGTAGCTTTTACAAAGGATGGAGAAAGATTAGTAGGAGAAACTGCTAAGAGACAAGCTATCACAAATCCTGATAGAACTGTTTCATCTATTAAGAGACACATGGGTTCTGACTTTAATGTAAAAATAGATTCAAAGACTTATACACCACAAGATATTTCAGCTATGATTTTACAAAAATTAAAATCTGATGCAGAATCTTATCTTGGCGAAAAAATTACTGAAGCAGTAATAACTGTTCCAGCATATTTTACAGATGCTCAAAGACAAGCAACTAAGGACGCAGGAAGAATAGCAGGACTTGATGTAAAGAGAATCGTAAACGAACCAACTGCAGCAGCTCTTGCTTATGGAGAAGACAAGGACAAGGATGCACAGACAGTTATGGTTTACGACCTTGGCGGTGGTACTTTCGACGTATCAATCCTTGAACTATCTGATGGAGTATTTGAAGTACACGCAACTCGTGGTAACAACAAACTTGGTGGAGATGACTTTGACAACAGAGTTATCGATTATATTGCTGAAGAATTTAAGAAGGAAAATGGAATTGATTTAAAGGCTGACAAGATGAGTCTTCAAAGACTTAAGGAAGCTGCTGAAAAAGCTAAGAAGGAACTTTCTTCTACAATGTCAACTAATATCAACCTTCCATTTATCACAGCATCACAAGCTGGTCCACTTCACTTAAATATGGATTTAACTCGTGCTAAATTTGATGAACTTACAGCAGACCTTGTAAAGATGACTGAAGGACCTGTTAAGGATGCACTTTCTGATGCAGGACTTTCTGCAAATGACATTGACAAAGTTCTTTTAGTTGGTGGTTCAACAAGAATTCCAGCAGTTCAAGAATGTATTAAAAAATTAACTGGCAAACAACCTCAAAAGGACATCAACCCAGATGAATGTGTTGCCCTTGGTGCAGCTATTCAAGGTGGAGTTCTTTCAGGTGATGTAAAAGACTTGTTACTACTTGATGTAACACCACTTTCTCTAGGAATTGAAACAATGGGTAACATCACAACAAGACTTATTGAAAGAAATACAACTATTCCAACTAAGAAGTCACAAGTATTTACAACTGCAGCTGATAACCAAACTTCTGTAGAAATTCACGTACTTCAAGGTGAAAGACAAATGGCTAAGGACAATGTAACTCTTGGCAGATTCACACTTGATGGAATTGCTCCAGCAAGAAGAGGAGTGCCACAAATTGAAGTAACATTTGACATTGATGCTAATGGTATTGTAAATGTAAGTGCAAAAGATTTAGGCACAGGCAAGGAACAACACATCACAATTACATCTTCTACTAACTTAAATGAAGAAGAAATTGAAAAGAAAGTTAAAGAAGCTGAAATGTATGCACAAGAAGATGCTAAGAAGAAAGATTTAATTGAAGCAAAGAACAATGCTGACTCAATTATTTATCAATCTGAAAACACATTAAAAGATGTGGAAGGAAAAATTTCTGATGCAGACAAGACTAAGATTGAAGATGCAATTAAGGCTCTAAAGGATGTAAAAGATGGCGAAGACCTTGAAGCTATTAAGTCTAAGACTGAAGAATTGACTCAAGCTTTCTACGCAATTTCTGAAGAAATTTATAAACAACAAGGAGCACAAGCTGGATCTGGTCAAGCAGGCGCTAATGATGCTAAACAAGATGACGATGTAGTTGACGCTGATTATGAAGTTGTTGATGATGACGAAGAATAATAATTAAATAAAATTGTTGCAGTTTCGGCTGCAACTTTTTTTATGCTTAAAATTATTTTGATTTTCTTGAAAAAATTTTGAGAGAAAATTTGAAATTACAAAATAAGCTTTATTTTTCCAAGACTTTATATTAGAATATAAAACTATTGAGGTGGAAGATGAGAAATTTTTATGAAATTCTTGAAGTTGAAAAAAATGTAACCAAAGAAGAATTAAAGAGATCTTATAAAAAGCTTGCGAAAAAGTATCATCCTGACTTAAATCCAGGAGACGAAGTGGCAGAGGCAAAGTTTAAGGAAATTTCCTATGCCTATGAAGTCTTATCAGACGATGAAAAGAGACAAGTCTACGATGTCTATGGCGAAGAAGGTCTTAAGGGCAACATGGGCGGTTCTGCTGGCAGCGGCTTTGGAGGCTTTTCTGATATTTTTGATGACATCTTTGATATTTTTGGCGGCTCAAGATCAAATAGATACGAATATGCAAATAGAAAGGACATGCCAAAGAAGGGACCTGACACTAGAGTTGATGTAACTCTTGATTTCTTTGAAGCAATTTTTGGTGTGGAGAAAGAAATTTCTGTAAAGGTCAAGGAAGAGTGTAGCCATTGTCACGGCAGCAAAATGGAGCCTGGAACAGAAAAACATGAATGCGACAAGTGCCATGGATCTGGTCAAGTGACAACAGAGCAAAACACACCTTTTGGGAGGTTTGTCAGAACTTCTTCTTGTGACAAGTGTCACGGTAGTGGCGAAGTAATTGATGAGCCCTGCAAAAAATGTGGTGGCAGAGGAGCTGTCCTAAAGAGCAAAAAATTAAAAGTAAATATTCCTAAAGGCGTGGACACTGGAAATATTATTTCACTAAAGGGTCAAGGATCTGTTGGTGAAAATGGTGGAGAAAATGGAGACATATTTGTCTATATTAGAGTTAGGTCTGATGCAGTCTTTAAAAGAGAGGGCAATGATATCTATCTAAATATTCCAATTTCCTATCCCGATGCAGTTCTTGGCGCAAAGATAAAAGTGCCAACCCTAAAAAAACTTGTGGACTACGATATACCTAAGGGCACCACTGGCGGTACAGTCTTTAGACTAAAGGGAGAAGGAGTTCCCTATGTAAATCGTGAAAATCAAAGGGGAGATCTCTTCTTTAAAGTCGACATAATTATTCCTAAAAAAGTTTCTGATGACCAAAGAAAACTTTTGGAAGAATTGAGAGAGACTGAGCCAGAAGTTGAAGAAAATAAAAAATCATTTTTAGACAAGTTAAAAGATTTATTTGATTAATGCGGATCACTGATTCGCATTTTTTAAATTGTATAAAGATTTGTGGTAATATATAATGAAGTCAGGTGATTAGATGAAATACATTGAAATGACAATAAATACTTCAAAGGACAAAAAAGATTTAATTGAGGGAATTCTTTTTGACTATGGAATTTATACAACAGAAGAAGTTTCCAGCCACTTAGTGGAGGAACTGGACCAAGACGAAAAGGACTGGGACTTTATAGATTATCCTCTTTTAAATTCTGATAAAGAAATTTTTGAAATAAAAGTTTATCCAGAAAATACAGATGATGCAAAAAAAATAAAGGCTGAACTTGAAGAAAAATCCTTGGGTCAGGCAAGCATTGAAGAAAAGGACGACGAGGACTGGGCTAACAATTGGAAAAAATATTACAAGCCCCTTGAAATTGGAGATAGTCTTGCCATTGTTCCTGAATGGGAAGAATATGAGAGCAATAGAAAAATTATAAAAATAAATCCAGGTATGGCTTTTGGAACTGGAACTCACGAGTCAACTTACATGTGCCTTGAACTTTTAGAAAAATATGTAAATGAAGGCGACGAAATTTTTGACATTGGCTGCGGCTCAGGTATACTTGCCATTGCTGCCTTAAAGCTTGGTGCAAAGAGGGCTCTTGCCATTGACATCGACGACAAGTGCATTGACGCATCTCATGAAAATGCAAAATTAAATGATGTAGAAGACAAGATGGAAATCAAAAAGGGAAATCTCTTAGATGTAGTAAAGGGAAGGGCAGATCTAATTGTTTCCAACATCATTGCAGAAATAATCGTTGATGAAATAAAAAATCTAAAAAATCACATGGATCCTGGCGGAATTTTTATCACTTCAGGAATTATTAAAGAGAGAAGAGAAATGGTAATGGATGCCTTAGTGGAAAATAATTTTGAAATAATTGACGAAATAGAAAAAAATAATTGGCTAGCAATAGTGGGAAAATTAAATGTATAGATTTTTTGAAGACAGAGAATTTAAGGGAAATACAAATTTAAAGGAAGAGACAATCCATCACTTAAAAAATGTAATTAGGATAGAAGATGGAGAAGTCTTTCAAGTTGTCTTTTATGATGGGATTTTTTCCTTTGCTTTTTATGACGACAAGCTTAAAAAAATGGGAGAGGTAGATGAATCTAACGAATCAAGGGTTAGGCTATCCCTATTTTTTGGAGTCCTAAAAAATAATAAGTCAGAAGATGTCTTAAGGCACGCCACAGAAATTGGTGTCAGCGACTTTTACCCAGTTTTAATGGATAGGACGATTTCTGACATTTCAAAGAAAAAGGACAAGAAGAAGGAAAGATACCAAAAAATTGTTGAGTCTGCTGCAAAACAGTCTAAGAGGGACGTAATCCCCATGGTTCACGACATAATTAAGACCGATGACATTTTAAAATTTAAGGGCGACCTGGTCCTCTGCTATGAAGATGAAGACAAGACTCAGCTTGGAGAAATTATTCATGAGCTTGGCGATAATATTGGTCTTATAATTGGACCTGAAGGCGGCATATCAGAAAGGGAACTTGAAATTTTAAAGGATGCAAAAAAAGTTGGCCTCGGCAAAAGAATATTAAGAGCCGAGACTGCAGCAATCACTGCGTCTTTTTATATAATACATGGAAAGGAGTGTGAGTAATGGAAAAAACTTTTTCAATTTTAACTCTTGGCTGCAAGGTCAACCAATACGAATCAGAAGCCATGAGCGAAATTTTTGAAAAGAGAGGCTATAGAGAAGTTGGAAATGATGAATTTAGCGATGTTTATATAGTAAATACTTGCACAGTTACAAATTTATCAGATAGAAAATCAAGACAGTTTATTAGAAAATCAAAAAAGAAAAACCCAGATTCTGTGGTGGCAGTTGTAGGTTGTTACTCACAAGTGAGTCCCGATGAAGTTAAAAAAATTGAGGGTGTGGATGTTGTAATTGGAACCACTGAGAGAAATAAAATCGTGGACTTAATTGAAGAGTCAAAAGAGTCTCACGAAAAAATAAATATTGTTAAGGACTTAAAAAATGTTCGTGAGTTTGCCAACACCACAAATTTTGACAGCAATAACAGAACTCGTGCCTATATGAAGGTTCAAGATGGCTGCAACAGATTTTGTACCTACTGCATAATTCCCTTTGCCAGGGGACCAATTAGGTCAAGGACCATTGAAGATTCAGTGAGAGAGGCAAGAACTCTTGCAGATCGTGGCTTTAAAGAAATAGTTTTGACGGGCATTCACATAGGGTCTTTTGGCATGGACATGGGCGACATGAGACTAATTGATCTCATAGAAAGTATTGCAGAAGTTGATGGCATTGAGAGGATAAGACTTTCTTCCGTTGAGCCAATAATTATTACAGATGATTTTATGGAGAGAGCAGTGAAAACTGGAAAGCTCTGCGACCACTTCCACCTGTCCCTACAATCTGGATCCAATAACATTTTAAAGGCAATGAATAGAAGATACACTCGTGAAGAATACATTGAAAAGGCAAATATTATAAGAAAGTATATGCCTCATGCAGGCCTTACAACGGACATTATAGTTGGATTTCCTGGCGAAAGTGAGGAAGACTTTCATGATTCAATGAGCATTGTAAGAGAAGTTGGCTTTTCAAGGATTCATGTCTTTAAGTATTCCAAGAGAAAGAATACTAAGGCTGCTGTCATGAAAAATCAAATTGACGGCAAGGTTAAAAAGGAAAGGTCAGAAAAATTAATTGCCCTTGGAGAAGAATACCAAGAAATTTTTGAAAGAGAAAATATGAAGACCCCTCAGTCCGTTTTATTTGAAGAAGAACATGAGGGCGAGTATTACGGCTACACTACAAACTACATTAGAGTTAAGGCAAAAAGTGAGATTGACCTTAAAAATAAAATTAAGAGTGTAAAAATTTTAGATACAGGCGAAATTGCCAACTGCGAAATTATTGGTGATTAAATGTTAAAGATAAGAGCACATCATCTCTTGTGCACAGAAAATTTTGTGGGCGAGGGATATAACGATGACTTTTCAAAAAATATGACTGAAGTTATAAAAAAACTTAGAGAAAATCCAGAGGTAAGGCTTCTAAAAGATTTGGATGATATTTGCAGATACTGCCCAGAAAATCTTGGAGAAGTTTGTGAGAGTGAGGAGAAAGTAAAATCCTACGACGAAAAAGTTTTAAAGCTTTTAAATTTAAGGGATGATGAAAAATATTTTTGGGAGGATCTTAGGGCTTTAAGCTGTGATATAATATTTAGTAAAGATAGGCGAGATGAAATTTGCAGAGCTTGTCAGTGGAATGAGCTTTGCAAAGAAGTTGAAGCAAAAAGGAGGTAAGAATGGACTGTTTATTTTGTAAAATAATTAGTGGAGAAATCCCTTCAGACAAAATTTATGAAGACGAACTTGTCTATGCCTTTAAGGATATAGACCCACAAGCGCCAGTACATTTTTTAATTGTGCCAAAGGAACATATTGCATCAGCAGATGACCTTGATGATAGCCACAAGGATTTAATTGGCCATGTATTTTTAGTTGCCAAAAAACTTTGTGCTGAGGCAGGACTTACTAAGGGCTACAGAATTGTAAATAATTGCAAAGAAGATGGAGGTCAAAGCGTTGATCACCTTCACTTCCATGTACTTGGCGGAAGAAGCCTAAATTGGCCACCAGGTTGATTTAATTAGAATTTTAATGCTACGAGTTTTTTGTAGCATTTTTTTTCGAATTTTTTGGAAAAATATTTATCTTTTATTTTAAAAGTTTGTAAGGAAATTAAATGAAAGGTAAACACTTTGACACTTTTGTCCATAGGAAATTTTAAAAATTTTTTATATACTATAATTAAGGTGGATAATAATAGGTTTTATATATAGAGAAGGAAGATGACTTATGAAATTAGGATTTGTAGATGTTGGCGGTGGCACTCGTGGCATTTATGGTGCAGGAGTTTTTGATTACTTGATGGAAGAAAATATTAGTGGCGACTACTTTATTGGAGTCTCTGCTGGAGCTGCTAATGGTGCTTCTTTTTTGGCAAAGCAGCCAAGGAGAAATTTTGTCTTCTACAACAAATATGCCTTTAGAAGTGAATACATGAGCTTTAAAAATTATTTAAGGACTGGCTCTTACATTGACCTTGATTATATTTATTCTGATTTAAGCTCTTCCAGGGGCGAGTATCCCCTTGACTATAAGGCGCTGAAAAATAATCCCATGGAATTTGAAATTGTTGCTAC
>NZ_CAMQAY010000004.1 GCF_946998875.1 uncultured Peptoniphilus sp. | reverse complement strand
TTGACAAACCCCCATTTTCTGCCTTTTCTAAGCCTATTGGCTTCATTGTTGGGAATAAAAGTACATCTCTAATAGATGGTTGGTCTGTTAAGAGTACAATCATTCTGTCAACGCCAATTCCAAGTCCCCCTGTTGGTGGAAGACCTACTTCAATTGCGTTGATGAAGTCTGAATCCATTGGATGAGCTTCATCGTCGCCTGCTTCTTTTTCTCTAACTTGTGCTTCAAATCTTTCTCTTTGGTCGATTGGGTCGTTAAGTTCAGAGAAGGCGTTGGCAAATTCCCAAGTGTTTATGAAGGCTTCAAATCTTTGTGTAAGTCTTGGATCCTCTGGATTTCTCTTTGCAAGTGGAGAAACTTCTACTGGATGGCCAATTACAAAAGTTGGTTCAACTAGGTGTTCTTCGCAGAATTCTTCAAACATTTCTGAAAGAATTTTGCCCCAAGTGTCGTAGTCAGAAATTTCTAGTCCCTTTTCTCTTGCAATTTCTCTTGCCTTTTCATCTGTATCGATTTCGTTAAAGTCTACATCAGCGTATTTTTTAACTGCATCGATCATGGTGATTCTCTTCCAAGGTGCCTTTAATGAAATTTCTGTACCTTGATAATTTATTTTATCTGTTCCAAGAACTTCAAGTGCTACATATTCGAATAAGTTTTCAGTTATTCTCATCATTTCATGGTAGTCTACATAGGCTTGGTAAAGTTCAATATTTGTAAATTCAGGATTGTGCTTAGGGTCCATTCCTTCGTTTCTAAACATCTTGCCCATTTCATAAACTTTTTCAAAGCCACCAACGATTAATCTCTTTAGGAAAAGTTCGTTGGCAATTCTAAGTTGCATGTCAATGTCAAGAGTGTTGTGATGAGTGTAGAAAGGTCTTGCATTTGCTCCACCTGCTACTGTGCCAAGGATTGGTGTTTCAACTTCCAAAAATCCTAAGTTGTCTAAAAATTCTCTAATTTTTTTGATGATTTTATTTCTCTTTATAAATACATCTTTTACTTCTGGATTTACAATTAAATCAACATATCTTTGTCTGTATCTAAGGTCTGGGTCCTTTAGTCCGTGGAATTTTTCTGGAAGGATTTGAAGTGATTTTGAAAGTAGTGTCAAGTCAGTGGCACGAACTGTGATTTCACCAGCTTCTGTCTTAAATACAACTCCCTTTACTCCAACTATATCTCCAATGTCAAGTCCCTTTACTTCTTCGTATTTATCTTCAAGGACATCCTTTCTTGCAAATACTTGGATAGTTCCCACTGAATCTCTAAGGTCTAAGAAACAAATTTTACCGTGGCGTCTCTTGCTCATTACACGACCAGCTATGGAAACTTCTCTCTCTTCATCTTCCTTGAATTCTTCTTTGATGTCCATTGAATGAGCAGTTACATTGTAAGTTTCATTTACAAAGGGGTCCTTTCCTTCGCTTTTTAATTCGTCAAGCTTTTGTCTCTTTAACAAAAGCATTTCATTTAGATTTGCATCTTCTGTTTTTTTCACAAATTGCCTCCTAAATAGTTATTCCGCAAATTTCGTATTTAATAATTCCGTCTGGAACTTCAACTTCCACTACATCGCCAATGCGATTGCCAATAAGTCTTGAGCCAACTGGTGATTCATTAGAAATTTTTCCTTCTAGTGGATCTGCTTCTGCTGAACCAACAATTGTGTATTCGTCTTCTTCCATAGTGTCAAGTTCTCTTACTTTTACGCTTGAACCAATGTTAACTACATCTGTATTTAAATCTTTTTCATCAATTATCTTTGCATTACGAAGCATCATTTCAAGTTTTGCGATTCTCTCTTCAACTTGTGCTTGTTCGTTTTTAGCTTCGTCATATTCAGAGTTTTCAGAAAGGTCGCCATAACCTAGGGCAACTTTAATTCTTTCAGAAACTTCCTTTCTTCTAACTGTTTTTAAATACTCAATTTCATTTTCAATTTTTTCTAGACCTTCCGGTGTGAAAAATATATCTTTTTCCAAAATTCTCTCTCCTCAATATATAAAAAATAAGGCGTCAGCCGCCCTTAACAAAAACCTTTTAATCTAGGCTATTATAGTCGAAAGTTCTCTTTATGTCAAGATTTTAAAGTTTTTCCATGATTTTTTCATAAAATTTCTACAAAAAAATAAAAACTCCGCACTTTTATGCAGAGTTTAAATTTATTTTAGTCTAAAGTTTCAATATAAGCTCTAATAAGATTAATTATCTCATCTTTGTCCTTTAGTGTGTTTAATTTATTTCTAATTTCCTTGGAGTCCCTCATACCCTTAAAATAATTGGAGTAGACCTTTCGCATTTCAAGGATGCCAAGTTTTTCTCCCCTGTAAGATATTTTTCTCTCAAGTTCATCTATCATTAAAAGAAGTTTTTCTCTGTCACTTGGCTTATAGTAGTTTCCAGTTTTTATAAGCTCTTCAATTTGATTAAAGATGTAGGGGTTTCCCACAGCGCCGCGGCCTATTGCTATGCCATCAACCTTGGAATAATTTATTTTTTCTAGGGCATCTTCAGGACTATCTATGTCGCCATTTCCAATTACGGGGATTTTTACATTTTCCTTGACAGACTTAATATAGTCCCAATCTGCTTTTCCTGTGTAATATTCTTCTCTGGTCCTTCCATGGACTGTGACAAAACTTGCCCCTGCTGCCTCAATGTTTTTTATTGCCTTCATGGAAGAAATTCCCTTTATTCCCTTTCTAACCTTAACAGAAACAGGCTTTTTTGAATTTTCTACAACAGCTTTTACAAGGTCATAGACAAGGGATGGGTCGCTTAAAAGATGTGAGCCTGAATTATTTTTTACAATTTTTGGTGCAGGGCAACCCATATTTATGTCGATATAGGAAAAATTATAATCATTTAAAATGCTTGCAGCTTCCCCCATAATTTTTGGATCAGAGCCAAAAATTTGCACAGAAACTTTTTTCTCCTTGGGAGAAATTTCTAAAAGGTCTAGGGTCTTTTTGTTTTCATAGACGAGAGCCATGGCTGAAACCATTTCTGTCACAGTTAAGTCTGCTCCCTTTTCTGTTGCCACTTCTCTAAAGGCTATGTCAGTGTAGCCTGCCATTGGTGCTAAAATTTTTAACACAAAATCACTCTCAATCTATTTTGCTATTTTTTTCAAATATAATTTTTAGCCCTTCAAGAGTTAAAAATTTGTTGATTATAAAATTATATTTTGAATCACTTGTTAACATCGTAGAGAAACCACCAGTGGAAATAATATTTGTATCTTCTTCCTTCCAGTCCAGTTCCTTTAAAAGTTTTTCTACAATTCCATCAATCATTGCTGTGTAACCGTAATATAGACCAGATTGCATTGCTCCAACTGTATTAGCTTGAATAACTTTTTCTGGTGCAATAATTTCAATTTTTGGAAGTTTTGAAGTCATCATAAAAAGTGCTTCAGCAGAAATGCCAATGCCTGGCATAATTAAACCACCAAGATAATTTTTTTCCTCGTCTACTATACAAAAAGTCATTGCCGTTCCTATGTCAACTATAATGGATTTTTTTCCATAAATTTCTAGTGCCCCAACAGCATTTACAAGTCTATCGGCACCAACTTCCTTGGGATTGTCGTACTTAATATTAAGTCCCAAGTCTAAGTCTGCACTTACAATCATTGGGTTTTTATTAAAATATTTTCTAACCATAGAAGGAAGTGTGTGCATAAGGTTTGGCACAACGGATGAAATTATTACATTTTCAATATCTTGTGGATCAATATTGGCATGAGTTAAGGTATTTATAAAAATAAGACCGTACTCATCTGATGTTCTAGTCTTCACAGTGGAAGTCCTAAAATCATTTACAAGCTCATCCCCCTTATAAACGCCCCAAGTTATGGAAGTATTTCCTACATCTATTACTAATAACATTTTTACACCTCTTTAACAAATTGTTTTCATTATATATTTTATAATCTTCACTTTCAACTAATTATTTACCCAATATTTATAATAAATCAATTTATTTAAAGAGTGAAAAATTTTGTGTTAACCTTGTTGACAAAAGAGTAAACATTGTGTACTATATCTTTCGGAGGTTAATGATGAAAATTAAAACAAAAGACATAACAAAAATTGCACTTTTAGTTGCACTTATAGCTGTGGGAGCTTTTATTTCCATACCAATTGGACCTGTTCCTTTTTCTCTACAAAACTTTTTTGTATTTATGACAGGACTTTTACTTACACCTTTTTATGCAGGACTTACAGTTTTCATATATGTCCTACTTGGCTTAATTGGTCTGCCAATTTTTGCAGGCTTCACTGGAGGCTTCCAATCCTTTTTAAAACCAAGTTTTGGATTTTTAATTGCCTTTATAATTGGTGCAATTTTTATTTCTAAATTCGCTCATGGAGAAAAAAACTTTGGCAAAATTATGATAGTTCTAATTTTAGCAGAAGTTATTTTCTACCTAATTGGTCTTCCCTATATGTACATCATTTTAAATAATGTAATGGGTACTTCCATGGGCGTGGCAAAAGTCTTTTCCATTGGCATGATTCCTTTTATCATACCTGATATGGCAAAGGCAGTGGTGGCAGCAATCATTGCGCCAAGAATTTTAAAAGCTATGAAGAACTAAGCTTTTAAAGACTAAATAGTTTATAAGTAATAGAATAATTTATGTTAAAATCTCGCCACTGTGCGGGATTTTTTCATATCTACTTATAGTTATATGATTAAAATTCTGTTATAATATCAAGATAGGAGGTTGTTATGAAAGATTCCAAAAACAATAAAGCTCGTGGAATAATAAAATTTTCAAGCCTAATAAAAATACTCATACTAGTAGTTGTCGCTGCAATAATCATTTTAGGTTCAATGGTCACTGCTATTGTACTTGGTATTTTTAAAAAAGCTCCCCAAATAGAACCAACAGAATACAGAGCCCAACTCTCTGAAACTTCTAGGATCTATACCAATGATGGAAAACTTATTGAGACTTTAGTCTCCGATGAGTTTAGTGAATTTGTTCCCTACGAGGATATACCAAAAAATTTAGTAAATGCCATTGTGGCAATAGAAGATGAAAGATTTTTTGAGCACAGTGGAGTTGACTATAGAAGAGTCGCAGGTGCTCTTGTCCACGACATAAAGACAAAATCCTTTGACCAAGGTGCATCTACTATTACAATGCAGCTTGCCAAGAACTTGTACACATCTTTTTCAAAGAGCGTTGTGAGAAAAATCACAGACATCTACTATTCCTATCAAATAGAAGAAAAACTTACTAAGGAGCAAATACTTGAAGCTTACTTAAACTCTGCAGGCTTTTCTAAGGGTACAGTTGGCGTCCAAGCCGCTGCAAAAACTTTTTTCAACAAGGATGTGTCTGAACTTGACCTTGCTGAGTGTGCACTATTAGCAGGTGTTACAAACTTGCCAGAAAAGTACACTCCCTACAACACTCAAGAGATAAGTGAAGATGATGACCTTGGAAATATTGAAGTAGTTTTACTTCCAAAAAATGAAGGTTCAGAGCCAAACTCTGACAAAATTATTGAAATTTCAAAAAATTTAAATGAACTTGGACAAATAGATAACTTTGAACTTATTCAAATAGAAAATAATTTAGTAGTGCCAGTAAAGGCTGTCTTCAATGAAACTTCTCAAGTTAGACAAAAATTAGTTTTAAAGAAAATGGCTGAGCAAGGTCTTATTACTAATGAAGAATATGAAAATGCCTTAAATGAAAAAATTGACATCAACATAGGCTCTCGTAAAGAAAGTGGGATTTCATCTTTCTATACAGATGTTGTACAAAAAAATACCATTAAGATTTTGATGAACTCTGGCTACACAAAGGAAGAAGCAACAAATAAATTATTTAATGGCGGACTAAAAATTTACACACCAATGGACATTGACATGCAAAGGACGCTGGAACAAGTTGTATCAAATCCTAAATATTATTACGGCACTTTCACAGAAAAAAATGGAATAATACAACCACAAGTTGCCTCAGTTATCATCGACCAAAAAACTCACGAAGTTAAGGCCCTTGTTGGCGGTAGAAATGTTAGTGGTGGCAGACTTTTAAATAGGGCTTTAGTTCCAAGACAACCTGGATCTTCTATTAAGCCAATTTCAGTTTATTTAACTGCCTTTAACAATGGTGCCACTGCAGGTGATGTCTACCTTGACGCAAAGATGCCAGAAAAATTATTTGGTCACTCACCTAAAAATGCTGGCAGCTATTACCAAGGTTGGACTACAATAAGAAATCTTCTTCGTCAATCATCAAACGTTGGCGCTTATCAAGTTGCCAGAGATATTTCTGCCGATAAAGATGCAAAGGCAAATAAAAATTCAACTTATTCAAAGGTCTATAATGACGATGAGTCAATTAATAAGATGATTGAAACATTAAAATCAATTGGCGTCAGCACAATCGTAGAGAAAAAAGACAATCCAACTTGGAATGATATGGACTATGCTCCTCTTACTCTTGGCGGCATGAGCTATGGCATTAGTCCCTTCGAAATGGCTGGAGCTTTTACAACTCTTGCCAATGAAGGAAAATATGCTAACCCTTATGTAATTACAAAAATTGAAACTAACACTGGAGATGTTATCTATCAAGTTGACCCTAAGGAAAAAGAAGTCACTTCTCCACAAAATGCTTATATTTTAACAGATATGTTAAGAGATGTTGTTAAAAGGGGAACTGGTCGCAACGCTTCCTTCCCAGGACAAGACATAGCTGGTAAAACTGGTACAACTACTGACAAGAAGGATGTTTGGTTTGTTGGTTACACTCCTTACTACACTTGCTCAGTTTGGATAGGAAATGACAAACATCAAAAGCTTGCCTTTGGTTCAACTCAATCAGCTTATCTTTGGAAGCAAATTATGAAGGCTGTTCACGAAGACTTGGACAAAAAAGAATTTGAAGAACCAGATGGAATCTTCACTAAATATGTAAATGGAAGGCGTGAACTCCTAGCTGACGGAACTAAGCCACACTATACTAATAAGTTAGGTTGGTATAGAGATTCCGATGATGAAGAAAAGAAGAAGGACAAGGACAAAAACAAGAATAATAACAACAATAACAAGGAAAATAAAAAGAAGTCCTCTAATGAAAATGGTGGCAAGAAAAAATCTCATTCAAAAAAATCAATTTTAAATGAAGATGCAAATAAAGATGAAGATTAAGAAACTGGAGTAAAGCTCCAGTTTTTTATTGTCTTTTTTTAATCTAATAATAATATTCTTAGCTGCCTTACAAAAAAACTGCTAAAGAAAAATCTCTAGCAGTTTTAATAAAATTTTAAATTGTAAAGGACTAAGAAATTTTTAGTAAAAGAAAAAAGCCCCTAGGGGCTTTTAATAAAATTTATTCAGAATCCTTTGCTTCTTCTTTGTCTTCTCTGTCTTCACTGACTTCTCTGTCTTTCTTTTCGCTTTCCTTTTTGCTAATTATTTGGCGTGCTTCTTCAGAAAGATCAGTGACCTTTATGGAGTCGTCAATGTCCATGGACTCTTCTTCCAACTTTTCTCCATTAAAGATTCTTTCAAAGTCCTTGGCATAAATTGTTTCCTTTTCCAAAAGTGCATCAGAAAGTGCCAAAAGCTTGTCTAAGTTGTCGCTTAAAAGTTCCTTACACTTTGAGTAGCCTTCATTTATTATTCTTGAAACTTCTTCGTCGATTTCTGCAGCAGTTCTTTCAGAATAATCCTTTGACCTGCCAAGGTCACGACCTATAAAGACTTCATTTTCAGAAGAATCATAATTTATGGTGCCAAGTCTGTCGCTCATTCCATATTGAGTTACCATGGCACGGGCAATTTTTGTAGCCCTTTCAATGTCATTTGATGCGCCAGTAGATATGTCATCAAGGACAAGGGACTCTGCAACTCTTCCTCCAAGTAGAGATACAATGGAAGCTTCCATTTTTTTCTTTGTCATAAAGGAAACATCGTCTTCTGGAAGATAGGCAGTAAAGCCGCCAGCCATTCCCCTTGGAATAATTGTTATCATGTGCACTGGGTCTTCTTCTGGAAGAAGTCTTGACACAATTGCGTGTCCTGACTCGTGAACTGCAGTTAGCTTTCTTTCCTTTTCTGAAACTACACGAGATTTTTTTGCAGGACCTGCTTGCACCTTAATTGATGCTTCGTCAACATCTTCCATGGAAATTTCGCTGTCATTTCTTCTTGCAGCAAGTAAGGCAGATTCGTTCATCAAGTTTTCAAGATCTGCTGGAGTAAAGCCAGGAGTTCTCTTGGCAATGACTTCAAGGTCAACATCCTTTGCTAGTTTTTTGCCCCTAGAGTGAATTTCAAGTATTGCCTTTCTGGCACGGACATCAGGCTTTCCTACATAAACAGTTCTATCAAATCTTCCTGGTCTTAAAATGGCAGGGTCAAGTATGTCTGCCCTGTTTGTTGCAGCCATTACTATTACGCCTTCGTTAGTGCCAAAGCCATCCATTTCAACTAAAAGTTGGTTTAAGGTTTGCTCTCTTTCGTCATGACCACCACCGAGACCTGCTCCTCTTCTTCTTCCAACTGCGTCAATTTCATCTATAAAAATTATACATGGTGCATTTTTCTTTGCATTTTCAAATAAATCTCTTACTCTTGAAGCACCGACACCTACAAACATTTCAACAAAGTCAGAACCACTCATGATGAAGAAAGGCACGCCTGCTTCGCCAGCAACTGCTTTAGAAAGATAAGTTTTACCCGTTCCTGGAGGTCCTACTAAGAGAACTCCCTTTGGTATTCTTGCCCCCATATTTATAAATTTCTTAGGATTTTTTAAGAAATCAACAATTTCTCCAAGTTCTTCCTTCTCTTCTTCAAGACCTGCAACATCTTTAAATTTTACTAGATTTTTTGAATCTTCCTTATTTATAAGTTTTGCCTTGCTCTTGCCAAAGGAATTCATCTTTCCTCCGCCACCGCCAGCTTGTTGCATCATCTTGTACCAGAAGAAAATTAATACTCCCAACATCAATAGAGTTGGAATCCACTCAACAAGAAAAGAAGTTTGCTTGGTAGGTGTAGAAAGTACATTTAACTCTCCAGCATCAGATTTTTTCTTTAAATAATCATTATAAAAAGTATCTGAGGCTTCCTTTGGTATTATAGTCCTAAAGGATTCATCGCTTTTTAATTTAACGCTGGCAATGGAGTCAACTCCATTTTGTAGGGTTACACTCTTTACATTTCCCTTTTCAAGCTCTGTGACAAATTCAGTAAAACTTTTTTCATCCACTGTATTTACTGGTGGGCTGAAAAATTTTATTGTAAGCACTAATACTACTATTAGTACAATATAAAAACCTGCTCCTCCAAATTTTCTATTCAACTATATCACCCCTCCTTATTTTGAATATACAGACTCATCTAGTATTCCAATATAAGGAAGAGCCCTGTATTTTTCGTCATAATCCATTCCATATCCAATTACAAAATAGTCTTCAATTTCATATCCATTGTATTTAACAGGCAAGTCAATTTTTCTTCTACTTGGCTTTGAAAGCATAGTTACAATTTCAATGGAATTTGCACCTCTTGACTTCAAGACCTTTGTTAAATAAGAAAGTGTGATGCCAGTATCAATTATATCTTCCACAATTAAAATGTCCTTGCCAACAATTGAAGTAGAAATGTCCTTTAAAATTCTAACTTCACCCATGGATCTTGTGCCTTGATAACTGGACACATCCATAAAATCATATTCAAGGTCTAAGTCTATTTTTCTCATAATATCTGCCATAAAAGGAACAGCTCCCTTTAGTATGCCAAGTAAAAATAAATCCTTGTCCCTATAATCTTCAGTGATTTTTTCACCAAGTTCCTTAACCTTATTTTGAATTTCTTCTTCAGTAAAGAGAACTTCTTTAATATCTGACATTTTTAACCTCCAAAACGAGTTTATTTAAAGTATTTTCATCTATCTTGACATCTTCAGAAATATCCATGCCAAGTATGTAGATTATCTTTTCTTCATCGCAAATAAGACCTATTTTGTCTCTCTTTAACCTGTCAACTTTTCTGTCTATAAAATAGTCCTTTAACTTTTTATTATTTTTCATGCCAAGAGGCTTAAACCTGTCGCCCCTTTGTCTAATTCTAATAAAAAGGCTTCCTTTAATTTTATCACAGTCTATAGTTTTTATAAAGAAGTCTCCCTTAGAAATTGACCCATCTTTTGAAATAAAAATTTCACCAAAGTCTGTGTAATTATTACCCAATTTTAAGCTTGCTGCTCTCTTAACTTTTTCAGTTTTTTCCTCTTCAACAAAAACTTTGTCGTAGGATTTTCTAGCAGAGACCTTGCTGCCAAGATTGATGACTCTTCCGCTTTCCCCCAGTATTAAATCGTAGATACCTAAAATATTTTCTCTACTTAAGATATTTTCACTGTAGAAGTTTTTTGCCAAATAAGATTTAATTATCTCGCAAGCTAGGAATTTGTTAAGCTTTTTCATTTCATCTACAAGAAAATAATTATCCCTAAGAGAATTTTTATAATTTTCTTCAACAAGTTCTTCAATAAATTTATTTGCATCAGAGGCATTTTCTGAAAGCCTAAGAAGGGCATCAATAATATTTGGATTGAGTTCACTTAATTTTGGGATTAGACTTAGCCTAATTTTATTTCTGGTGTAAATTTCTTCAGAGTTTGTCTCGTCCTCAACATAGGTCAAATTATTTTTATGTAAATAGTCCTCTATGTCACACCTTTTTATGTCAATGAGAGGCCTGAATACGCATTCATTGACTTCACTTATTCCAACTAGACCCCTAATACCTGTTCCTCTAATAATGTTAAATAAAAGAGTTTCTGCGCGGTCATTGGCATTGTGGGCAGTTAAAATTTTTCTCCCAGAAGAATTTTCCCTAAAAAATTCATACCTTAAAATTCTTCCAGCTTCTTCTTTAGAAAGTTTATTAACTCTTGCATATTCATTCATGTTCACAGTCTTTGTAAGGCATTTTACACCATAGTCTCTGCAAATATTTTTTACAAAGTCCTCATCTCTTTTGGCAGTCTCGCGAATGCCATGGTTTAAATGGCAGACTATTATGTCTAAATCAAAATCTTCTCTTAAATCCATAAAATTGTAAAAAAGATACATGGAATCGGCTCCACCTGAAACTGCAAGAGACAGCTTGTCGCCTTTTTTTATAATATTTAATTTTTTTAATTTTTCAAAAAATAACTTGTCCATAATAAAAAAAGTGGTAGAACTATCAAAAGATAGTCAACCACTTGCTAATTTCTAGAATTCCTCTTCTTTGTCTTTTGATTATATCTAGCTCTTGCTTCATCAAGTTTAGTATTGCTTTCCTTTAAGAATTTGCTCAAAATATCTTCGAATCTTGAATCCACTTTTTCTTCTTTAGGCTCTTCCTTTTTTTCTATTGCATCCTTAATTGATAGGGCAATTTTTCCCTTTTCGTCAATGCTAAGAACCTTGACCTTAACTTCGTCGCCCTCTTTAATGTGATCCTCAATATTTTTAACAAAAGTATCTGCAATCTCCGAAATATGTACTAAACCACTTTTGCCTTCCTTTAAATCAACAAAGGCTCCAAACTTAGTTACCTTACTAACTACACCTTCAACAATATCGCCTGGCGATAAATCCATAACTTCCTCCTATTTATTTAAATCTTTATTTTTATTATTAGAAACTTTTTCTTCATTTTTTTCATTGGAAAAATTATCTTTATCAGAAACTTTCTCCTTGTTTTTGTCTACATAGATAACCTCTCTTGGTTTAACCATGCCCAACTCTTCCCTAGCAACTTTTTCTACAAAATCTGCAGAAGAAGAATTTTCAAGTTCTGAATTTAAATTATCTATTTCAAGTTTTAAATTAGAAATTTCTTTTTTGTTCCCAGAAATAATTTCTAGTTTTTGATTTCTTATGGAAATTGATTTGCCAATTCTCACAGAACCATATACAACAGAAAATAAAATTATAAGGGCAAGAGCCATTGGGAATTTTTTTCTTTTAGCGTTCATAAATTCTCTCCAATTTAAATCCAATTAGATTCAGTCTATTCTATCGTAAAGAGTTTCTGCATCTTTCTTGCTGTTCACATCAGATATGTCTTTAACCTTAACTTTGATTTCTCTTTCGCCAAGTTTTAAAGTAAGGATGTCGTCTACATTTACATCGTCTGCAGGCTTAGCAACTTTGTCATTTATTTTGACAAGTCCCTTTTCGCAAGCTTCCTTTGCGATAGTTCTCCTCTTAATAAGTCTTGAGTTTTTTAAAAATTTATCTAATCTCATAATTCACTCCACTATGAATATATCAAAAAAACTAGAAAAATTCAATACTTATAAGAAATTTGAGTATAAAAAAAGAAGGCCTTGCCTTCTCTTTTATTACTTATTAACAGCTTCTTTAAGAGCTTTACCTGATCTGAAAACTGGTGCTTTAGATGCAGGAATTTTAATAACTTCTTCTGGATTTCTAGGGTTTCTTCCTTCTCTAGCTTTTCTTTGTCTAACTTCGAAAGTTCCAAATCCAACTAATTGTACTTTTTCTCCCTTAGCAAGAGCTTCTTGAACTGAAGAAATGAATCCGTTTAAAGCTTGTTCAGCGTCTTTTTTAGTAAGACCTGATTTTTCAGCAATATTTGCTACTAATTCTGATTTGTTCATTTGATATCCTCCTTGAAGATTTTAATAATCTTTTCTTAGAATTGCAATGTTCAGAAAACATTGGGCACTCATTGGGCGCGCAAACCTAAGACTGTTACAATTATAACTCAACTTGCATTTATTTTCTACATTTATTTTAAAAAAATCGCTATTTTATCCAATTTTTTATATATTTCTTCATAAATTTGTCGTAAATCGATTAGACCATCCTTGTCCTTTAACAAAATTAGAAAAAATAAGAGGGATAAAATATCTTTTTCTTCTTCATAGTCCATGGAAACTTCTTTAGATTTTTCTAAAAGTTCTTTTTTTATACTTTCAAAATTTTCTTGATCTAAATAAATATCCTTTTCACTAATAATAGAAGAAATTTTATTTAAAATCATATTAAAATTTTTGCCCTGACTTCTTGGAATGTAGACACAGGACTGATGGTTGTAATCGTCAAGTCTTGGAAGCTCATAAATTTTTACTTCTCTAAGAATTTCATCCGGTAGACCTGCATTGGTAATCACATAGGCTAAGTCCTCTTCATCATAAACTTCTTGAAGCAAGAGAGATAAATCTGATGCAATTCTTTTGTTGTAAACTTGAGTGATTAGGGTGTCCCTTCTTGTGTCAAAGTCAAACTTATCTGCATCTGAATCTAAAAACAAAAGTCCATCTACTGCATCTCTTCCCACTGCTGCCAGAACTGGCTCAATAAAAGAAATTCCATTTACTATATTTATTTCAACTTCTCTTTCTATTAAGAACTTCACAGTTTTTTCTGCAACAAGAGGAGTGCCTGGCACAAAATAATTTATGTCTTCTTCTTTAGATTTTTCAATTAAAATTTCTACAATTTTATTGTAAACTTCGTCAAAGCTTTCCATTTCATCGTAGAGATAGTCAAAGGACTTATAATTTATATTATTTTCTTTAAAAAAAGAAAGAGAGTCATGCCTTTCTGTTCTAAGAAAATTTTTGTTTCCATTTTTCATAATTTTTACTGCTTCAAGAGTGAGATCTTTGGCAGAAGTAGAGCCAAGTCCAACAACATTTATCATTTTTATCACCTCTTACATTATATCAGCTTAACTTAAAAAAATCTTTTATTTGTCTGTACTTTTAAGCATAAAAAAGAGAGGTCGCCCTCTCTTTAAATCTTTTATAAAATTTTAATGAAGCTTAAAAATTAATCAAAGCCAAATTTTTTTCTCATTATTTCAAGTTCTTCCTCAGTTAAGTCGCTTTCGTCTACAACTTTTTCTTGTTCTTCTTCAGCCATGTGTTTCTTTCTTTCTTCAACAATTTTGTCGTGTTCAGCAATTACGCTGGCAACAACATCTTGTGGAATATCTATTGATTTCTTTTCTACTTCAGAAAGTTCAACTTCTCCACCTACACAAAGCTTTTTGCCGTCTTCAAATTCGTATACAAAAACTTCAAGTTCACCTGCTGGGTTCTTGATGGAAATTTTATAATCTTCATCAAGACCATCTATGTCATCTTCAAGATAATTTACTACTGCAACTGTGCCTGAACCACAAGATGATTCTCTAAATAAGGTGTCTGAACCCTCTACATAGACAAAGGGTACAAGTTCTAGCTTTTCCTTGTCAAAGAAAATTACTCCATAGGCTTCGTCCTTGTAATCCTTTTTAAGAACTTCAAGGGCAGCTTGGACAAATTTTTCATCTTCCTGGCCTTCAACAATTAGATGACTTATTCCAGGTAGTTGAATGAGTTTGTAGTCCCCACCCTTAACCTTTACAGTCTTCATTGCTAGTGGTGCATCCATTGCAACATAAGCCTTTTGATTTTTTACATCAGCTATTACATCAGTTGTTCCTTCGTGACCACTTACATAGACTTCAATGTCAACAAGTCCATCAGTGTCATAGAAGCCTGCAGAATAAAGTCCATAGGCTCTAGTCGCATTGGCACAAAATTCTCCACCCATCATGTCCATTCTAAGTGGTGCGCCTTCATATGCTGGTGAAATAAATCCAACTTGTTCAACATCCTTATCTATTTGTTCAATTATACATTTTGTATAAGCTTTTCTATAGCCTGGATAAACAGGTGCTACTACAAATCCAGTAATATTACCACAAGGGTTAGCCCTAAAATATTTAAAACTTTTCTTCATAATCATCCTCTTCTCGAATCTAAACTTTAACTAACTTATTTATTGTAACATACTAAGTTAGTGTTTTTTACTCAACAAGCTTTTTGTACCCGATTTTTTAAATTTAACTCACTTATTTATTTTAAATATTTTTTTAAATCTTCTACCCTGTCTGTCTTTTCCCATGGAAGGTCTAAGTCATCTCTTCCAAAGTGACCATAGGCTGCAGTTTGTCTATAAATTGGTCTTAGAAGGTCAAGGTCGCGAATAATTGCAGCTGGTCTCATGTCGAAGTTTTCCATAATAATTTTTTCGATTTCTTCGTGAGATAATTTGCCAGTGCCAAAAGTTTCTACATAGACAGAAGTTGGTCTGGCAATTCCAATTGCATAGGCAAGTCCAATTTCAACTTTATCAGCAAGACCTGCTGCCACAAGATTTTTTGCAATGTATCTTGCATAGTAGGCTCCAGATCTATCTACCTTAGTTGGGTCTTTACCAGAGAAAGCTCCCCCTCCATGTCTTCCAAAGCCACCGTAAGTGTCTACGATTATTTTTCTGCCAGTAAGTCCAGCATCTGCCATTGGCCCACCAATTACAAATCTGCCTGTTGGGTTGATGAAAAATTCTGTGTCCTTGTCAATTAATTCTTCAGGCACAACTTTTTTTACAACTTCTCTTATTATGTCTTCTCTAATTTGTTCCATAGGAACTTCTGGTGCGTGTTGTGAAGATACTACTACATTTTTAAGTCTAAGTGGCTTGTCATCTTCGTATTCAACAGTTACTTGAGTCTTGCCATCTGGTCTTAGATATTCCAATGTTCCATTTTTTCTCACTTCAGTAAGTCTTCTTGCAAGCTTGTGGGCAAGAGAAATTGGAAGAGGCATAAGCTCTTTTGTTTCATTTGTGGCAAAGCCAAACATGATACCTTGGTCTCCTGCGCCAAAGGCGTCAAGTTCATCTACCCCAGCTTCCTTAAATCTGTCAACGCCCATGGCAATATCAGAAGATTGTTCTTTTATTGCAGATAAAACTGCACAAGTTCTTCCGTCAAAGCCATACTTAGCTCTGTTGTATCCAATTTCTTCTAGGACTTCTCTTGCTGTCTTTTCAAAGTCAACATAAGTGTCTGTTGAAATTTCTCCAGTTATAACTATCATTCCAGTGGATGCCATAGTTTCGCAAGCCACTCTCGCAAATTTATCTTCTGCTAAAATTTTATCTAATATAGCATCAGATATTTGGTCGCAAACTTTGTCAGGATGTCCTTCAGTAACGGACTCTGAACTAAATTGCCATCTTTTCATTTTTAATTCCTCCATTTTAAATACCTTTGATTTAATGTATGAATTAATTTTTTGTCTTTATATTTATTTTGAAATACTAATCCATAAAAAAATCCCCACGCAAAAAGTGAGGACCATTAAACCTCATCTTTCAGATAAAAATCTGTGGGATTTAGCACCAACTAGGTTGCCGGGTTTCAAAGTGCCCATTCACTCCACCACTCTCAATAAGGTATTATTTTTTTGTAGATAGATTATAGCATTTAAATTTTTCTAATGCAATAGATTAAAATAATTCATTAAAGAAATTCCCACAGGATAAGTGAGAATACTCATGATAAAACTTAAAGTTATTACCTTTGAGGCAAATTCATAGTCGGATTTCATTTGCTTTGTGAAAATAAAGCAGTTTGCCGCACAAGGTGTCGCCCAAAAGACATAAGCTATGCCCAGTTCCATATTTGTAAAGCCAAGCTTAACTCCAATTGGTATAAGCAGTGCCGGAGCTATAACTGTCTTTATAAAGGCAGAGATAAACATGAGCTTAAAGTCAGACTTCGAAGATTCAAAGTTTAAACTTGCTCCAATTAGTATAAGAGACATAGGCGTTGAAATTTTTGCCACCATTTCAATAGCCTTGTCCACTCCTTGATATACAGGAAGCTGCAAGAAATTAAAAATTGCACCAACAACAACGCCGGCAATCATTGGATTTTTTAAAATTTTTATAAAAATGTCAATAAAGGAAATGCTCTTGTCCTCTGCTTCGCTGTAATAAGTTAAGAGAATTATGGCAGATATGTTATAAAGGGTAAGGCCAAAGGCAATTATGACTATCATGTGCTCCATGGAAGGCGCACCATTATAAATTATGTCTAAAATTGGAAAGCCAACATAGACAAAGTTTGAGCGATAGGCGCAGTGGACGAAGGCAGATAATTTTTTCTTGTCCTTAATCCTCAAAGCCTTGGCAATAATTATTGAAATAAAAATTACAAAAATTACTCCCAAGAGTATATATGCCACATACTTTGGATGTAAGGAGACAATCCTTGCATTTTTTATGTCGTAAAATAATTTAAAGGGCAAGGCTAGGTAAAAGACTATCCATGTACCCTTGTCCACAAAGTTGTTATCTATGTATCCCCTTCTTTTTGCTAAGTAACCCAGTAGCAACACAAAAAAAACAGGTGATACTATATTAAATCCCATTAATAAGTTTTCCATTTCATCACCACTATAAATTATAGGTTAAATATTTTCTCTTGTCGAGAGCCATCTTTTAAAATACAATAGACTTGGGAGGTAATATTATGAAAAAAATTCTAGGCCTTGTAGTTTCATCACTTATTTTATTTTCAAGCATAAATGTCTTTGCTGGCGCAAAAGTTTCTAGCCAAAGCATTGTGCTTGACGGCAAAGACACTGGCGTTAAGGGCTACAATATTGAGGACAACAATTATTTTAAACTAAGAGATGTTGCTGCACTTCTTGATGGAAAAGATGCTGAGTTTAGCGTAAGCTACGACCAAGAGAGGTCAAGTGTCATCATAGAAAGCAAGTCCGACTACACAAAAACTGATTCTGATTTAAGTCCCCTAAAGGACAGCGACAGTGAAGTAAAAAAATCCTTTCATAAAATTCTTGTAAATGGAGTGAGACATTCACTTAATGTCTACACTATTGACGGTTACAATTATTTTAAGCTTAGAGAGTTGGGACAAACTATTGGCTTTGTAGTTGACTACGACCAAAAAAACAATAAGGTTACAATTGACTCAAGGGCAATTGAACCAAAGGCTATTTTAAACAATCAAGTTGAAATAAAAATACTTGATTATAGAGCAAGCTATGGAGATAAAAGTCTGGACATCTTAAAGGATCCAATCTTAGATATTGATAAATTTTTAGGAAATATCAATAATAGTATTCTAGCTACCCAGGATGAAGGACAAGTTAACGGCGAGGCGAAATACATTAAATCAGAAAACATTGTTGAAGTTCTTCCAACTTCTACTAAGTACAATGGCAAATTCACTTACAAGCCTTATATTCAAGTAAGTCAAGGCGAAAAATCTGAAATCTTCCCTTATGAAGGCAAATTTGAAGTTGCAAAAACTTTGGCCGCAAAGGGTTTTGATTCTACAAGTGAATTTGAAATCTCTCTTGGTGGAAAGACTGAAGATCATTTTATTAAATACTCATCTTTTAAATATAAATAAGATTGGGTATAATCTAATAGGAGGTGTTTACATTGGAAATTAAAAAAGAAATGTTAATTGGAGAAATTCTTTCAAAAAAACCAGAATCAATTGGCACTTTAATGAGCTTCGGCATGGGCTGCATCATGTGCCCATCTTCTCAAATGGAATCTCTTGAAGAAGCTGCAATGGTTCATGGTATAGATCCTAATATGCTTGTAGCTGCACTTAATAAAGATAGCAAAGAAGAAGCAGAAGCTTAATTTAAGCTATAAAGGAGGGGCAGAGGCCTCTTCTTTTTTTACATAGATACTTTAATACTTTAATAAGGAGAAAAATATGAATAAGAAATTAATTTTAGCTAGCACTTTACTTTTACTTATAAGCACAAGTTATGCCAGTGTAAATAAAGACCATGCAGTAAATGAGGGCTCCAAATATATTGAAACAGATGAGGCAGTGACCCTTGAAGTGACAGAGGCTGAAAAGAAAAAAGTTGAAGAAATAAAAAAGATTTTTAGCATCACTGGAGATTATGAAAGCTTTACTATTTCAAGTGACCCAATGAATAGTGATAGTGGAAGTGATTACTTAAACAAGCTCATAAAAAATAAGTCCATTACAACTTATAGGTGGTCTGACGAAAAGTTAGGCGAGCTCAGCGTCTCCTACACTAGCGATGGTGAATTTATTTCCTATAATAATAATAAGTGGAGAAATTCTAGTGATGAGAAAAATAATAAGGAAAAATATTCAAAGGATGAAGCTTTAAAGGCAGCAGAAAATATTTTATCTAAAGCAATAAAGGATTTTGACAAGAAATATATTTTATCTGACTACAGCATCTATCCTGGCAGCAAAGATATAGAGTTTTCTTACCAAAGACTTTTATCTGGCATCCCTCTTGCTGATAATTATTTGAATGTAAGCTTTTCAACTGAAACTGGCGAAATAAGTGACATTATGCTCATGGGTTATAATGCCTATGCAAGTACATTTTTAAAGGACAAGGACTTTAAAGAGAAGGCAAAAATTAGTCCTGAAGAGGCAGAAAAATTATTTTTAGAAAAATCACCTCTCACTCTCTCCTACAAGATTTCTAGGGACGGCAAGTCTGTAGAAAAAGTTTTTTCAAGTGAAGTCGTTGATATTGACGCCCTTACTGGCAAAGTTTTTAAAAATGATTTTGTAGACGCTTATGTGCCTTATGCCACTGAAGAGGCAAAGGATTCAGGTGCCTTAAGTGAAGTTGAAGTGAAAAAAATTGATGGCCTTAAAGATTTAAAGAAAAAGTCCGAAGCAAAAAGTAAGGCTCTCGAAATTGTGGGCAAATCTTTTAAGGTTGACAGTATTTCCCTAACTTCCGACAAGGATAATTATTATTACAGAATAAATCTTGAAAAGGAAAAAAATAATGGCAGCCTAGTCTTAAATGCCAAGACTTTAAAATTAGTTGGCTTAGATATTTATACTGACAAAAGAGATGTCAAGACTGTGGTCACTGACGAAGAAGCTAAAAAAATTGCCCTAAACTTCCTAGAAAAGTATGGCGACAAGACTGAACTTAATTTAGATAAAATTGATGTAAATAAATTTGACTACACTATTATCCTTAACATACCAAGGTATGTGAACTCTCTTCCAGTCCTAGATGAAGGCTTAACTATTGCCGTTGACGACGAGAAAAATGTTGTAACTTATCAAAAAGATTTTTCAACAGCAGATTTTAAGAAGGCAAAAGATATTTCAACTACTAAGGATGAGGCAAATAAAATCTATCTAAATTCTAAAAACTTTGGCTTAAAGTATGAAATGACTGAAAAGGGTCCTAAGCTTCTCTATGGAAAAATAAAAAATGTTGTGCCAATAATTGGCGAAGATAAAATTTTGCGAGACAAATTTGGAGATATAGTTAACTTTAAAGACCAAATATCCTATGAAGACTTTGACAAGGCAAGGGATAAGGATGCAATTAATTCTTTAAAGGACATGGAAATTGGAACTATTGGCAAAAAATTATCTGACAAAATAACTTACAAGGAATTTTTAGGTCTCCTTAATGGAAGATACCAAGGTGACTATTACGACTTTGACCGCTATGATTTAGATGGGGATAAGGTAAAAGACAAGAAAATTCCTGAAAAAGATGCCATAAAAATTTTAGTAATAGACAAGGGCTTTGAAGACTTCACAAAGGCCAAGGGAATTTTTAAGGAGGACATCTTTAAAAAGCAAAAATCCCTAGGCGACTATGAAAATTATTATATAGTGGCAAAGGGCCTTGGCTACATTGATAGTGAAATAAATCCAGATGAAGAACCAAGTCTTGAAGAAATTTTATACCTTATCTATAACTCAATAAAGTAATTGTAATTCTTTTGTAATTGCAAGTTTACTCCCACTGATGTATATTATCAGTGGGAGGTTTTTTATGACCCAAACAAAATACGATGCAAAGGCTTATGCAAATAAGAATTCAAATTATGATAAGAGAAAAAAATTAAGAAGGCAAAAAGCTAGAAGGCGAAAGAGAATAAGACAGACCATTTCTATTTCAATTTTTGCCCTAATATTTATTTTTATATTTTCAAAGATCTTTTCTGCAATAAACAAACCAAAGGATGAAATTTCTCCTGCCCTTATGTGGTACTATGCCAATGAAATTAATAAGGACAGACCGAGAAAATACTATTACGATCCTGAATATATATCAAATGTAGCACTAGATCCTCTACTTCGCATGGAAGATGAATTTATAGTTAAGGGATCAAATCACTTGAAGAAAGCTGACAAATATGCCTACGACACAAAGGAAATTCGCCAATACATCAAAAAAAATAATTATGGCGGCGACAAAAAAATTGTATTTTTAACCTTTGACGATGGACCAAACAATACTATAACACCACAAGTTTTAGATATACTAAAAAAAGAAGATGTTCGTGCAACTTTCTTCTTAGTAGGCAAGTCCATTGGAGATAAGACTGCAGGTCAAGTTCGCAAAATTTTAAGAAATGGTAATGCCATTGCCACCCACTCCTTTAGTCACGACTACGACTATCTCTATCCAGGAAGAGTAGTTAGCCCTGAAAGAGTTTATGAAGAAATCGCAAAAACAAATGAAAGGCTAAAAAATATTTTAGGACCTGACTTTCACTCCAGCGTCTTTAGATATCCTGGCGGCGAAATGTCTTGGCAAAACACAGATGCAAGTAATGCTCTCTTGGAATCAAAGGGCATACACTGGATTGACTGGAACTCACTTGTCGGCGATGCAGAAAAAAAATCTGTGAGACCAACTACAGTAAATGGTTTTGTATCTTATCTTGATAAAAGTCTTAATGAAAATAAAAATACAAAAATTGCTGTTGTCCTTGCCCACGATGCAATGAATAAACAGCTTACAGCCGATTCCCTAAGCTCTGTAATAAAATATTTTAAAGACAGAGGTTATGAGTTTGGAGTTTTAAAATAATTTCAAGCTTATAAAGGAACTTAATAAAAAATAAGAGGACTGATTTTTTTCAGTCCTCATTTTTTATTTCACTTAAATTCTATCTAAGTCAAATTAAAGTGAATTTTTAATTTTTTCTGCTCTTTCAATTAATTTATCCTTGCCTAAAAGATAAATAATATTTTGCATTTCTGGTCCGTGAACATTTCCTGAGATTGCAGCTCTTACTGGCATGTAAAGTTTTTTGCCCTTTACTCCAGAGTCCTTTTGCACTTCCTTCATAAGTCCCTTGGCAGTTTCCATATCTATTTCATCATGAGATTTTACAATCTTTATAAAGGAGTCAAGAAGTGCAGGCACATGTTCTTGGGAAAGTTCTTCCTTAGCTGAATCTTCTGTTATTTCAATGTCACCAAATAAGAAGTCAATATGTTTTGGTATGTCTTCTAACTTGTCGCAAGCTTCTCTTACTGTGTCAATTAAAATCTTATACCATTCAAAGTTTCCTCTTATTTCTTCTTCAGTTAAAAGTCCTGATTTTGTCACAAATGGAATTGAAAGCTCAGCTAACTTATCTAAGTCGTAGGACTTCATGTAGTGAGAGTTGACCCAGTTTAACTTGTCAGTGTCAAAAATTCCTCCAGACTTCCCTACTCTTTCAAAGGAGAATTTTTCTATTAATTCATCCATTGTCATAATTTCTTCCCCATCTTCTGGTGACCAACCAACAAGGGCAAGATAATTTACAATTCCTTCAGGCAAATATCCCCTATTTCTAAAGTCTTCAACGGAAACATCGCCTTGTCTTTTTGAAAGTTTTTTTCTGTCCTTATTTAAAACTGTTGGAAGGTGAACAAATTCTGGCGCATCCCAACCAAAACATTCATACATAAAAACATGCTTTGGAGTAGATGGTAGCCATTCTTCTCCCCTTACAATGTGAGTGATGCCCATTAGGTGGTCATCAACAATTACAGCCAAGTGATAAGTTGGGAATCCGTCAGATTTCATCAAAACTTGGTCATCAATTTCGTCTGTGTTTATTGTAACTTTGCCACGAACTGCATCGTGAAAAGTTATGTCCTTGTTCTTAGGAAGTTTTAGTCTAACAACATAGTCTTCTCCTGCTGCAACTCTCTTCTTTGCTTCTTCAAGAGGAATGCCACGGCAAAGTCCGTCGTACTTAGGCACCTTTCCCTTAATTCTTTGTTCTTCACGAAGATTGTCTAGTCTTTCCTTGGAGCAGAAACAATAATAGGCAAAGCCCTTTTCAATTAGTTCATCAACATATTTTTGATAAATTTCTAGTCTATTTGATTGGATGTAAGGACCGCAGTCGCCCACATCTGTTATCTTTCCATCTTTTACAAAGACACCTTCGTCGTGAGTGATGCCTGCCCATTCAAGGGATTCAATTAGGTTTTCTATGGCACCTTCCACATATCTTGTCCTGTCTGTATCTTCAATTCTCAAAACAAACTTGCCACCATTTTTCTTGGCAAATAAATAATTGTATAGGGCAGTTCTTAGTCCACCAATGTGTAAATAACCAGTTGGTGATGGTGCAAATCTTACTTTAATATCTGACATTTTTTCTTTCTCTCTCCTTATTTTGCTGTGATTTCTATTACTTGATAGTAAGCCCAATGTTTTCTGTCTATATCTTTAAATGGGTTCTTTGAATATTTATCTAAGAAAGATTTATTTATCTTTCTATCTAAAACTTTGTTAAAAATTGTGGCAGCCTCTGCCCTTGTGATCTTGTCCTTTGGTTTAAATTCATTTTTAGATTTACCAACCATGATGCCCTGACTTGAAAGTGTGTTAATGGCATCTCTTGCCCAGAAGTTTTCCTTTACATCCTTAAAGTCAATGGGATTATTGCCCATTGGAAGCTTCAAATAATTTGCCATCATGCTGGCAAATTGTGCCCTTGTCATGGCTTCCTTCGGTCTAAAAGTTCCATCATCATAGCCAGAAATTAAACCTGCCTTTTCAATGAAAACTAAATCATCATAATACCATGCACCTTCTTTTACATCTCTAAAAGAAGATTTGTCATTGGCAGATGCCTTGTCGTCAATTACTCTTTTTAAAACTGAAGCAGCTTCAGCTCTTGTGATTTTTTCGTTGGGAGCGAATTTATCCTTAGAAATACCTGACATATATGGAAGCCTAATTACTTCAATGGACTTTTGAAGTTCCTCAAAGGATTTATTTATTTCATCACTGGAAACTTCACTTTTTACAACAACATATTCAGCTGATGCAATGGCAGCACGAATTCTTCTTTCATTTTGAATGTTTGCCTTAGCTGTTGAAAGATTCTTTGCAAAGTCTACATAATCATTTAACTTTTCAAGAGTCTTTATAGTACTGTAAAGTTCCTTTTCATCGTTGTTGTCATTAACAAGTTCAGTAGATTTCTTTGACTCAAGCTTTGCCTTGACAATGTAATCTAAACTTGCCTCTTTTTCCTTATTTGCAGCAACAATTCTAATGATTGAGCCTTCCTTTAAGTCTAAATTTCCAATTTTAAAATTGCCTTCTTCATCAGAAAGTGCATTGGAAACAACTTTTTTATCAATTGCCACCCTAACCATGGCATTTTTTTCTGTCTTTCCAACAATTTCACTAGATCCATCGTAGACATCCTTTATAGAAAGAACACCATTTTGCGTCTTAGTAGAAGACTCAAGATTTTTTTGGTCGCTCTTAGTTTCTCCAGCCTTGTCCACATAACTTAGGACAAAGGAATTTTTAAGATTAGAGCTTGAACCAACATCATTTTTAACCCTAGTGTCGATTTCAATATTTAATTTGTCGCCCTTGATGACAGAAAGATCGTTGGCATTTATTGTGACAATATTTTGGTCCTTGCCCTTAATAGACGTCTCTCTTATATCAAGTTTACCTTGAGACTCCTCTCCATCTAAAAGTTTTGTGCCCTTAACTTCAATTGCCTTGTCAAACAAAAGAGTTACAGAGAAAGATGAATACTTTTCCTTGTAATTTTTTGGCAAATTGACAATTAAATTATACTTCAAAGAGTCGCCACTCTTCACTTCAGAAAGAGCTGGTTGCTCCAAGACAACTTGAATATCTTCAGCTGCAAAAACATTTACAAAAAGTGTAAAAGCCATAAGTATGTATAAAAACATTTTTTTCATTAAAAACGCCCCCTTAATACTTTTATTATACTAAAGGGGCTTAAACAATTCAATAAATGAGTCTTTAAATGTCATTAGCTTAAGTTTTAAAATAAAATTTTAAAGATTTTCATAGTGAGTCCACATACTAATAATTTTTACGACCTTCTCCTCTTCATAAACTTCATAGACAAGTCTATGCTGGATGTTAATTCTTCTGTATATAAGTCCATCAAGGTCGCCCTTTAATTTTTCAAAGGATGGTGGACTTTCATAAGGATTTTTAGAAATTAGTTCAATTAAATTTTTTACTTTACTTTCTAAAGCCTTGTTTCCTTTAATTTTTTCCTTGTCCTTAAGGGCAGCTTTGGTTATTAAGATTTTGTAAGTCACCACTTAAGCTCCTGGCAGTCATCAAGACTTGCCTTTTTTCCATCAATTAATTTTTCCTTCATGCCAGGAATTGACAATAGATAGACAGTTTCTACTAAGGAATTATATTCGTCTTCGCTTATTACAATAGCATTTCCATTTTTTGTGCTGATATTTATGACATCGCCAAAGGAAACTGCTGAGTTTAAGTATTCAAAAATATTTTTTCTAAAATTCGTTGCATTTACATTTTCCATATAATCACCTCGTACACTTTCATGTACATTATATAAGATTTTAAATTTTTATTCAATATTTTATTTCATCAATCTAAAAATTCTTCAAAAAAAGACCTTAGCAGTAATTGCTAAAGTCTAAAAATTAAAGATTAAAAAGGTAGTAATGGTCTTAAATATCTAAGGGTAAAGATTAGAGCCAAGATATACATTACAGGGCTAACTTCTTTGCCACGACCTGTTGCTACTTTTAATATTACATAGGAAATCATACCAACTGAAATACCTTCTGCAATTGAATAGGCAAAGGGCATTGTAACCATTGTCAAAAAGGCTGGCACTGATTCTGTGTAGTCGTCTAATTTTATTTGGTTAATTGGACTGATCATAAATAGTCCAACCATTACTAGGGCAGCTGATGTTGCTTGGGCTGGCACAATAGAAAATATTGGGAAGAAAAATAGTGACAAGAGGAAGAAGAAGGCACAGGATAGTGATGTAAGTCCAGTTCTTCCTCCGTCAGCTACACCTGATGCTGATTCAACAAAAGTTGTAACTGTAGATGTTCCGAGGAGTGCTCCCACAACTGTACCAATGGCATCAGATAATAGGGCACGACCAACTCCTGGAAGGTTTCCATCTTCGTCGATTAAGCCTGCCTTTGTGGCAACTCCAGTTAAGGTTCCCACTGTATCAAATAAGTCTACAAATAAAAATGTAAACATTACTGAAAACATATCAAAGGTAAATAAATCTCCCCAGTGAAGTTTAAAGGCAACGGGAGCAAGTGATGGTGGAAGTGAAAATAACATTCCTCCTGGAAGATGTGTAACTCCTAAAATAAGTGCAAGGACAGTTCCCGTTACTATTCCATATAAAAGAGCTCCCTTGACATTTTTTGCTGTTAAAAGAGCCATTACCATTAGTGAAACTATAAATACAAAGGATGGTCTTGATGCAATTTCTCCAAGGGCAACAAGAGTTGCGTCGTTATTTACAATCATGCCTGATGATGTAAGTCCAACTAGGGTTATAAATAAGCCTATACCAACAGATACTGCATTTTTAAGAGACATGGGTATTGAAGTAAATATTGCCTCACGAATGTTGAAAAAGCTCATAACTATAAAGATGATACCTTCTAAAAATACTGCAGTAAGTGCATAGGACCAATCGTGACCCATAGATAGGACGACTGTGTATGTGAAAAATGCGTTAAGTCCCATTCCTGCTGAAAGTGCGAAGGGCAAGTTTGCAAATAAACCCATAAAGAGCATGGCAATAATAGATGCAACAATAGTGGCAGTGAAAACTCCACCCTTGTCCATTCCAGTTTCAGATAACATATTTGGATTTACAACTAAGATATAAGACATGGTCATAAAAGTTGTAAGTCCTGCCAAAAATTCTGTCTTGGCATTAGTCTTTCTCTCATTAAGAGAAAAAGTCTTTTCTAAAAAACTTGAATTTGTTTCCATTTTTTCCTCCTCATATAAAATACATTTTTTATTCTATCACATTGAAAGGCAAATGACACAAGGATGGTAAAGTTTTTATTTTATAAATTTACAAATTAAAAAGGACTCTTGATATCAAAAGTCCTTTGAGTCTATAATTTTTTAAAAATCTTTTTTCTCCACTATTATTCTAGAGACTGTATAAATTATTATAATGAAAATAATTAAAGATAAGGATAAGACAAGCTTACTACTTCTATTAATTATTCCTATAAAAAATCCTGCTGGATTCTTTCCAAACTTATCTAATATAGGAAGTAGAGCTGGCGAAGATGTAAAAATTGTTCCAATGCCACTTGTATGTCCAAAGTAAAGGTAAATTGGAATACTTATAAGATAATATGCCATTACAAAAAGCATAATAAAAAATCCAAGGTTAAATTCAATTCCATTTATTTCAACATCTTGCATGATGTAATAAATTAATATTGAATCTATTATAAAAATCATAAGGATCTTTATAAATTTTACATTTATTAGGTCAGCTCTTGTTGAACCAAGAGTCAAAAGGTAGGGTTTGCTCTTATCTATAATCATTCCTTCGCTGGATATTATATATAGGACATAGTGAATTAGTAGGCTTATAATAAATAATAGGGTAAAAGCTCTATCTGAATAGAAAGAAAATTCCACTGACTTTAGTCCTATAGTCTTTAGGGAAAATATCATTGCAATAAATATGAAATAAGCAATAATAAATTTTTTTCTAATTTTAAAATCATTTAGTAAAAGTAATTTCATACTATTCCCCTCTCCCTCAAATATTTTGTGGAAAACTTGTAGTCTAACTTAAAGGACAAAATGCAAATTATTATTGAACCTATAATAAAGGCAGGTCTGTAGTTTAATAAATTTTCGTAATAGGCTGCGTAGGTCATGGCAAAAAATATTCCTAAGCCTACAATCAAAATACTGTAAAGAAATACAACTATTCCCTTTTTATATTTTGTAAAAACAATGTGACTAAGGCTAAGTGCCATAAAGTCTAGGGCAATAAATATACTTAGATAAAGATTTATCATAAAATTTTTATCTTCATCAGCACTAATAATTAGTCCAATTAAAAAAACAAGAGTGGTTAAGATAAATATTATTAGATTTTTTATAATTTTTGCATGAGAATAGTCTTCTAAAGAGACTGGCATAGTCATGAACTTTTGAAAATCTTTAAAGTTATCTCCAAAGACACCTTGTGCCCTAATGATAAATATCATTGTAAGAGTCCATTGGCTAAAAAATCTGTTGAAGGCTTGTCCTGTTATCAAAAAACCTATAAAAAGTATGGAAGTAATAAATATAACAATTGGTAGGGCAAGTTTCTTTACAAGTTTAAAGTCATTATATAAAACTGCTTTCATTGTTCACCTCTTGATAAAAATATCATTATGTCCTCCACATTTGCCTTGTCCACAACTTCATTAGGATAAAATTCTTTAAAAACTTGGACATTTTTTATCAAAGCTTCTGTTGAGTATTTATTTTTTCTCGTCTTTAAAATAAAATCTCCGTATTTTTCTAAATTTTCTTCAGAAGTTTTTAAAATTCCATATTTTTCTATGAGAGAGTCCTTTTCATCGTATAAGATCACTCTTCCCTGGTGGATATAAATTATATAGTCGGCAATTTTTTCTATGTCAGACAAGATGTGGGATGAAAATAAAATTGTCTTGTCCCCATCCTTGATGTAGTCAAATAAAAATCCTATGATCTCGTCACGAATAACTGGGTCAAGACCTGAAGTCGGCTCATCAAGGATCAAGAGGTCCGGGTCGTGACAAATTGCAGAAATAATTTTTAATTTCATTAGGTTACCTGTAGAGAGTTCATTTAACTTTTTGTCCCTTGGCATCTTAAATTTATCTGCACAGTCATAAAACATATCTTCATCAAAATTTTTGTAGGCAACCTTTAAAATATCAACAACATCTTTTATCTTAAAGGTATCGTTGAAGAAGGAGTCAGGTATCACTGCCCCAATTTTTTCAAAAGATTCTTTATGAATTTTTTCTCCAAAAACTTTTATGTCTCCATTATACCTATAGAGGTCAAGGATGCACTTAAGTAGTGTTGTCTTACCTGCACCATTCTCCCCAATTAGTCCTAGGACTGCTCCTTCTGGTATTTCTAAATTGTCTATATCAAGGTCAAAGTCCTTAAATTCTTTTTTCAAATTTTTTATTTCTATGCTTTTCATACTTCACCCACTTCATCTAATGTCTTTAAAATTTCTTGCAATTCATCTATACCAATGCCAGAAGCCTTAGCAACAGTCATTGCGTCAGTAAAATATTTTTCTATTTCAGCAAGAGCATTTTCTCTTACAACTTCTTCATTTAATTTTTTTACAAAGGAACCCTTGCCTGGCATGGAATAAATGTAGCCCTCTTGTTCCAAGTCATTGTAGGCACGCTTTGTCGTTATGACAGAAACCTTTAGGTCGCTGGCAAGAGTCCTCATACCAGGAAGAGCTTCGTCTGCTCTTAGTTCACCAGCAACAATTTGAGCCTTGATTTGATTTTTTATTTGCTCGTAAATAGGAAGGCCAGAGTCATTGGAAATAATAATTTTCATATCACACCACCTTTTTGCCTGTATACTATTTTCTTTACACAATACTTAATACGATAATTTAATAATTTTTATAATTTTGTAAAATCAGAAAATAATTAGGATTCATTAACTTTCTCATATACAGATTTTCCCCAAAGTTCTTCATCCTTTATATACTTTGAAAATATGAAAATTCCAAATAATATTATTGAACTTACTATTGAAAATAAAGTTCCTTTTAAATCATAATGTTGTCCTGAAAATATATCCTTAGAAAAATCTGTGACAAATAGTATGGCAAGATTGTTGTTTAAATAATGAATCATAACAGGAGCCCAAATTGATTTTGTCCTATTGTAAGCATAAGTTAAAAATATCCCTAAAAATATACAAAATACAAGTTGTACAAGTATGGAATAAATTTGTGATGTCAATAGCCCATCTGAATAATAAAATAAATTAAGTGGTAAATGCCAAATTCCCCAAATAAAACCTGTCATTAAAATAGATTTTTTAACACCATAAATTTCTTTTAGCCTTGGTGCTAGGTATGCCCTCCAACCATATTCTTCTCCAATGAATGGCATAATATTTAAAAAAGAAAAAATAATAATAGACATAAAAACTTTTAAATTTTTAAGATTAAAGATTTCTACAAATTCCCTTGTTTCTCCTTCTAAAATGCAGCCAATAAATAATCTTAAAAAATATATAAATATAAAAATTAAACACATTAAAAGCGTCATCTTTTTATTTGGATTGTCTAGAGATAATTTCTTTTTAAGATCTTTATCCATAGTGAAGATGGCTATAATCATTGCGATAGCAGACATTAAAATTAATGTACCTGAAAAGCCATCAAATTTGGGATAAAAAATATTTAATATAGCAAATACAAACATAAAAATACTTGTAAATATATAAACTTTAAAAGGAAAAGCTTTTAAAATTCTTTTGTCTTCTTTGTATAACAAGGCTATTACAGCTAAAAATGGAATAAACATTTGAAATAAGGGATAAATACTTGTACTTATGTCGTGTAATTTGCAGTAATAAATGGCAAATCCCATTAGGTATGGAATAATAAATGATATAGCAATAAAGATTTTTAAATCTTTTTTCATATTTCTTCAACTCCTTAATTTAATTTTAAGTGTATATACTTTATATTTACACTATAGTCCCGTCAAATAATTTTGTCAAGACTTTTAAAAATTTTCTCCAATAAAAAAATCCGGCAGAGATTTTTCCCTGTCGGCTTTATAATTTATATTATTTATTTTTTCTTAAATCTAACTTTCTTTTGAATTTCTCCAGCTACTAGTGGTATAAGTGATGATCCAAGAACTACTGCGATTTCTCTTGGTCCTAAGTCCATTAGTCCAAAGGCATCGTTTAAGACTGGCACATAAATTACTACTAGCATTAGCATGAAAGAAAATAGAGTCGCAAGCACTAATTTTTTGTTTGTGAAAACTCCAATTTCAAAGACTGTCTTGTCAATTGATCTTGCTGTATAGGATCTTAGAAGCTCACAAATAATTAGTGTTGAAAATGCCATTGTCCTTGCATGGTGAAGTCCTTCCGCTTGTCCATACCACTTAAGTCCAACTAGGTATGCAAGAAGTGTTGCCACAGTTATAGCAATAGATTGAATTGCAACTGTGATTTTTATTTCTTTGTCTAGAATTGGCTCGTCAGGGTCACGAGGTGGCTCATTCATTATGTCAGCTTCTCCTCTTTCAACTCCAAGTGCTAGAGCTGGGAAAGAGTCTGTCACAAGATTAAGCCAAAGTAGTTGAATTGGAATTAGTGGCACTGGCAAATTCATCAAAATTGAAATTAAAACTATTAGGACTTCTCCCAAGTTACAAGAAAGAAGATATGCCACGAATTTTTTGATGTTGGAATAAATTATTCTTCCTTCTTCAACTGCATTTACAATTGTGGCAAAGTTGTCGTCTGTCAAAATTACTTCAGCAGTATTTTTTGCAACATCTGTGCCTGTAATTCCCATGGCAATACCAATGTCTGCCTTTTTAATTGCCGGTGCGTCATTTACACCGTCGCCAGTCATGGCTGTGATGTGACCATTTTGTTTTAGGGCTGTAACTATTTGTACCTTATTTTCTGGTGAAACTCTGGTGTAGACAGATTTTTCCTTTACGATTTCTCTAAGTTCTGCTTCAGACATTTCGTTAAGTTCTCTACCCATTATTGCCTGGTCGTCACGCTCAGCAATGCCAAGGTCCTTAGCTATGGCAAGTCCTGTTTCTAGGTAGTCACCAGTGATCATAATCGGTCTAATGCCAGCTGATTTACATTCTTTTATGGCTGCCTTGGCTTCTGGTCTTGATGGGTCAATCATTCCAGTAAGTCCAACAAAAACCATGTCTTTTTCTATGGATTCTGATGTTATTTCACTTGGCATGTCGCTGTGCTTTCTATAGGCGTAGCCTAAACATCTTAGGGCTGACCTTGCAAATTCGCTGTTCTTTTCTAAAATTTCTTTTCTTAATTTTTCGTCAAGTTCAACTTCTTTTCCATCAATTAAAACTTTTTCGCATCTATCAAGGACAACATCAGGTGCGCCCTTGGTAAAGGATGCAATTTCGTCAAAAATTTTATCATGGAAAGTTGTCATCATCTTTCTGTCAGAGTCAAAGGGAATTTCTTCCAATCTGTCAAAGTTTTTATAAAGATTATCTAGTCCGTTACCTGCCTTTTCTGCAAAAGTAAGAAGAGCTCCTTCAGTAGGGTCTCCAGTGATTGAGGCATCTCCATCCTTTACCTTTAATTTTGCATCGTTAGTTAAAGCTGCAATTGATGATAGGATTTTTAGGTTTTCATCTTCATCAATTGTGACAATTTCATCTTTTTTAGTGACATCGCCTTCTGGAGAGTAACCAGTTCCAGATACATGATAAACTTGTCCGTCAGTAAAGACTTTTACAACTGTCATTTCATTTTGTGTAAGTGTACCAGTTTTGTCGGAGCAAATTACTGTTGTTGTACCTAATGTTTCCACTGCCAAAAGTTTTTTAACAATGGCATTTTTTTCTGCCATCTTGCCCATGCCAATGGAAAGGACAATTGTTACAATGGCAGGTAGTCCTTCAGGCACAGCTGCAACTGCAAGTGAAATTGCAGTCATAAACATATCTAGTGGGTCGTGCTTGTAAATTAAGCCTACTCCCATTACCACAGCACAGATAACTATTACTAAAATTCCAAGAGTTTTGGAAAGTTTTGCAAGTTTTCTTTGAAGTGGAGTTTGCTCATCAGAAACTGTTGCAATAGAAGTTGCAATTTTACCAATTTCTGTCTTGTGACCAGTTTCAACAACTACTCCCATTCCTCTTCCGTAAGTGACTATAGTTGAAGAATAAGCTAAGTTTTCTCTGTCACCAATTTCCATTTTGCCATCGTAAACTTGATCAAAATGTTTTTCAACTGCAACAGATTCTCCAGTTAGTGAAGACTCGTCAATTTTTAAATTTGATGATTCAATTAACCTCAAATCTGCTGGGACAATATCTCCCGTTTCAAGGACAATAATATCTCCTGGTACTAATTTATTTGAGTCAACTTCTTCGTGGTCGCCATCTCTTATTACCTTTGCCTTTGGTGAAGACATCTTCTGCAAGGCTGCAATAGCTTCTTCTGCCTTACCTTCTTGGTAAATTGAAAGAAAGGCATTGACAATAACAATGGCAATGATAATTCCTGCATCAAGGCCTTCACCTACGAAGACAGATACAAGGGCTGCTGCAATTAAAATAATTATCATTGGGTCAAAAAATTGTTCCTTTAGTTTTTCGCCAAAGGATTTTTTCTTTTCTTCTGCTAGAGCATTTTCCCCATACTCTTCTAGCCTTTTCTTGGCTTCAACTTCTGTTAATCCCCTCTCCTTTGTGGTGGAAAGATTTTTTAGGACTTCATCAGGCGACTGATTATACCAATTTTTTTCCATAATTCCTCCTTATAAATGCTAAATAAAAATATTTAATAAAAAAGAGACCGATTGTTACATCGGTCTCACATACTTAATAATAAGCTTCCCAGCCGGGCTATGCCGTAATGACGACTGAAAATTTAAAAGTTACTCCCCTAAGTGAATAAATTATATCAAATTATTTTACCTAAAACAATCTAAGTATTTATTACCCAAATAAATTTAATTAAAGTGTTTTTTAGCAAATTTTATTTATTTTTTGGCACAATTTTTTCCATGCCGCCCATATACATTTGTAGTGGCTTTGGAATTTTTACGCTGCCATCTTCTTGTAGAAGATTTTCCAAGAAGGCAATTAACATTCTTGGTGGTGCAACTACAGTGTTGTTAAGTGTGTGAGCAAGATATGTGCCATCCTTGCCACGAAGTTTGATATTAAGTCTTCTTGCTTGTGCATCGCCAAGGTTTGAACAAGAACCAACTTCAAAATATTTATTTTGTCTTGGAGAAAAGGCTTCAACATCAAGGGACTTAACCTTTAAGTCTGCCAAGTCGCCAGAGCAACATTCAAGTGTTCTTACAGGAATTTCTAGTGAACGGAAGAAGTCCACTGTGTTTTGCCACAATTTTACAAACCAATCCTTTGAATCTTCTGGTTTACAAATTACAACCATTTCTTGCTTTTCAAATTGGTGAATTCTGTAAACTCCTCTTTCTTCAATGCCGTGAGCTCCAACTTCTTTTCTAAAACATGGAGAATAAGATGTAAGTGTAAGAGGCATTTCTTCTTCTGGAGTTATTGTGTTGATGTATTTACCAATCATTGAGTGTTCAGATGTACCAATAAGATAAAGATCTTCGCCTTCGATTTTATACATCATATTTTCCATTTCAGCAAAACTCATTACGCCAGTAACAACATCTGATCTGATCATAAATGGTGGAATGTGATATTCAAAGCCACGATCTATCATAAAGTCTCTTGCATAAGATAAAATTGCAGAGTGAAGTCTTGCAATGTCGCCCTTTAAATAATAAAAACCTGCACCAGAAGTATTTCTTGCTGAATCTAGATCAATTCCGTTAAAAGTTTCCATGATGTCAACATGATAAGGCACTTCGTAATCTGGAATTACTGGTTCTCCAAATCTTTCAAGCTCAACATTTTCGCTGTCGTCCTTTCCTATTGGCACTGAGTCGTCAATCATTTGTGGAATAACTTGCATTCTCTTTTTAAGTTCTTCTGCAAGGTCTCTTTCAGCTGCTTCAAGTTCTGTGATTTCTTCATTTATTTCAGCAACTCTTTTTTTTGCTTCTTCGGCTTTGTCCTTTTCGCCCTTTTGCATAAAGCCACCAATTTCTTTTGAAGTTTGATTTTTTTCTGCACGAAGGTTGTCGCCCTTAGTCTTAGCTTCCCTAAGTTCTTCGTCGATTTTTATAACTTCATCAACTAGTGGAAGTTTGTCATCTTGGAATTTCTTTTTAATATTTTCCTTTACTGCTTCTGGGTTTTCTCTTACAAATTTAATGTCTAACATAAATCCTCCCTTAAATTAAAAAAAGCCCCTCAATCCCTAAAGGGACGAGAGACCCGCGTTGCCACCCTAATTAACCAAATGGTTCACTTAAAAATACATAGACTATGAGGTGGATTCATTTTATTCGTTTACAGATTTGCACCAGCCACCTGCTCTCTAAAAAACTTTCTAAAATTACTATTCTCAATTATCGCCTTTTTTAGTTTTTTTTCATTATACCATAAGGAAAAATAAGTTCAAGCTTTTTGGCTAATAAAGTAAAGTCAATTGATTGATTTGTTTCGAAAGATTATAATAGGTATGAGGACATACAGATGGTCGCCCAATTTAATTATTGGGAGGTGCTTTTATGAGTGATTATGAAATTTTAAGTATAATGCTTAAGTTTTTAACACTTATAATCGCCATCCTAACACTTTGTAAAAATAAGTAGTTAGAAAAAACCACCTGTATCGTCACTACAGGTGGTTTCATAAATCATACTGCAGGGCGACCGTCTTAAACGGTGTCCTCTTTATCTATATTATACCATATCCTTTTTATTTTTAAACCCTTCTAGGGTTTTATTTTTTTAAGTATTTTATAAGGGCAAGGATTGCCAAAATTATAAGTACAAAAATTCCCACATAAACCCCAAAACCTAAAATTAAAGCAATAAGTGATTTAGATGTAAAAGCCATAGCTATCTCCCTTCCTTCTTTATTACATTATAACAGTAACATCTTCCTTTTACAAAATTTATTGTCCACAAAGAATTTTTCTTTTTGTTATAATACATTTGAGGTGATGAAATGAGAGAGTTTTTACTTTCACAAGGCGTTTCAGAAGATCTACTTAAGGGAGTAGACGAATTTGTAGAAAAACATGACTTAAAGGAAGAATATAGATATAGGATTCCAAAAATAAAATATAAATATTATGGCAAAAAAACTTGGGAGAAGGCTATTGCTGCAATTTTATCTGGCGACAACATCCTTCTATCTGGACCAAAGGCTACTGGTAAAAATGTATTGGCAGAAAATCTTGCCTATCTCTTTAAGAGACCACTTTGGACAGTTTCTCTTAACATTGCATCAGACCCATCAAGTTTAATTGGCTCTGATACCTTTAAAAATAACGAAGTAACTTTAAAAAAGGGACCCGTATATGAGGCAGCAGAAGAAGGTGGCTTTGCCGTTTTTGATGAAATCAATATGGCTAAAAATGAAGCCCTATCTGTTGTCCACTCAACTCTTGATTACAGAAGAGTCCTAGATATTTCTGGCTACGATAGACTAAATCTTCACGATGCAACGAGATTTATTGCCACAATGAACTATGGCTACATTGGCACTCGTGACCTTAACGAGGCTCTTGTTTCAAGATTTTTGGTAATCGACATGCCAACAATTGCAGAAAGTGACTTGGCAAAATTGTTTAAAGAAAATACAAATTTAAAGGATAGCGCCATAAAAATTTTCACAAAATTATTTTTAGACTTGCAAGAAAAATCTCTAAATTCAGAAATTTCTTCCAAATCAATTGACCTTCGTGGACTTCTTTCCAGTATCCAGCTTATGAATAGGGGCCTAGATATAAGAGATTCCCTTGAGCTTGGCATTGTAGATAAGACCTTTGACTCCTATGAGAGAGAAATTGTCACAGATGTAATTGACACCCTCTTTGTAAAGGACATTAAGAGAGCTGATTTATTTGAGAGATAAAAATAGACTAAAAAATATTTTTTGGACTCTTTCAGATTTTTACGATTTTGATATTTTTAATTTTTCCCTAAAACCAGTGGATGCCTACGAATCTTCCATACTTGGCTATGCATCAAGGCACTTTGATTTTTATATTATTGATGATTTTTTCAAAAAATATTTAAATAATTTAAACAACAAAAAAGACCTGTGGGAAATTTCAAAACTCATTTTGGAAAATATTTTTTCAAAAGAAATGATTTTGGAAAGACCTGGCACCCTTGATTTTAAAAAGTCCCATGACGAGGAAATTTTAAAAAATTTAAATAGACGAGAAATTATTTTAACAGTGGAGCTTAAAATTGGCTACATCAGAAAAGAAAGAGGCAAGTATCCAAAAGTTCAAAGAGTTTTAGAAGAGATGTTAGATGAAATTTATAATTTTAAGGATAAGGACACCTTTATGTATCTCGACTTCTTAAAATATCTCTTCAAAAAATATTTTCACATAAATAAAGATCTTCCCAAGGACCTTGATAAGACCTATGAGGAATTTAAAAAGGAAAAAAAGTCAAATTCATCTTCCAAGAAAAATTCTCCCTACAAGAGAAAAAATTTTGTAGACAATACCTTCCTCGAAAGATACAACATTGAATCTGCAGAGTTTACTTTTTTTAACGACGATTATAGGGACATAAATGTAAGGGAAGATGGCTTAAAAAATAATTTTGGCGACCAAAATATTTATGAAGCCCTAGAAAAGCACTACGGCGTAGAAAAGGTAAAGAGATATGTGTCTGATAAAATTTCTGAGGAAATTTCCACAGGCATACACAGAGACATCAAACTTTATTTCCCTAGCGGCGAATTTAAAAATAAAAATTCCTACTTTGCCCAAGAAGAAAAAAATAATTATGAGGATAACCTAAAATTTTACCAGGACAACAAGCTTCAAAATCAGCGTGCCATCAGAGAGCTTGCCGGAGTCATAAAAAATTCTCTCTTAAAGGAATCTGAAGATGAAATTGTAAAATCAAATTCAGGAAAAATTATTCCATCAGAAATTTGGAAGTCAAAGGAATTAAATGAAGACAGAATTTTTAGAAAAATAAATAGAAAGGACTCCAACGAAATTTTCGTGGACATCCTCCTTGACTCTTCTGCATCGCAAAATGACAGAAAGGAAATTGTGGCAACAGAAAGCTACATCATAGCAGAGGCTCTCACAAGCCTTAATATAAAAACTAGGATTTTTTCCTACAATAATTTTTACAATTATCTGGTCATAAAAAAATACAGAGACTATAAGGACCCATCTTCCAAGAACAAAGACATCTTCAAGTATTCCCCAAGCGGCTCTAATAGAGATGGTCTTGCCATAAAATTTATGCGCCACTTGATTTCAAAAAATCAGGACGCAAGAAGATTTTTAATAGTTTTAACTGATGGACTTCCCTTTGACGAAATCGACATAGGAATAGTTGGCGCATCAAAAATTCCTGGAGAAAATTATAAGGACGAAGAAGCTGTAATGGACACATCAAAGGAAGTGCTACTCACAAGACTAAAGGGCATCAACAGCTTTGGAGTCTTCACTGGAGAAGAATCTGAAAGCACAAACATCAAAAAAATTTATGACAGCGACTACGCCTATATCACAGACATCTCAAGATTTCACAAGGTTGTTGGCATATTTTTAAAAACTTACGCAAATAAAATAGAGTAGGTTCAATGAGAAACCTACTCTATTTTTAATGCTTTTGTTATATTAAATCCTGCTTTTACTAATGCCACAGAATAAATTAATCTTAAAATCAAATTGCCACTTTTTTGAGTCTCTGAAAGTAAAATTGACGCGGCTGCAAAAATAATAAGGTTTAAAAATATTATTAAAAATTTTTTCATTCTCATAAAATTATTTATTCATAAAGTGCTTGCAGGCTTTTTCCACCCTGTTTAGGCCTTCAACAATGTCTTCGTAGGAAGATGCGTAAGAAAATCTTACAAAGCCTTCTCCTGCACTTCCAAAGACTGTTCCAGGAACAATTGCAACACACTCTTCATCGAGAAGATACTTGCAGAATTCTTCTGCGCTTACTCCCACGCCCTTGATGTTAATGAAGGCATAAAAAGCTCCGTCAGGAGCATTTAGGCTAAGTCCATCAATAGAATTTACTCTTTCTACGATGTAGTCGCGTCTTCTCTTGTATTCCTTAACCATTTCTTTTGCGCCTTCTCTTCCTTCTTTTAAGGCAGTAATTCCTGCATGTTGAACAAAGGAAGTTGCACAAGAAGTGTTGTGTTGGTGAACAATATTTAAAACCCTAATAAATTCTTCTGGCGCTGCTATATAAGCAAGTCTAAAGCCAGTCATGGAATAAGTTTTTGAAAAACCATTAATAGTAATTGTTCTCTCCTTCATTCCATCAATTGAAGCAATAGAGACATGTTCCTTGTTTCCGTATACAATTTGTTCATAAATTTCATCAGCAATTACAAGTATGTCCTTTTTCTTGGCAAAGTCAGATAGTTTTTCAATAGTTTCTCTTGTAAGCATTGAGCCAATTGGATTTGATGGAGTGATAATTACAAGAGCCTTAGTTTTTTCTGTTACAAGATTTTCTAACTCATCAAAATCAATTTGAAAATCATTTTCTTCTGCTAAGCTGTATCTAATAGGCTTTGCCTTCATAATATGTGCCGCATTTATATAATTAGGCCAGCATGGATTTGGAAGAAGGATCTCGTCGCCTTCTTCTAAAATTACAGAATAAGTATCGTAAATTGCCTCACTTGCCCCTGCAGTTATTAAAATTTCTTTGGCAGAATAATCTAAATTATTTTCTTCTCTAAGTTTTTCAGCAACAGCTTCTCTAAGTGTCATAATGCCAAAATTTGAAGTGTAAAAAACATCTCCAGCCTCAATGCTTTTTATAGTTGCATCCTTGATTACCTTTGGAGTATCAAAATCAGGTCTGCCAAGTTCAAAGTGATATATTTTTTTGCCAGCTCTTTCCATTTCAATAGTTTTTTCGTTGATCTTTCTTATACCTGATGGTGCTACTTTACTAAATTTACTACAAATAAAATCCCTCATAGCTTCCTCCCTTATGAATTAATTATTTTTTCAATTGCCTTGCCTTCCACATTGCCGCCTGTAATAATTAAAACAAGCTTATCTCTGTCATTATATTTTATTTTGCCTTCAAGGATTGCTCCAAGACCAATAGCAGAAGATGGCTCAACAATTAATTTCTCTTTATTATACAACAAATCCAAGGCTTTTTTAATATATTTATCTTGGCAAGTTACCACATGGTCAACAAGATCTCTTACAATTGGAAATACATGGTCACCTGGCTTAACAGAAAGAAGTCCATCAGCAAGAGTTTCTCCTCTTTCGACATCAATTGGTCTTCCTTCCTTTAAAGAAGCAGAGTATCTTGCCACATTTTGTGGCTCAACACCAATTACCTCAGCCCATCTAGTGACCCCCTTAGTGTACATGGCAATGCCAGAAATAAGTCCGCCACCACCAATGGGAACAATCATCTTTAAGTGGTCCATCTTATTTAAAATTTCAACAGCTATAGTGCCTTGACCTTCAGACACATCTAAATCGTCAAAGGGATGAATAAAAGTCATGCCTTCCTTCTCAGAAATTTCTTTTGCAACTTCAAATCTCTTTTCCACAGTTGAAATTACAATCTCAGCTCCAAGGTCTCTTATGAGTTGTCTCTTTGTCTCAGTAGAAGTATCTGGCAAAACAATTTTAGCAGGAATGCCTAGCATTTTTGCGCAAGTAGCAATAGCCTTACCGTGATTTCCAGAAGAAGCAGTGATAAGACCCCTTTGAAGTTCTTCGTGAGAAAGCTTTCTAACTTTATTTAGAGCTCCCCTAATTTTAAAAGAATTTGTCCTTTGCATATTTTCCATCTTGCCATAGACAGAGGTGCCTAAAATTTCAGAAATATAATCAAGTCTAATTAAAGGTGTGTCATAAACATAATCCCTAATTCTCTCTCTGGCCTTTATTGTCTCTCTATATCCATTTTTGTAATCCATTTATCTCTCCTTAAAAATCCACTAAATTAAATACTGTTTATTAAGATTATAATATGCTAAAGTATATTTGTAAAATGTATTTAACTCTTATCATAAATAATTTCTCTTAAAAAATTTTTTACTTCACAATAATCCTATAAATATTTTCGAGAAAAATTGGAGCAGAATTTTCCGGCTCAATATTTTTAATTTTTCCGCCAAAATAAACTTCAACACTCTTCCCTTCAAGGCCCTCTGTAGTGACCTTACCATATTTAGAATTATCTAAATTTTCAATTGATAGAGAAATTGGCTTTGTCATTATTTCTTTAAAATAAAATCTATCATCAATTTGAGTTGCTTCAACCATAAGAGAATCACTCTCTACCTTTATTACCTTGCCTGTAAAATGAGCAACCCATTCAGGAATTTCTCTGCTTTCATCTTTTAGGTCAAGGTCCCTAAATAAAATCCACCTATTGTCAATTTGAACATTTATATAGCCCTTCTCCCAAATTTGGTAGTCATAACCCTTGCCAAAATTAGATTCATCATCCTTACTAGGCATCTTTCTCCCATCAACAGTAGTTTTTATTTGACCATCTGCAGTGCCGCATTTGACCATGGCATTTTCATAGCCTGTGTCCACATAGATTATGCCCTTAACTTTAACCATGGGTGGATAATTGCTTTCAGCTTTATTTTCACTTGAAGCTGTCTTATTGCAAGCAGCAAATAAAAACATTAGGCACGCCACTAAAATTAAAAAATATTTTTTCATAAGTTTCCCCTTTTTTATGAAGTTTTTAAAAACTTGCGAATAAATTTTTACGAATAAAAATATCAAGAAAAATTTTCCGCAAATTATTATATCTACAAAAATATTATATATTATTTTTCTAATTAAAAGGCAAATAAAAATCGGCACAAAGATTACTTCATGCCGAAAAATTTTAAGATAATTAATCTACAGCAAAAAATCTCGACATAAGCCGAGACTTTCTTTTTTTTATTTATTTTTTAATTTTAAAAACTATCTGCTCTTTAGTCTTTCTATTTCCTTATTTAGGCTGTCAATTTTATTTGACATCTTTAAGATCTCTGCCTTAAGATCCTTTACATCTTCCTTGCTTGATGGCTCTACAAAATTCATGTAGTCCATATTTAGACTAAATAATTCTTCTCTCAAAGACTTTGTTTCTTCTTCTGCCTTCTTGTAAACTTCCTTAAATTTGTCTACATCAAATAATTTTTTGTATTGTTCCTTGGTTTTTTCTTCGAAGAAGTCATAAACCTCTTGTGGGTCCTTCTTTTCTGCTAATTCTTCTAAGTCATTTCTGTACTTTTCAAAGGTAAACTCAGAAATTTTTGCAATTTCAGCATAAATTTCCTTGTAATAGTTTACATAAACTTCAAAATACTTCATTGATTTTTCTATAAAAGTCTTTTGGAATTTTAAAACCTTTGAAGTGCTGGCAAAGTATTCATTTCCACCAAATAATTTCTCGTATTCTTCTAAGTTACTTAGCATTTGTTGTGAAAATTTTTCCATGTTTTTGAAATAATCCATTTTACCAAAGAAATTATCTGTCATAAAAGGCATACTTCCAAAGTTAGGAATCATGAAGTTAAAATTGCCAAAAACTTTTTGGTTAAAGTCCAAAATTTCCTTTGCCTTATCTCTAACTTGTTCTGGCATAAAAATATTCATATAATTCTCTTGATATTTTTTGTAAGAGTTAAAGAGGTCCTTGGCAGCAGTGCTGTAATCTTCTACAAACTTTCCATTGGCACTTAGCATTGGAAAATAATTTTTAAAATTATTCATAAAGTCGCCATAAACTTTATTGGGCTCCTTTAAATTGTCTGCAAAAAATTTTTGGAAATTCATAAAATTTTCAAAGTAAGGGTTTACTTCAAAGAGTCCCTTCATTTTTTCGCCATAATCCCCTTGGAAAGGAGAGTATTTACTCATTGTATCCATATAATTTTTTGGCATTTCATAAATATTTTCCACCATTTTTTCATTTATTCTTGCCATTTCTCTGAAATAATCTTCTAAGCTTAAATTTTCTTTTTCATTCTTTTCTGTTCCCTGATTAAAAGATTTTAATAAATTCATTTGGGCATCGTATATATCCTTATATAAATCAAACATATTGGTACCTCCTTTAATGTACTAAATAGTTACCACAAAAAAAGACTTTCTAAACGCTAGAAAGTCTCAAGTCTTTACACTAATTTTTTGATGTAGTCTTTGATATCTTTATTTTTTTCTTCTAAATATTTTTCAAGGTCAGAGATAATTTCCGCTCCTGCCTTGGGATTCATAAAATTATAAGTTCCAACTTCAACAGCAGTGGCACCTGCCATTAAAAATTCAAGAACATCCTTATAATTGGTAATGCCGCCCATGCCTATTATTGGAATGTCAACTGATTTTGCCACTTGATGAAGGATCCTTAGAGCAATTGGCTTTACTGCTGGTCCAGAAAGTCCTGCATAGGTGTTGTTAAAGACAATTTCTTCTCTGTCAAAATCAATTGCCATGCCAAGAATTGTATTTATTAGTGAAAGTCCTGTGGCACCTTCAGCTTCCACAGCCTTGGCTATGCCCACAATGTCTCCTGCATTGGGAGAAAGCTTTACAAAAACTTTTTTATTTGTAACCTTCATGACCTCACGGACAACTCTTGCTGCAGAATCTTTGTCCATGCCAAAAGCCATGCCACCTTCTTTTACATTGGGGCAGGAAATATTTAATTCAATGGCTGCAAAATCATAATCATTTAAAATTTTTGTGGATTCAACATATTCTTCAATGGTGTTGCCACCAAGATTTACAAAAATTTCTGTGCCAAGGCCTTGCATTGAAAAGATTTTTTCTTTAACAAATTCTTCAACGCCAGGATTTTCAAGTCCAATGGAATTTAATATTCCTGATGGCGTTTCCCAAATCCTTATGCCTTCATTTCCCTTTTTTGGATGTCTAGTGATGCCCTTGGAAGAAATTCCGCCTAGAATTTTTGGCTCGTAGAAGTTTTTAAATTCTTCGCCGTAGCCATAGGTTCCACTTGCCATAATTATTGGATTTTTTAATTTTATGCCTGCTAAATTTATTTCAGTCCTAGAAGTCAATTAAATCACTCCCCTTAAAAATTGGCCCTTCCTTGCAAGATCTCTTTCTGCCGTCCATTGTATCGCAGGAGCAAGATAGGCAAGCTCCCACTCCGCAGCCCATTCTCTTTTCAAGAGAAACATAGGTTTTTACCTTGTGAGCTTTTGCAAGTTCCACAACTTTTTTCATCATAATTTCTGGTCCACAGGCATAAATTAATTCATGTTTTTCAAAATCAATTACATCTGTTATAAAGCCGCCCTTTTTTACTTTTATGTCGCAAGACACATCTTTAAAGGCCTTTTCAAGTTCAAGCTCTTCCCTCTCACCTATGTAGAGGGTGATATTTGACTCAGGCTTTAACTTTTGAATTTCCTTAATTAAATAGTGGAAGGGTGCCACTCCAACTCCGCCCCCAACTAGGGCAACTTCGTCAACATTGGAATAAAAGGTGTTTCCAAAGGGTCCGTAAAGTTTTATGTCGTCTCCTGCTTCTAACTTTTCAAGTATTTCTGTTCCTATTCCTCTTTTTTCTATTAAGAAGTCAACTCCCTCTGTTACATCGTAAACTGAAATTGGCCTTGAAAGTGTGGGGAAATCTTCCCAAGCTCTTAGCATAAAAAATTGTCCTGGATAAATTTTTCCCTTAAAATCCGTTCTAAGTATAAAATAATCTTTGCATACATGAATATTTTCTAAAATCTTTGCCATTTTATTCTCCATAAGTGGTAACTGTATCGCAGTATTCGCACTTGTATTCTTTTTTGTCTCTGTCGTAGAGATAAAATTTATGACCTGAAATTTCCCTTTCGCTATTTGAAATGCATCTAGGGTTTTTGCACTCCAGTACACCCTCAACTACTTCAGGAAGTTCCATGCGAATTTTTTTCACTCTTTCCCCATCTTCTATGAAGTTAACTGTAGTGTGTGGAGCAATAAGTCCCAAGACTGTGAAGTCCAAATTGTAGTCCGTTTCTATTTTTATTATATCTTTTTTGCCCATAGAAGTTGAAAAAATATTTTGCATAAGAACAACTGCGTCAGTAACTTTTTCTAGCTCCAATGCCTTATAAAGGACATGAGCGCGACCTGCCTCGATGTGGTCTAGGACAATTCCCTTTTTTATCTTTGAAACATTTATCATTTGTTAGCCTCCAAAAGTTTTATAATAAGTGCCATTCTGCCATACATGCCAAACTTTGTCTGTTCAAAATAAACTGCACGAGGGTCCTTGTCCACTTCTGGTGCAATTTCATTTACTCTTGGAAGAGGATGGAGGATGTACATGTCATCCTTGGCTGATTTTAATTTTTCTTCTGTTAAGATGTAGTAGTCCTTTAATCTTTCGTACTCGTCAGAAGATACAAATCTTTCCTTTTGCACTCTTGACATATATAGTATGTCTAAGTCACTTATGGCGCTCATAAGGTCTCTGGTCTCAGTGTAATTTTCCTTGTCAATGAAGTTTTTAAAGGGCTCTGGCATCTTTAATTCTTCAGGGGAAATAAATACAAATTTTACATTTTTGTAGCGGTTTAGGGCCCTCACTAGAGAGTGAATAGTCCTTCCAAATTTTAAATCTCCGCAAAGCCCAACTGTCAAGTTGTCAAAGGATTTTTTGTAGTGCCTAATTGTTATTAAGTCGGCAAGAGTTTGTGTTGGGTGAAAGTGTCCTCCGTCTCCTGCATTTATTATTGGCATCTTAGTAACCACCTTTGATGCAAGAAGGGCTGCACCTTCCTTGGGGTGACGCATGGCACAAATGTCTGCGTAATTTTCTATTACCCTAATTGTATCTAAAAGAGTCTCGCCCTTAGTTGAAGAGCTAACTCCTGCATCAGAAAAACCAATTACCCTTCCTCCAAGTCTTAGCATAGCCGTCTCAAAGGAAAGTCTTGTTCTCGTTGATGGTTCAAAAAAAAGACTGGCCAATAACTTATTTTCGCAAAAATGAGAATAGTGAATAGGATTTGCGATAATGTCATCAACCAGACTAAAAATTTCTTCGTATTCTTCAGTTGTAAAATCTAGTGGCTCTATTAAATGTTTCATCTTGACCTCCATCTAATATTTTATCTTTTTTATATTACTTCAAAAATTAAAATTTGTAAAGTAATTTGATATATGTGTTATACTTGTAATAATAAATTTAAAGGAGAGGCTATGATTTACTTAATACTTGGACACTCTGGCTCTGGCAAGAGCACACTTAGGGATGAACTTGCAAAAGAGGGTTTAAATAAAATAATAACTTACACAACGAGACCTCCTCGTCCCAAGGAAGTTGACGGTCTTGATTATAATTTTATAAATATTTCTGACTTTAAAAAAATGGAAGAGGAAAATTTATTTATTGGCTCAACTTGCTATGCAGGAAATTATTATTCAACTTTAAAAGAAGATCTTGAATTAAATAATAATGACAAAAGAGACTGCGTTATTATAGTGGATAAAGAAGGCGTCCTTGCCATAAAAAAGGAATTTAAAAATGCCCTCTCAATTTATTTAAAATGCTCCAAGGAAGTTTTGAAAAAGAGAATGATTAAGAGAGCTGAAGATGAAAGCGTCATAGAAAAAAGACTTTCTGTTTTAGAAAATTTAGACTCTTATGCAGATTATATCATCGACAGCGACAGAGAAATGAGTGAAGTGTTAAGTGATGTCCTAAAAATTATTAAGAGCCACAAGTTGGGAAAATGATTTTTCTCTTCTTGACAATTTATAATCTAGTGATATCATAAACTTATAAGTAAATAAAATTCTTCAGGGCGAGGTGCAATTCCTCACCGGCGGTAAAGTCCGCGAGCGCAAGCTGAATTGGTTAGATTCCAATACCGACAGTAAAGTCTGGATGAAAGAAGATAAATTTAAATTTTTGAGCCCTGTCTGGGCTCTTTTTTTATAGGTGATTTAATGTATGTAGAAAATTTTAACGACAGCTTTTATATGCTTCGTGCCCTAGAACTTGCAGAAAAGGGCATTGGTCACACAAAGACTAATCCTCTAGTGGGCTGCGTAATTGTAAAAGATGAAGAAATAATTGGCGAGGGCGCCCACTTAAAGTTTGGCCAAAACCACGCAGAGGTAAATGCCATTGAAGATGCAAAAAGTCGAGGCAATGACCTTAAGGGTGCCACTCTCTATGTAAACCTAGAGCCTTGCTCTCACTTTGGCAAGACTCCACCCTGCGCCAATCGAATTGTGGAAGAAGGCATAACAAGAGTTGTAATTGGAACGACTGACCCCTTCCCTAAAGTTTCTGGCGGCGGCATAAAAATTTTGGAAGATGCTGGGATTTCTATAACAGAAGGTGTCTGCCAAGAAGAATGTTTGAACTTAAACGAGAGATTTTTTACCTATGTAAAAAATAAGAGACCCTTTGTTGTCCTAAAGGCTGGCATGTCCCTTGACGGGAAAATTGCAACTTCAAGTGGCGAGTCCAAGTGGATAACATCAGATTTTTCTAGGGCATACTCTCATGAGCTTCGAGGAAAGCTTGACGCAATTATGGTTGGCATAGGAACAGTTCTTGCAGATGACCCAACATTAAATGTTCGTCATGGCAAATACAGGGTCAATCCCATAAGAATTGTAACGGATTCAAGGCTTAGGATTCCCCTTGATGCAAAGCTTCTTTCAGAGGATTTAGAAAGTCTTGCAATTATTGCAACTACAAAAAATTGTGACAGGGAAAAACTTGAAAAGCTTAAAAAAATGAAAAATGTAGAAGTTTTAATATGTGGCGAAAAAAATGACAAGGTTGATTTAAAGGACTTAATGGAAAAATTAAAGGACTACGACATTTCCTCCATCCTTCTTGAAGGTGGAAGGACTCTTAACGCTGAGATGCTAAAAAATAATTTAGTGGATAAATTTTATATTTTCATGGCGCCAATCTTGCTTGGCTCAAAGGGCATTCCTGCCCTTGGCGATTTGGAAATCCATGAATTAAAAGATGCCATAAAAATAAAGGACATGAAATGCGAAAAATTATTTGACGACATACTTGTCACTGGAAGGTGTGATTGAAATTTTTACGGGAATAATAGAAGAAATTGGAAGACTTGCTGACATAAAAAAGGAAAAGGACCTCTACACCTTAAAAATTTCCTGCAAAAAAGTTTTGGAAGGCACAAAGAGAGGCGACTCCATTGCCACAAATGGCGTCTGCCTAACTGTGACAGAGCTTGGCGATGATTTTTATAAGGCTGAAGTTATGGTTGAAACTATAAATTCAACTAACTTTAAAAATTTAAGCAGGGGTCAAGCCTTAAACTTAGAGCGTGCTCTTAGTCCTACAAAAAGACTTGACGGTCACATAGTCCAAGGTCATGTTGATGGAGTTGGCGAAATCATAAATATTTTAAAGAGGGGTCACGAAATTGTCTACAGGATAAAATTTGACTCAGATAATTTTAAATACATTGCCGAAAAGGGATCTATTGCTCTTGATGGCATTAGCCTCACTGTATCAAAGGTAGGCGAAAATTATTTTGAAGTCTCAATTATTCCAACCACAATTGCAGACACCAATCTTGCAAGTAAAAATCTTGGCGAAAAAATAAACATTGAGACAGATATTATTGGCCGCTATGTCTACAATTTTGTCAATACTAAAGAAGCAAGCAAAATAACAAAGAATTTTTTATTAGAAAATGGATTTTAAGTAAATTTTATATAGAAATTTGAGAGGAGAAGACATGAAAGTTAACACAATCGAAGAAGTTGTTGAAGCCTTAAAAAAGGGCGAAATTATAATAGTAACAGACGAACCTGACAGAGAAAATGAAGGCGACATGATTCAAGCTGCAGAATTTGCCACTGGTGAAAGTTTAAACACCATGGCATCTCTTGCCAAGGGACTTATTTGTATGCCAATGTCAAAATCTTACGCAGAAAAACTTGACTTAAATCAAATGGTTGCCGACAACACTGACAACCACGAAACTGCCTTTACAGTTTCCGTTGACCACATCGACACAACTACAGGAATTTCTGCTTGGGAAAGAGCCTTAACTGCAAATAAACTTGCAGAAGATGATGCAAAGCCAGAGGACTTTAGAAGACCTGGTCATATGTTTCCTCTTGTAGCTAAAAAAGATGGAATTTTTGTGAGACGAGGACACACTGAGGCAACAGTTGATTTATTAAAAATTGCTGGTCTAAAAGAAGTTGGTCTCTGCTGTGAAATTATGCAAGATGACGGTCACATGATGCGTGGCGAAGATTTATTTAAGCTTGCAAAAAAATTAGACATGAAAATCACTACAACTGAAGAACTTTTAATTTATAGAAAGAGACATGAAAAAATTGTAGAAAAAGTTGCAGAGGCAAAACTTCCAACAAAGTTTGGCGACTTTAGGGCTCATGCCTACATCGACAAGGTTACTGGCGAACACCACATTGCCCTTGTGAAAGGCGAAATTGGTGACGGCATGGACGTCCTCACAAGAGTTCACTCTGAATGTCTAACTGGCGATTGCTTTGGCTCATCAAGATGCGACTGTGGCAACCAACTTCACCTTGCCATGAAAAAAATTGACGAGGAAGGCAGAGGGATTTTGCTTTACATGCGTCAAGAAGGTCGTGGCATCGGCCTTGTCAATAAAATTCGCGCCTATGCCCTACAAGACCAGGGCATGGATACAGTTGAGGCAAACTTGGCTCTTGGCTTTCCTGAAGATGCCAGAGACTATTCAACTGGCGCACAAATCTTGCAAGATTTGGGAGTAAAGGAACTTCGTCTTCTTACAAATAACCCTGACAAGGTCTACTCTCTTCAAGAATTTGGCATGATCATAAAGGAAAGAGTGCCAATTGAAATTCACTCAACTAAGCACGACGAATTTTATTTGAGAACAAAGGCAGAAAAGATGAACCACATCTTATCTGAATTTAGCAAATAATTTAATATTTTTAAGAGAAAAAAATAATTAAGAGAAAAAATAAATGGAGGAATTATGAAAATTTACAGTGCAAATTTAAAATCTGAAGGAAAAAAATACGCCATAGTTTTGGCAAGATTTAACGAGTTTATAGTCTCAAAGCTCTTAGACGGATGTATAGACGGACTAAAAAGGCATGGAGTTAATGACGATGAAATCGAAGTGATTTGGGTTCCAGGGTCTTTTGAAATTCCCCTAGCAGCAAAATCCCTTGCCATGACAAAAAGATATGACGCAGTAATTGCCCTAGGCGCAGTTATTCGTGGTGCAACTACTCACTACGAACTTGTATCAGCAGAAGTTGCCAAGGGAATTGCATCTTCATCTCTTGAAACTGGCGTGCCAATAATTTTCGGCGTCATCACGACAGAAAATATTGAACAAGCAATTGAAAGAGCGGGCACAAAGGCTGGCAACAAGGGCTTTGATGCTGCAACAGCTGCAATAGAAATGGCAAACCTATTAGGCGATATTCGTGGCTAAGCTGGCAAAAGAAAATTTGCAATATAAAAATGATGGCCTTAAAAATGTAAAGTCCATAATTTTTGACTTTGACGGCACCCTTCACAATACCATTAAAATCTATTATCCAGCTTTTTCTTCTGGCGTAGAATTTTTGCGAGACCATGGCTTTGCATGGGACTTTGAACTTTCAGAAAAAAATGTGGCAAAATTTTTAGGCGAGAAGCCAAACTTTGCCTACGAACTCATTGCAAGGGGTGCAGATGAAAATTTGAAAAAAGAAGTCATGGCTCTTGTAGGTAAAAATATGGATGAAAACATAAAAAAGGGCATAGGCGAACTTTATGATGGTACTATAAAAGTTTTAGAAGAACTTTACAAGAATTATGACCTCTACATTCTATCCAACTGTCGAGAATCTTATCTAGACACTGCCCTTGATGTCTATGGGATAAAAAATTATTTCAAAAAATATTTTGCCGCAGAAACTTATGACTACATTCCAAAGGATGAGATCATAAAAATGGAAAGGCAAAAGATAAAGGAAGAGATCATCTTTGTGGGCGACAGACACCACGACATAAAAGCAGCAAGAATTAATAATTTAAAGAGCATTTTTTGCAGCTACGGCTTTGGATGTGACGAAGAAGGAAAAGATGCAAATTACAAAATTTCTTCTATTGGTGAAATTTTGAATCTCTTATAAACCTAACTTTAGACCAAAAGATAAAATGTAAAATAAAAACTTATCTTGCAAATAAAATTTCAAGTAATTAAAGCAAGAATATTTTATAAAATACAAAAGGAGGACTCCTAGTCCTCCAATTTTTTTAAATATTTAATTCAACTGATTTAATATTTCCCTCTTCATAAGAACTTATTCTTCCCCTTGCCTCATTAAAAATAAAAATATTTAAGAAAAACATGCCTATTAATAAAAAATAAAGTAGAGGCTTTAATTTCCTCAAGTCTTTCTTTAAGTAAAAATATAATAAAACAAGTGAAGGTATTATCAATAGGTTTAATCCATAAAAAAAGTTATATTCATAGATTGAATAGTCCCTTAAATATCCATTTAAGTAAAAATTAAAGGCGATTAGTAAAAGCAAAAGTCCATAGGCTGATGATAAGACGATTTTATTTGTTTTAGTTTTATTCATATTTCCTCCCATATCTAACTTTTAATATCAAAATATTTTAAGGCTTCTTTGCCTTAATTATATAAGTAATAAGCATAATGTCAATTAACTTTTGTGCAAAATTTAAGTCAAGCTATTATCCTATCCTTACATCAAAAATTTTTAAAAGGAATCAATGATTCCAAGATCCATAGCTTTTTTCATAAGTTCTTGGTAGTTATTGATGTAGAGCTTTTGATAAATTCGATTTAACATAACTGCAAGGGACCTCTCGGAGATAAAAAGTTCCTTGGCAACTTGACTTCTCTTTAAGCCTGAACAATAAAGTTTAACTATTTCAACTTCCTTTTCTGTCAACTTTTCTAAAATTTCCTTTTCCTTAAAAAATTTTTTATCATGAAGGTAGACTTCTCTTAATTTATTTCTAAGGCTTTCCATGTCCTCTTCCTTGGAGATGAAGGCATAGGCCCCAAGACTTTTTGCTCTTTCGCCATAAAAAAATAAATCATAGCCAGATAAAATCACTATTTTTATATTTTTGTCTTTACTTAAAATTTTTTCTGCCAAGTCTAAGCCGTTTAAAGATTCTTCAAAGCCCCTTAAGTTTATGTCCACAAGCAAAATATCATAGGACTTTAAAAAGTTTATGTCTTCTAAATTTTTCAAATCCTCTAATAAATCAATTTCAAAAAATTTATCTTTTTCCAAAAATTCCTTTAATGAACTTGCCATCATCTTATGATCTTCTATTAATAAAATTTTCATTTACAATCTCCTCTTGAATTGGCAGCTTGATAATAAATTCCACATAGGCTTGGTCTTTTGAATCTTTTTCTATCTTATCTTTAAGTATTAAGTCTCCCCCGTAAATTTTTAAGGTCTCCTCCATAAAACTGATGCCAGAGTGATTTTTCCTATTAAAATCTTCATCAAGGTAATCCTCAAAATTTTTAATAGTCAAAAATATTATTTCACCCTCAATTTCCAGCCTTAATTCAGAAAAATAGCCCTTGGAATGTTTGTAAAAGTTTGTGACCATCTCATGAATAAACTTATAAATTACCTTGTCATAGGGACTGGGCAGAAAAATATTTTTGTCGCAGTAAAATTCAAGGAGCTTGTCTTTGGGATACATTTCCTTTAAAGAATTTATGAGGTCTCTATAAATTTCGTAGTGACTTATTCCCTCTCTAAAGGCTGGCTCTATTAAATTTATTTTCAGCCTAATCTTTTTAATGAGACCCTTGTGAATTTCTAGGGACTTGCTCATATTTTTCTCATCTTCTAAAAACTTTTTCGACAAAATTATATCTTGCAAAATGTCATCGTGGAGAAAGCTCAGGCTTCTTCTCTCAAAATTTTCTGACAAATTTTTTGCCAATTTATTATTGTATAAAAATTTTTCGTAGGCTGACTTATTATTTGTTATCTTCCTAAATTTTATTATCAGCTTAATATTTGCCATATTTAAGGAAAAAATCATGGCAAAAAGAAAGGCTAACCTATAATTTTTGACAAAGCTTTCAAAAAATAGTGTGAAAATAATAATGAATATAAAGTTTATGGGATTCCTATAAAAATCAAAAATTACTTTTTTCAAATTTTTGTCCATGGAAACTATAAAGATTAAAATTGAAAGTTCCGCCACAAATAAAATTATAAATTCCCTAAGGTAAACATAAGTAAAGGTCTTTAAGAAGTTCATTAATAGAAATAAAAACAAGTAAATAAGGCTTATAATCCAGACATTGGAAAGCAACTTGTGACTATATTTTTTTATTTCTTTTCTATATGTAAGAACAAGAAATAGTGGAAAAACTGCAATAAAGAGCCTAGAAATTTTCACTAAGCCCATGTAAAAAGTACTGTTAAAATAATTAGAAATAAAGGCCAATAAAAAAATAATAAGGGCAAAATAATTAAAATATTTCCACTTAATCTCCTTCACCCTGCTTAAAAATATATAAAAATTATAAAAAATCAAAAGATAAATAAAGGACAGGCTGACTTCGGAAGTATATTTAAAATTTATTTTGTATCTATAGAGAAAAATATAGTCCAGCAAAATCCACAGAGAAAATAAAACCACTAGAGAGCTGTGATCTAGGAAAATTTTTCTGTCATCAGCTAATAAAAAAGTTAAAAGAGAAATATTATTTATAAGGCTTAGGGAGAATAAAAAAGACATTCCACTAAAATCTCTAAGCTTATAAATTTTTGCAGAATAAAATAATATGTAAAGCCCTATAAAAACATAGGCTATTAAAATACTTGCCCTCAAAATTTTTTTGTCCCTAGTCATATTTCCATCCCTCTCCAATTTTACTTAAGCCTGATTTTATTATATATTATTTTTAAATTTAAAAGGTCCTAAATTAATAGAACCTTTTGAAAAATTAATTATTTTAAAAAAATATATCCATCTTTTTTTACTCTTCCAAAATATTCACCATAATAAATATTTTTGTCCATTTTAACTGAGTCTGGATTGAATTTTAAGTCTCCCCTGTATCTTACCAAGCCCTTATTTGTCTTGTAAGTTATGTATTCAGGAAAGCTGTAGGCATCGTATCTCCTCTTTACACTTGTAATTTCCATTTCACTTTTAAAGCCGTTAAATAAAAATAATAGGGCTAAAAGAAGTAGACCTCCTAAAATTATCTTTGCACTTTTACTTTTTAATTTAGAAATCATAGAAACCTCCCAAATAATTTTATCTTTACCTTCATTATATTATTTCAAATTATTTTGTCAGTTAACTTTTGTGCAAATTTATTTGAAGCTAAAGGCTTCTGGTCTAATTGTGCCCCTGTATTCTGCGTAATACTTTTCAGAGTTTGGATCTTTTTTTATTTTATTTTCATTTAATTTTAAATCAACCCTATATTGGATTAAACCCTTTTTATTTTTATAGCTAATATATTCTGGGAAAATTCTTCCATAGCCACTTTTAACTTTTGTTATAGACTCCTCTCTTGGCAGTCCAAAAAATAAAAATAAAGTTAAGGTGGATAAAATTAAAATTGAAAGAAAAATATTTTTTATTTTAGCCTTTGTCATGTCATCACCTTATAAAAAAAGAGAAGGCTCTTGCCTTCCCTTAATCTTTTTAAAATTAATATTTGTAAAATCCTTCGCCTGTTTTTCTTCCAAGAAGTCCTGCTCTAACCATTTTCTTAAGAAGTGGATGAGGTCTGTATTTAGGGTCGGCAAATTCTGTATTAAGAACTTCCATAATTGCAAGAACTACATCAAGTCCTACTAAATCTCCAAGTGCTAGAGGTCCCATTGGGTGGTTTGCGCCAAGTTTCATTGCTGTGTCAATATCTTCTACTGATGCAATGCCTTCAGCGTAAATTCCAATTGCTTCGTTAATCATAGGAATTAAAATTCTATTTACTACGAAACCAGGAGCCTCGTCAACTTCTACTGGAGTTTTGCCAATTTCTTTTGAAAGTTCGATAATCATATCTTTAACTTTTGGATCAGTTTTCTTTCCTGAAATAACTTCAACTAGTTTCATGGCTGGAACTGGGTTAAAGAAGTGCATGCCAATTACTTTTTCAGGTCTTTTTGTTGCTGCGCCAATGTCAGTTATTGAAAGAGATGAAGTGTTTGATGCAAGAACTGTTTTTTCTTCACAAGTTTCGCAAAGTTCTGTGAAAATTGCTTTTTTAATCTTAGGATTTTCTGTTGCTGCTTCTATGATAAGATCGCAATCTGCTACATCTTTGATGTCAGCTGATGTTGACAAATTAGAAAGAGCTGTTTCCATTTCTTCCTTTGTCATTCTTTCCTTAGCAAGGTTTTTTTCATAACCTTTTTTGATTTTTTCCATAGCTTTTTCAAGAGCTTCTGGTGCTATATCTCTAACAATTACTTTGTGATATGGTGCAAGTACTTGAGCAATTCCTGCTCCCATAGTACCTGATCCTACTACTGCTATTTTCATTTTATTCACCTTATTTTCCTTTAAATTCAGTTTTTCCCTTATTTAAAAATGCCTTCATGCCTTCTTTTTGGTCATTTGTTGCAAAACATAGGCCAAAGTGAGTTTTTTCAATTTGCATTGCTGTATCTATATCTGTTTGAGAGCCATTTATTATTGATGCTTTAGAATATTCTACTGCTTTCGGTGCATTTTTTGAAATCTTTTTTGCCATTTCAACTGCTTTGTCAATTAATTCTTCAGGCTCATAAACATGATTTACAAGACCTATTTCCAAAGCTTTGTCCGCGCCTATCATTTCTGTAGTATAAATTAATTCCTTTGCATATCCTGGTCCAATTGTCCTAGAAAGTCTTTGTGTTCCACCAAAACCTGGTGTAATTCCAAGACCTACTTCTGGTTGACCAAATTTTGCCTTTGTAGATGCAATTCTAATGTCACAAGCTATGGAAATTTCGCATCCACCGCCTAGTGCAAAGCCGTTTACTGCTGCTATTACTGGCACTCTACATTTTTCAATTTCCATGAAAGTGTCCATGCCGAGTTTTGCAAAGTCATAGGCTTCACTGGCAGAAAAGTTTGCCATTTCCCCAATATCTGCACCTGCTACAAAGGATTTACCTGCACCAGTTACAATAATACATCTAACATCATCTTCTACATGTGAGAAGAATCTGTGAAGTTCCTTTAACATTTCAGAGTTAAGAGCGTTTAGGCTCTTTTCTCTATTAAGTGTCAAAAGAAGAATTCCATCACCTTTATTTTCAACAATTAAAAATTTACAGTCCATATTAGTCCCTTCCGACGATAAGAGCAGTTCCCATACCTCCGCCGATACAAAGTGTTGCTAGACCCTTCTTAGCGTCTCTCTTTTGCATTTCAAATAGAAGTGTAGTTAAGATTCTTGCACCACTTGCTCCAATAGGGTGACCAATTGCAATAGCTCCACCATTTACATTGACTTTATTGATGTCAAATTTCATAACTTGGTTAACTGCACAAGCTTGAGCTGCGAAAGCTTCGTTAGCTTCTATTAAATCAAGGTCATCTGCCTTAAGTCCTGCGATTTCAAGAGCTTTTGTAGATGAAGGAATAGGGCCAGTACCCATAATCTTAGGGTCAACACCAGCTGTTGCATAAGAAATAATATATGCAAGAGGAGTAACTCCAAGTTCTTTTGCCTTTGATTCTTTCATTAGTACAAGCATAGCTGCACCGTCGTTGATTCCAGATGCGTTACCTGCAGTAACTGTACCGCCGTCTTTTTTGAAAGCTGGTCTAAGTTTTGCAAGTCCTTCTTTAGTTACGCCATCTCTAATGTGTTCGTCAGTGTCAACAACTGTTACATTGCCTTTTCTATCTTTAACTTCAACAGGAACGATTTCGTCTTTGAATCTTCCTTCTTTTCTTGCTCTTTCTGCATTGTTTTGAGATCTTGTAGCAAGTTCGTCTTGCATTTCTCTAGTAATGCCATATTTTTCAGCTACATTTTCAGCTGTAATACCCATGTGATAATCATTGAAAGCATCCCATAGACCGTCTTTAATCATTGTGTCAACAACTTTTTTGTCGCCCATTCTTGCTCCCCATCTTTCGTTTGTAAGAGCATAAGGTGCCATTGACATTGATTCAGTACCACCAGCAAGAACGATTTCTGCGTCGCCAGCTTTAATAACTTGAGCTGCTAAACTTACTGCACGAAGACCTGATCCACAAACTACGTTAATAGTAACTGCTGGAGTTTTGATATCAATTCCTGCTCCTAGAACAACTTGTCTTGCAACGTTTTGTCCTTGTGCTGCTTGAAGTACATTACCAATGTAAGCTTCATCAACCATATCAGGTTTTACATTTGCTCTTTTAAGAGCTTCTTTTACTGCTACTACTCCAAGTTCTACTGCTGGAACAGTTTTAAATTGACCGCCAAAATCACCTACAGCTGTTCTTGCAGCTGATGCTATAACAATTCTATCTTCCATTTTTTCCTCCTTATTAGTCGCGTGGTGGCAATACTGTAGCCACACCGTCTAAAACAATTTCTCCCTTTTGATTTGTACAAGTTGTCTTGAGTTTTAAAATTTTGTCTTTAATTATCTCAATTGCTTCAACTTTTGCTGTAATTGTGTCTCCAATATAAACAGGTTTAGTAAACTTCATTTCTTGACCCATATAAATAGTGCCAGGTCCAGGAAGTTGCATGCCAAGAACTGCTGATACAAGGCCTGCTGTAAGCATTCCATGTGCAATTCTAGTCTTAAAAGCTCCCTTGCCAGCTTGAACTTCATTGATATGGGCAGGATTTAAGTCGCCAGTGATGCCGGCGTAAAGATATACATCTGTCTCAGAAATTGTCTTTGTAAATTCAGCAGTGTCGCCAATTTTAATTTCTTTTATAGTTTTTCCCACGATATCTACCTCCTAAAACTTCTAAATAAGTTATACCCATAATCTAGCTAGATAAATTAATATCCTAAAATTAATTCATCTTTTCTAGAATATCAACGATTTTCTTTGCTGCATGACCATCTCCATAAGGATTGACAGCCTTTGCCATTTCTTCGTACAATTTTTTATCATCTAATAAACTAATTATACTGTCATAGACATCTTGTGATGCTGTGCCTACAAGTTTAGCTGTCTTTGCCTCTACCCCTTCCATTCTCTCAGTCTCATTTCTAAGAACAAGAACTGGTTTACCAAGAGCTGGAGCCTCTTCTTGCACTCCTCCAGAATCTGTCACGACAAATTTTACTCTTGCCATGAGATTTGAAAAAGGCAAATAAGATAGAGGTTCAATGAGATGAACTCTGTCTAAATCAGAAAAATACTTTTTCGCAGTATTCCTTACAATTGGATTTAAGTGAATTGGAAAGACAATATCAATATTTTCTCTATCTAAGACCACTTGTCTTATGGCAGAAAAAATATTTTCCATTGGTTCTCCCCAGTTTTCTCTCCTATGTGCAGTTAAGAGTACTACATCTTTATTATAATCTAAATTGTTCAAAATTTCATCGTCAAATAGGAAATCTTCTTTAACTGAATACTTTAGTGCATCAATAACAGTGTTTCCAGTTATAAAAATATTTTTATCATCATAACCTTCTCTCAAGAGATTTTGTCTATTGGACTCTGTTGGTGCAAAATGATAATTGGAAAGCACTCCCGTTAGTTTTCTATTTGCCTCTTCAGGATAGGGTGAATACAAGTTGCCTGACCTAAGTCCTGCCTCAACATGACCTATCTTTATTTTTTTATAGAAGGCTGCAAGTGCTGCTGCAAATACTGTTGTGGTGTCTCCTTGCACCAAAAGTATGTCTGGCTTTAATTCATCTAAGATACCTTCTAAGCCCAAAAGTGTCTTTGTAGTTACATCTGTAAGAGACTGACCTTTTTTAAAAATATTTAAATCATAATCTGGCTTTATATCAAAAATTTCTAGGACTTGGTCTAGCATTTCCCTATGCTGACCTGTTACACAAGTGTATGACTCGAGATCTTTTCTTTTTTCGATTTCTTTTATAATTGGTGCCATCTTTATGCCTTCAGGTCTTGTACCAAATACAAATAATACCTTCAATTTATTCCTCCTTATTTTTTAGCATGCCTGCAGCTACTCCAGTAAAGACTATTATTAAAATAACTCCTATTGAAATAATAAGTCCAATGGATGAGTGGAACTTTGAAATTACATTTGCAAGTATGCCAAAGATTGCAGAAATGGAGTACAAAATCACAACTGTCTGTCTTTGATTTAGACCCATTTTTAAAAGTCTGTGGTGAAGATGTCCCTTGTCTGCTTCTACTATGGACTTACCTGATAATTTACGCCTTAGCATTGCAAAGGCTGTGTCAAATACTGGCACGCCTAAAATTACTACGGGCACGAAAATCATAAGTATTGCCGCTTGTTTAAGAAAGCCTGAAATACTTATATAGGAAAGCATAAAGCCAAGATATAGGGCTCCAGTGTCTCCCATAAATACTTTTGCTGGATTAAAGTTAAAGGGCAAAAATCCAAGGCAAGCTCCTGCCACAAGGGCGCAAACTAGGCTCACCTCATATCTTCCCATTTGATATGTTATAAAAAACATTGAAATTGCACATATCATAGAGACACCTGAAGCAAGTCCATCAAGTCCGTCTATTAAATTTATTGTATTAGTAATGCCGCAGACCCAAAAAATTGTAACTGGTATGGAAAGCATATTCAAAATAAGTAGTGCATCCTGTGAGTCAAAGGGGTTTGTGAAAAATTCTATTTTCATTCCACCACTTATTAGTATTATGGCTGCAAGGATTTGAAAGCCAAATTTCAACTTTGGACTTAAGTCGTACTTGTCGTCATAAAGTCCAGAAAGTGCAATTACAAGGGAACTTATAATTGCCAAAATAAGTGCCTTATCTGCCTTCAAAAAAACAAGCATTAAAATAGTCACACTTATTACCATTGCAATGCCACCACCTACAGGAATAGGCTTTTTGTGAACTCTTCTCCCATCCTTTGGCACATCTAAAAATCCCAATTTTTTGGCAAGCTTTATGACAAAGGGCATTTGCACAAAGGTCAAAATAAAAGCTGCAAAAAAAGGAACTAAAAAATTATACATATTAACCTCTTACTTCGTTCCAAATAATCTGTCTCCTGCATCTCCAAGTCCAGGTACAATATATCCATTTTCGTTTAACTTCTCATCAAGGGCAGCAATGTAAATTTCAACATCTGGATGAGCTTTCTCAACTGCCTTTAAGCCTTCTGGTGCAGCCAAAAGATTTATTGACTTAATATTTTTTGCACCATTTCTCTTTAATTCGTCAATGGCTTCTATTAGGGATCCTCCTGTTGCAAGCATTGGGTCCACAATAATCATTTGTCTTGCTGCTACATCTTTAGGTAATTTTGAATAATAGGTAACTGGCTTTAAAGTTTCAGGATCCCTATACATGCCAATGTGACCAACTCTTGCTGCTGGAATTATAGTAAGTAGACCTTCAACCATGCCAAGACCTGCTCTTAAAATAGGAACTATGCCAATTTTTTTGCCAGAGATTCTCTTTCCCACAGTCTTTGCAATAGGAGTTTCGATTTCAATGTCTTCTGTTTCTAAATCTCTTGTGACTTCGTAGCCCATTAAAGTTGCAATTTCATTTACAACTTGCCTAAATTCCATGGAGCTAGTTTCTTTTTTTCTAAGAATTGTCATTTTGTGATCAATAAGTGGATGTTTTATTATTGTGTATCCCATTTTATTCCTCCTCAATTTTATTTACTCTATTTATGTGTCTTCCGCCTTCAAATTTTTCATCTAAAAAGGCGTCTACTATTTCAAGAGCCATGTCATGGCCAATTAGTCTTGCCCCCATGGCAAGGACATTGGCATCGTTGTGGCGTCTTGCAAGCCTTGCAGAATAGGGCTCAGAGCAAAGTGCAGCTCTTATTCCCTTAACTTTATTTGCAGAAATTGAAATACCAATTCCTGAGCCGCAGATAACTATGCCAAAGTCCATCTTATTGTCTATTACTTCGTGACCAACTGCATGACCATAGTCTGGATAGTCAACTCGACCATTGTCAAAGGGTCCCATGTCCTTCACTTCAATATTTTTTTCTTCTAAGTACTTTATTAGGTCTTGTTTTAAATAAAAACCTGCGTGGTCAGAACCAATTGCTATTTTCATTTTTCCTCCTAAATTCTCATGACAACTTTTCCGCTACAAGCCTTCAAGAGTCTATTCATAATGCTTAGACCTATTCCCCTAAGTTCAAAACCCTCTGCGAAAATAATGTCTACATTTTCATCGTCGCATCTTCTAAGTGCGTCAAAAAGATTTGCCGCAACATCTTCAAGATTTTCTCTACTACCAAGGTTAATCAAAAGTTTTATATTTAAATTTTTGTATTCATTATAAGTTTCATCAGTTGCAAGAACTGCAATTTTTTTGCCCTTATTTTCTTTTATATTTTTTTTGATTTCATTGACAAGCTTATCTAGCCTTCCACCAAAACAAATTGCCTCTGCTCTTGGAGCATAGTGTCTATATTTTTGTCCTGGAGATTTTGGAATCTTACCACTTTTTGCATCAATTGTGGCATTGTCAATTGTTATATTTTCATCGATTTCCCTTAAATCTTCTAGGGTAATCTTTCCAGGTCTTAAAATCATTGGGGGATCCACTGTCACATCTAGTACAGTTGACTCAATGCCAACTACAGAGTGACCACCGTCCACAATTATGTCTACCCTTCCATTTAAATCTTCTATTACATGTTCCACCTTAGTTGGAGATGGTCTGCCTGACAAATTTGCAGAAGGAGCCGCCACTGGAAAGTCCACTGCCTTTAAAATAGCATGGGCGATTTCATTGCTTGGCTCTCTTATAGCAACTGTTTCAAGTCCACCTGTAGCTTCGTCTGGCACTATTTCAGATCTCTTAAAAATAATAGTGAGAGGTCCTGGCCAAAACTTTTCCATACATTTTTTTGCCACATCGGGAATTTCTGCAACTAAAGCATCAAGCTGCGAATTTTCTGCTATGTGAAGTATTAGTGGATTGTCGCTAGGTCTACCCTTGGCTTCGTATATTTTTTTGCAGGCTCTCTTGTTAAGTCCATTGCCACCAAGTCCATAAACTGTTTCCGTTGGAAGGACAACAAGACCTCCTTCTCTTAAAGTGTCGCTGATTTTTCTGAGATAAGTTTTATCCTTTGCATTTCCTTTAAATTTTATAATTTCCGTTTTCAAAAAAACACCTCTGTTCTTTACATTATACCAAGAACAGAAGTGTTTTTTAATACTTAATCCTTATTTAATTCATTGTGAGGGATAATTTTTCCACTTTTAATATTTTCTTTGAATTCTTTCATTATTTTTTCATAAACTTCATCATTTTTTAAAATTTCAAGACCAACTTCAACTATTGCTGCAATAACTTTTTTCATTTGACTAAAGGCATAGTCCGTCATTGTTGCATCTCTTAGCTCTACTGTGTGACCACTTACGCCCTCATCTGCAATTTTAAAGTAGCCATGAAGAGTTGGAATTTCGTGCGAAAAGTTTCCTGCATCAGTTGAGCCCTTGTTTAATTCTTCATCCCTTATCTCTTCGTCAAGATATTTTTCCATTTTTTCTCTTAAAACTTCGTTAAAGGCAAGGTTTCTCACTGTGTTGTCATTTCCCTTTTCATATTCAGAAATCTTAAGCTGGCAACCTGTGGCAAGAGCTGCTCCCCTTGCACAATTTTCTAATTTTTCTAAAATTTCTAAGAGATCTTTTTTCTCTGGACTTCTTGCGTAAAATCTTGAATCAGTGTAGTCAGGAATAATATTTGCCGCCTTGCCGCCATCCTTTATTATGCCGTGAATTCTCGCTCCGTCCTTAGTCTCTTGTCTAAGGGCATTTATGGCAGAAAATAAAACTATTTGCGCATCCAGAGCATTAATCCCCTTTTCAGGTGAATCTGCTGCGTGAGATGTTTTGCCAAAAAATTCAAATCTTCTTGTAGCAAGGGCAAGGGAATTTGGCGTAAGGGAATTATAAGAGGCTGGGTGCATTTCAATGGCAACATCCACATCATCTAATTCATGAGAGTTTGCAATTTCAATTTTTGTGCCGCCAACTTCTTCTGCTGCAGTTCCAAAAACTATTACGCGTCCGCCAAGATCATCTATTAACTTTGAAAGAACTATGCCTGCACCTGTTGCTGTTGCCCCTAAAACATTGTGACCACAGCCGTGACCAATGCCTGGCAGAGCATCGTATTCTGACAAGTAAGAAATTGTTCTTCCCTCTTTTTTTGAATCGTAAACTGCCTTAAAGGAAGTTGGACAGTCCATGTAGGGACATTCAATTTCAAAACCATGTTTTTTTAATAAGTCCATGTGAGCCTTGGAAGACTTGTATTCTTCAAAGCCAAGCTCTGGATTTTCGTATATAAATTTTCTAAGGTGGTCTAGGTCTAAAGAAATCTCTTCAACTATTTTTAGTATATCTTTCATAATTCACCTACTGATTTATTCTATAATACTCGTACTTTTTATAATCTTCATAAGCTTCCTTAGCCGCGCCCTTGACATCCTTTCTTGGATAAGTATTTACTCCGTCAAAGATAAAGTTTCTTGAAATAATTGGAAGTTTTTTTCTAAGCTCTGAATTGTAGATAAAGAAATTGTCTACTTTATTGTAATTTAACATGTCAAGAACCATTGAAGCAAGATAGTTGGCAGAAACTGCATTGCCATCTTGGATTTCAACATTTTCTCTATTTAAAAATGCCCTTCCACTTTCATTGGCAACTATTACATAAGGAGTTGAGTAAAATTCAATTTCCTTTTCCAAGTCGTCGTGAGACAATTTTATTCCAATTTCATCAAAGGCACTGGGATCATTTCCAAGACCAGGAAGATGGTCGCCATAAAAGACCATAATAGTTGGCTCATCTAGTGACATAATCATGTCGTAAACTTCACCAAGCATTATGTCCATGTCCTTTATTCCCAAAAAGTAGGAGCCAAAATTATTTGCAGCTTCCTCTGACAAAATGCTGTTGCACTGGTAAGGAAGATTTTTCCCATACTTGTCATAAAAATAAGGCCCGTGATTTTGAATATCTAAGCCGTAGGAAAAAATTGGCTCATCTGAGTTTTCTATGGCTTCTATAAATCTATTTCTAAAAATTTCTGAAAATTGTCTTTCAGAAACATAGCCACCCTTCATTTCAGGCTGGTCAATATTTTCTAAGAAAAAATTATCTTGAAAGCCAAGTTTTGGATAGACGTCTTGTCTTCCATAGAACCAAGCAAAGCCTGGGTGAAAGGCCATGGTCTTGTAGCCAATTGTGTTAAATAGGCTTGGCAAAGATGACACATCTCTTTTAATTGCATTAAAGGCAAAACTTTCATCAGGAGCACAGTCAATAGTTAAGGCTCCAGTTAAGACATCAAACTCAGTGTCTCCCGTTCCTCCACCAAAGGATGGAGTTACAATTCTTCCCTGCATGATGGAATTTCTCTTTAACTTTTTAAAATTGTGGTTGGGGTCATTTTCTTTGGAGAAAGAAAATTGCGGATTTTCTGAAAGATCGGTAAAGGCCTCTCCCATTATCCAAATGATGTTAGGTCTCGGATTATATTTTATTACAGAAATATCTTCGCCATGGTCAACTCTGTCTCTTTTTTCCATTTCCTTTTTATCGTAGCCTTCAGGAGGTCTTATAAAGGATTTTTTCAAGTTAAATAAAAAAGTGTAGTTAAATCCCTTGGAATTAAAGTGGTCTATTAGGTTAAATACATTTCCATTAAGAGGAAGACTGTTATAGATTTTGTCCCTTGAGTAAACAAAATTAAATAAAAGGGCTGATGAGATTAATATAGAAAGAATTCCTATTAACCTATCCTTTAGTCTTAATTTTTCACTTTTAAAAAACATTGAGAGAATAATTAAAATAAATAAACATCCCGCAAAAATTATTATAGATTTAATATCTGGTCTGTAGGAGTTTTGTGACATTTTAAGTGCCTCAAAGGATAGAGCAAGGTCTGAAACTCTAAAGGGTGCATTTCTATAAATTACCTTAGTTCTGTGAACTGTAAATAAGATTAAATAAAATAAGGAGTTTAGTATAAGGGCAAATCTTCTCCTGCCAAAAATTCCCTGAAATAAAATTCCTGTAAGAATTATTGGAATAATATTTAAAAGTAAAACTATAGGATTTCTCATTATTTTTTCCATAAAGGAAGCATCGCTTGGTGCCAAAAGTAACATGGCAAAAGTCAAAATAAGAGCAAATAAAATTTGACTGATAAAATCTATAGAATTAAAGCCTCTGGACTCACTATTTTTTTCTTTATTAAACAAATTATCACCTTCTAGTAGACAATTATATAATATTTTGTAAAATTTTGGAAAATTTTTTGTAAAAAAGCTCCTATTTCTATAAATTTAAGCAAAAATAAAAAGCCCCTAAGGACTTTTTATAAATTTTATTTTATTGGCAAAGTATTCTTTATTGTCTCAACAGACTTTTCCCACTTTTCTCTTTCTTCTTCATCTAAAACTAAGTCATAATGATCAAGAATACCATCTCTACCAACAAGAGCTGGATGACCAATGTAGCATCCGTCCTTTTCTGAATAAGATGAAACTGGTAAAATTGTCTTTGAATCTTGGAAAATTGCCTCAATTACTAGGGCAGTTGAGTTTGCAATGCCGTAGGATGTGTAACCCTTAGCCTTTATAGTTTCAAAGGCCCTAATCTTTGTCTCTTCTTCGATTTTCTTGCAAGTTTCCTTGTCTAAAATTTCATAAATTGGTTTTGTTGCTATGGAAACTTGTGACCAGGCAACGAATTGGCTGTTGCCATGTTCTGCAATTACATAGCCATCAACAGAGTTTGGGTCAATATTTAATTTTCTTGCAAGGGCATTTTTCATCCTTGCTGAATCTAAAATTGTTCCCGTTCCAATGACTCTCTCTTTTGGAAGCCCAGTAAGTTTTTGTAAATAATCTGCTATTACATCACAAGGGTTTGTAATGCTTACTATGATGCCCTTGAACTTGGATTCTTTAATTTTTTTGCCCCACTCTTCAGCGCAAGTTTTAGTATATTTAAACTCCAACATCCTGTCATTATTTTTTTGCAAAATTGTAATGTCTCCAGGAGCAAAGACAATTATGTCGGACTCATCTAAATTTTTTAAATTTCCTGCAGAAATATTTATGTGTCCGCTTCTATTTACATAACCATCAGATAAGTCGCTTACTTCTGCTTCAGCAAGTCCCTCTTTTTTGTCAAATAAAAAAAGCCTGTCGCAAAGAGATCTTTCAACAATTGTGTGGGCTACAGTTGCCCCAACATTTCCTAAACCTATTATAGATATTGTTCTCATTTTAGCCTCCCTATTTTTCTATAAATAATATAACACTTTTTTGTGGGATTATAAATTTTTTTCTCAAAGGAAATTTATTAAAAATAAAATATTTTAACTTTTCTCTTATAAATTTTATAAGATATTTTTAAAGTAAAAAAGACTGCCGAAGCAGCCTTAGTTTCTCTTTTCAGAGTGAAGATTGGTATAATTTTATTATTAATCTTAGGAGTTATGGGGTGTCCCAAAATCATTTTGTTAAATGACAATTGCTATCATTAACTGTCCTTATTATATTATAGAATTTTTTATTTGTAAAGGGTTTTTGATAAATTTTATCAATTTTATATTATGAGAATTTATTTAAAAAATTTCTCCTTATATTTTCTCAAAAATTTTTTGAGTCAAATTAAATTTTTCTTTAAGATAAAACTTATAAAAATTTTTTCTTGTGCTATAATTAAATTACCATAGAGAGAAGGCTAGAGACAAGCTCATTGACCCTTCAGCAACCTGCCACTGGCAAGGTGCTAATGCTTGGATGATGGATACATATTTGCATCCATCTTTGATGGGTGCTTTTTTCTTCTCTAAATTTAAGGAGGAAAATATGTTATTAGAAGTTTATTACAAAAATTACGCAAAAAATTGCAAGGGAAAATATTGGGAAGAAGAAAGGTCTCTGCCCTATATAGTTTTTGAAAGGGATTTGAAAAAAAGAAATGCCTTTTATGGATATTTAACATCAAGAGCTTTTAAATGTGTAAGTTGGAATTATTCCTATCCTGCCATTTTAGTAAATACTAAATTAATGCGCTTTGGCATGATAAATAAGGCTGCAAAATATCCATCAATTGACGAAAAAAACTACACAATTGATGAATTTAAAGAAGAAATTTTATCAAAAATTAATTTTGAAGAATAAAAAATAATAAAAATTTGTAAAAAAAAAAGCACCCAAGGAGGTGGGTGCAAGGGGATTCCGGTAATTGTGATATTAAGGAAAAAAAGCTGGTAAACTATAAGGGATTCTTAATAAAATATTTCACAATTAACTTGTACATAGTATATAATAAAATTATCACAAAATAAATTAAGAATTATTTGTATAAATCACAAAATATTTTTGATAGGAGGACTTATGAATTTCGAAAGTATTTATTATTTTACAGAGCTTGCCAAGACACTTAATATGAATGAAACTGGCGAAAAACTTTATATATCTCAACAAACTTTATCTAATCACATAAAAAGGCTGGAAGACTACTACGGCACAAAATTATTTTTCAGAAAGCCAAAGCTAATGCTCACTCCCATTGGAGAAGAGTATTTAAGCTATGCTGAAAAACTTTTAACTGCTGAATCGGATATGATAAATAAAATTCGCGACATGGAAAGCGAGGACAGGGGCAAGTTAATAATTGGCGCATCTTCTCCCAGGGCGGACATTTTTATTCCATCAATTATTGAAAAGTTTACAGAAGAGTTTCCCCAAGTTGGACTTGTCCTTTACGAAAAGCAGTCTAATGACCTGGAAGATATGTGCCTGGAAAACAAACTTGACATAGCCATTAGCATTGATGAGAATTATAAAAATGAAAACCTAAAGTCTCGCCTCCTCTTTGATGATAAATTATACCTCTGCGTAAGCGACAGACTTTTGGAAAAGTATGTTGATGATCTTGAAGCTTTAAAGGAAAAGTCCTTTAAAAAAATTGACTTAAGGGATTTTGAAAAAGTTCCCTTCCTCCTTTACACTCAGGATAACAGAATAAGGAGCCTAATAAATCAAAGCTTTAAAAATACAGGAGTTAGACCTATTGACTACATCGAGACAGCTTATTCTAGAATTGCCCTTGCCATTTGCAACAAGGCCCTTGCCGCAGTTTTTATTTCCCAAATGAATATAAAAAGATGGATGGAAGAATTTGGCGATGACATAAATATTTTTCCTCTCTATGTAAAAAATAAACCTGTAAGTCTTGGCATCTACGCCATAAAAAATAAAAATCGCTACATCACAAAGTACGCAAAGAGATTTGTTGAGCTTTTGGAAGAATATTTTGAATCAATTAATGCCGAAAAATTAGAAAAAATTGCAAAAAAATAAAGTGGCACCAAGAGGTGTCACTTTTTTAAATTTAAAATCCATTTTCAAATTCTTGTCTAAATCTGTTAAATAGATCTTGCTCTTCTTCTTGTCTCTTTTGATATTCCTTAGCTCTTGCTTCTTCTTGTGCCTTAATATCCTTTTGGGCTTCCTTGTCATTTTCTATAGAGTAATTAGAAAACTTAACTTCAGTTTTTGCTTCCTTACCCTTTCTTACATAAGTTACTTCAGCGCTGTCTCCTTCTTGATATTTATAAAGAATTGACTTAAGAGCGTTGTTATCTGTAACTTCGTCCTTGCCAATTTTTGTTATAATATCTCCAGCAAGGAGTCCTGCCTCTGCTGCAGGTGAACCTTCATAAACCTTGTAGACAAAAATTCCCTTATCAACATCAGTCTTGCCGTTAAATACTTGTGCTGCCACATTTAAATTCATTGTTAGCATGCCCATGGAAATTTCCTTGTAGCTTCCTGTTTCGATTACTTGTTTTACAATTGGCTTAATAAAATTAATTGGAATTGAAAAGCCAAGTCCCTCTGCAGATTGAACCTTTACAGTGTTGATGCCAATGACTTCACCTTCTGCATTTAAAAGTGGACCGCCAGAATTTCCCCCGTTAATTGATGCGTCAGTTTGGATAAGTCCAGTCATATATCCGCCACCACTTACTGCACCAACATATCTATCTAGTCCAGATATAATTCCTTGAGTTACTGTTTGAGAAAATTGTAGTGAAATTGGGTTTCCAATTGCAATTGCTGCATCGCCTATGGAAAGTGCATCGGAGTCACCAAGTGTTGCCACATTTAATTTTTCCTTTGTATTTATTTTTACAATGGCAAGGTCAACATTTTCGTCTGCCCAAATAGTTTTGCCTTCAATGTCCTTTTCATTGTTAAGTCTAACTGTTACATCTTCAACGACCTTGTTGTTTAATTTTACAACGTGAGCATTGGTAAGGATGTAGCCCTTTGGATCTACAATTACACCAGAGCCTACGCCTTGGACTTGGACTTGACCAAAGAAGGATTGTTGCACTCCCTTAGTTGTAATTCCAACAACTGATGACATTGACTTCTTTGCAACAGCAGAAGCAACGCTCATATTGTCCTTGGCTGAAATTGTAATATTAGAAGCTTTTTCATTGGATGTATTTGAATTTGTTTGTGGCAGCAATTTATAAGTAGTTATTGCTGAGCCAATTATTCCTCCAATTAGTGAAAAGACTAGGGCAATTATTACAAGGATTTTTCCCTTGCCAGAATTTTTATTTTCCCATCTATTATTATCCATATTATTCCTCCTATCGATTTTGATACTTTAATATTAGTGTGTTTGTGTGAAAAATTGATGATTTTATTATCAAAGATTTTTGAAATATTTTTATTTTTTCTATAAAATTTAGGAGAAAAATTTATAGGAAAATTTACCTGCAAAAAAAGAGACTCCACAGAGCCTCTTAATCTTATTCTCCAAAGGCAGGTATTACTGCGCCCTTGAATTTTTCTTCTATTAACTTTTTAGCTGCATCTGAATTTAAAATTTCAATGAATTTTTTGAATTTTTCTTTTCCAGCATCTTCTTTTCTAATGGCAATTAAGTTTGCGTAAGGTGAATCCTTTGGTTCTAAGAAAATTGAATCCTTAGTTGGGTCAAGTCCTTGTCCAATAGCAAAGTTTGCATTTATAACTGCAGCTCCAGAATCTTTATAAACTTGAGCAATTGATGGTGCATCCATTGCTGTGAATTTTAAATTCTTTGGATTTTCTGCAATATCTTTTTCTGTTGAATTAAGGTTTGTCTTGTCCTTTAACTTAATAAGGCCTGCATCTTCAAGAAGTATTAAGGCTCTTGCTCCATTACTTGGGTCGTTAGGAATAATAATTTCTGCTCCATCTTCAATTTCATCAACTGATTTGTATTTTTCAGAGTATATAGCCATTGGTTCAATGTGAACATATCCAAGTACATCAAGATCTTTAATTCCTCTTTCTTCTACAAAGCTGTCAAGATATGGTTTGTGTTGGAAGTAGTTTGCATCAAGATCTTTTGCTTCTAGTTGTAGGTTTGGTTGAATGTAATCATCAAAATTTACAACTTCAACATCAAGTCCTGCCTTGTCAAATTCATCCTTTAAGCCTTCAATGATTTCACCATGAGGTGTAGGTGACACGCCAATTACAATTTTGTTGTCGCCATCTTTAACTTCTCCTGCTACTTTGTTGTTTCCTTCTGCCTTAGCTTCTTCCTTCTTTGCTCCACCACAAGCTGTTAGTGTTAGAGCTAGCACTAGTGAAAGTGCCAAAATAATTTTCTTCTTCATTTTTTTCCTCCTAAATTTTTTTATTTATATTAATTCTAAGAAACTTAGAAATAACACCTATCTTTTATCTATATTATCTGCGATTTTATTTCCAATAAATTGTACAATTTGCACAAGAATTATAATTACTATTACTGCTGACCAAAGTATTAGCGGTTCATTTCTTTGGTAGCCATACCTGTTGGCGACATCTCCTAGTCCGCCACCACCCATGACACCAGCCATAGCAGAATAACCAATTACATTAATAAGCGTCATAGTTATTCCACTGACAACCATAGGCATTGCCTCTGGGATTAAAACTTTAAAGATAATTTCTTTATTAGTTGAGCCCATGGATTTTGCTGCCTCTATGATACCTGAATCCACTTGAATAAAATATCCTTCCATTAACCTTGCCACAAAGGGAGCAGCTGAAAGTGAAAGGGGAATTATCATTGCCGCTGTCCCATAAGATTTTCCAACAATTAATCTTGAAAGTGGAAATACAACTATCATGAGGATTACAAAGGGAAAGGACCTCAAAACATTTATTATTCCATCAAGTACGGAATAGACTTTTGCGGACTCATTGAGACCGCCTGGCCTAGTATTTGTCAAAATAATTCCCAGTGGAAGACCTATTAAGAGGGCAATAATTGTTGATGCCAAAACCATAACTAGGGTCTCTGGAATAGCTGGTAAAACTATATCTATTATTCTTTCCATTTAAAGCACCTCCACATTTACATTATTTTCTTTTAAAAATTCAATTGCCTTTTTTCTCTCTTCTTCCTTTCCAAGAATCTCAACTGTAAGATAGCCAACGCTTGAAATATTTAATTTGTTAATATTTCCTGAAAGAATGGATACATCAACATCAAATTTTTTCACACAGTGTGAAAGAATTGGCTTGTCATAATTGTCGTCGGCATAGGATAGTCTCAAGACATCTCCCTTGTAGTCGGCTCCATTTAAATAGCCTTCATCAACTTCATCTTCCAAGTTCTTTATAAAGGACCTTGTCACAGAAGTTTTTGGATTTTTAAATAGCTCTTTTGTTTCATTTTCTTCGATGATTTTTCCAGCCTGCATTACAGCAATTCTGTCACAAATTTCCTTTGCCACTTCCATTTGGTGAGTAATCATAATTATTGTCATGTTGTATTCTTTTACAATTTTCCTCAAAAGATTTAAAACAGATTTAGTATTTGCTGGGTCCAGGGCTGATGTACCTTCATCTGAAAGAAGAATTGATGGATTTGTGGCAATGGCTCTTGCTATGGCTACTCTTTGCTTTTGTCCACCAGATAATTCTCTTGGATAAGAATTTTTCTTTTCCTTTAAGTCTATAAAATTAAGTAACTCATCAACTCTCTTATCAATGTCGCTTTTACTTACTCCTGAAATTTCTAAAGGAAAGGCAATATTTTCTGCCACTGTCTTTTGCATAAAGAGATTAAAATATTGAAAGATCATTCCAATATCCTTTCTCGCAGCCCTAAGTTCCTTCTCATTTAAGTTAATAATGGACTTGCCGTCAATTAAAATTTCTCCACCAGATGGCTCTTCTAGTCTGTTGATGCATCTAACAAGAGTTGACTTGCCAGCGCCAGAAAGACCAATTACGCCGTAAATCTCTCCTCTATTTACTTTGAAAGAAAGGTCATCTAGGGCTCTAAAAGTTCCATCCTCACTTTTAAAATCCTTACTTAAATTTTTTACTTCAATCATTTTTCCTCCATAAAATAAAAAAAGAGCCTTCATCCATAAGGACGAAAGCTCGTGTTACCACCTTAATTTATCACTTCCTCACGAAAGTGACCTCTTCAAGTACTATCATACTCTACTTCTATAACGGGAAGACCCGTAAATACCTAATATCGATATTTCCTAGAGAAGGCCATGTTCACATAAAACTCATCCACTTCTTTCACCAAAACGAAGCTCTCTTTGCTCAAAATTTTAAGTTACTCTTCTTCTCAAAAAGTTTATTAACAAATTGTTTTTTTATTATAAGGTGAAAAAAATAAAATGTCAAGGCTTTTTATTAAATTATTAAATTTTTTATATCATCTTCAACATTTGTAATGCCAGCAATATTAAATTTCTCCACTAAAACATCTGTAACATTAGGAGATAAGAAGGCTGGAAGACTTGGACCAAGGTGAATATTTTTTACACCAAGTGAAAGTAATGCAAGTAAAACTATAACAGCTTTTTGTTCATACCATGCAATATTGTACACAAGCGGAAGATCGTTGACAGATTCCACTCCAAAAGCATCAACTAGGGCAAGGGCAATTTGAATTAAGGAATAAGAATCGTTACATTGACCTGCATCTAAAACTCTTGGTATGCCATTGATGTCCCCTAGATTTAATTTGTTATACCTATATTTTGCACAACCTGCTGTCAAAATCACTGTAGACTTTGGAAGCTTCTTAGCAAATTCTGTGTAATACTCTCTATCAGCCATTCTTCCATCGCAGCCAGCCATGACAATAAACTTTGTGATGTCACCATTTTTTACAGCTTCAATAACCTTGTCGGCAAGTTCCATGACTTGACTGTGAGCAAAACCACCAACTATACTTCCCTTTTCAATTTCTTCTGGAGCCTTGCAAGTCTTTGCAAGTTCAATTATTTCTGAAAAATCCTTGTGACCCTTTTCATCTTCTTCGATGTACTTGCAGCCAGGGTATCCTGCAGCACCAGTTGTAAATAATTTATCTTTATAAGAATCCTTTGGAGTTACGATGCAATTTGTCGTCATTAGTATTGGTCCATTAAAGGCTTCAAACTCATCTCTTTGCTTCCACCAGGCGTTGCCATAGTTTCCCACAAAGTTTTCATATTTTTTAAAGCTTGGATAATAATTTGCAGGAAGCATTTCTGAGTGAGTGTAAATATCCACTCCAGAATCCTTAGCTTGTTCAAGTAGCATTTCAAAATCCTTTAAGTCGTGACCAGAAACTAAAATTCCAGGCTTATTTCTTGTGCCAATATTTACATTACTTATCTCTGGATTGCCATAAGTCTTTGTGTTTGCCTTATCAAGTGTAGCCATGGCAAGATATCCCATAGAACCAGTTTCAAGAGTAAGAGAGACTAATTCGTCTAGGCTTTTTTCTCTTAAAAGTTCAGCCATTGTAGTTAAGATAAAATTATTTACCTTCTCACTTTCATAGCCCAAAACTTTTGCATGTCTCGCATAAGCAGCCATGCCCTTTAGTCCATAAGTTATTAGTTCCTTTAAACTTCTTACATCTTCATTTTCTTCAGCTAAAATAGAAACTTCGCCTGAACTTATTTTTTCCTCTATTTCAGAAAAATCCTTTGATGACCACTTTGCAGCATGGCTATAATTTTTATCTTCTCTCATAGAATTCATCAGATCAACAGTCTCTACAATCCTATCTTTAATTTGCTCATCATCAAAATTTGCATTTGTAATAGTTGTAAATAGATTTAAAATAACTCTGTCCACAACTTCTTTATTTTCCCTTTCACTTTTTACTGCAATTTCAGAAAGTCCCTTAGAAATCCAAATCAAAAAATCTTGCAAATTTGCAACATCACTTGTCTTTCCGCAGACACCTCTTTTTAGGCAGCCAGAATTTTTAAAAGTCTCTTGACATTGAAAACAAAACATACTCATAATTATCCCACCTTTTAAATTTGTAAGTTCTAACTTCTAAAATAATTATATTAAAAAAATTAAAAACTTTCTGTTGCATATGCAACATTTAAAAATTTTATCTACAAATAAAAAAAAAAAAAAAAGACCCATGCAAGCATGAGTCAAAATAGGTGTATCAATGAGGATTTATTATCTTAAGCTAAAGAATTTATTTTCCTTCCTTAGCAATTATTTCGTCAATTTTTTTGTATAGTTCATCAATTTTATCTTGTGAGCCAAGGCTTATGTTGTCAATAATTTTTCCGTCTCTTCCAATTAAAAGAGTTGTAGGAAAAGCTGTCAAATTTTTGAGATAAGAGTCGATTTCTTCGGAAGGTTTTACAGCAAGATTAGGATACTTAACTCCCTTTGCTTCAATAATTTTTTCAGCCTCTTCTTTAATTTTTTTATCTTCATAAGTGTCAAGGCAAATTGACATAACCTTAACATTTTTGTCCTTTAGTTCTTCAGAAATTTTTTGTAGAGTAGGCATTTCATTTATGCAGCCCTTGCAACCTGTAAACCAGATGCTCATTATTGTAACAGGACTGTCTTTAAAGACATCACTACTTACTGGATTGCCCTTGAAATCTACTGCGTCGAATTTTGGGAAGGCATCTCCATTTGATAGAGTTGGTCCTTCAGGTGCCTTGCTTGTGCAGGCTGTAACTGCTAAGGCTAAAAATAAAACAACAAAAATTTTACTAATACTCTTAAAAATCTTATTCATATCTTGCTCCTTCTTCTAAATTATTATCTATTTTATTATTTTTAAATGAGGTGGAAATCGCAGATGTTGGACAAGCTTTGATGCAGTCGCCACATCTTATGCACTCCAAGGCTCTTTGATTTTTTGACATATCTACATCCATTTTACAAATTCTCTTACATTTTCCGCAAGAAATACAAGAATCATTTACATGGTATTGATAAAAAGAAAATTTATTAGTTAATGCGTAAAAGGCACCCAGTGGGCATAAGTATTTGCAAAAAGGTCTGTAAAAGAATATTGAGAGTAGGATTATTAGACCGAGAATTCCTGACTTTAGCAAAAATAAATTGCCAAGTGCTCCTCTTATACTTTTGCTTGCCAGTGAAAGAGGAATTCCTCCCTCTAGTATTCCCTGTGGGCAAAGGTACTGACAAAAATATGGAGATGCAAAACCTAGTTCATCTGTCAGAAATACTCCAAATAACCAAACTACAAAGATTAAAATAAAATACTTGATGTACTTTAAAAAGCTAAATCTTCTAGTGCTAAATTTTTTCGATGGAATTTTATGAATTAAATCCTGAAAAAATCCAAAGGGACACAAAAATCCACAAATAAATCTTCCAAACACAGTTCCAAATAAAAGCATGAGGCCCGTCACATAGTAGGCAAAATTAAATTTTGACGACCCTACCACAGCTTGAAAGGATCCTATTGGGCATGATAGAGCTGCACCTGGACAGGAATAACAATTTAGTCCTGGCACGCAAGCAGCTTTCATCTTGCCTGTATAAATAGTTCCCTTAAAAAAATTTGGAATATGTAAATTTGTTAGTAGAGCAAAAGAGCCTTGCACGAGATTTCTTTTTTCTCTAAATTTTTTAAAAAGATTTTTTAACTTATCCAATCCCAACGCACTCCAAACATATTCTTATAGCTTTTGAAAGCACAGTATCAACTTCTCCTCTATAAACTCCCAAAATAATAAAGGCAATGGACAAAGCCAACATCGCGTATGAAAATTTTCTATTCACAATTTCTTTCATATTTTCACCTCACAGATAGTATAGCATTTAGCATGTAAAGATTATGTTAAGAAAAATTTATTTTTTAAATTTTTTTAATTTTTTTAAATTTATTTATTATCAAGCCATAAACTCCCCTCAAGTCTTTAATTTTCATAATACCCATCAATTAGTCTATCTTATTGGTATGCAATCGTTATTCTTTATAAATTTTATCTTAATAAATTATTAACATAATAATTAATTAAGTCTTCACAAAATCATTTAATAACAGTATAATTAAGTTAAAGGTAATTTAAATTTTTTATTTACATATTATTAAAATTGTTTTGAAAACGATATTATTAGTAATTTACCTTTAATTCTTTTTAAGGAGGCTGATGCTAAAAAGATATAAGTAATAAAGTTCGTAGAGAAATCTTGTTTTATTTTTGTTAAATTTGAGGAGGTATCTATGGAAAACAAAAATTTAAAACCTAAGGCTAATGGCGCAGCACTTCTACCTTTTATAGTTTTCGTGCTCGTATATCTTGCTACTGGACTAATTCTTAACGCAATGGGCGTTGAAATGGCATTCTATCAAGTAGCAGCACCCGTATGTATTTTGCCAGCTATTATTTTGGCATTTATTATGTTTAAAGGTTCTATGGACGACAAGTTTAACGACTTTGTTCGTGGTTGTGGAGACGAAAACATAATTATCATGTGTCTTATCTACATACTAGCTGGAGCTTTTGCAACAGTTTCTAAAACTTCTGGTGGAGTTGACTCTGTTGTAAACTTTGCACTTTCTCTAATTCCTGTACAATTTATTACAGCTGGCATTTTCTTAATCAGTTGTTTTATTTCTATCTCTACAGGAACTTCAGTAGGAACTATTTCAGCTGTTGGACCAATAGCCGTTGGCGTTGCTACAAAGGGTAACCTTCCACTACCACTTGTTCTTGGAGCCCTTGTTGGTGGAGCAATGTTTGGTGATAACCTATCTGTTATTTCTGATACAACAATAGCTGCAACAAGAACACAAAATGTAGCCATGAAAGATAAATTTAGAGCAAATATTAAAATTGCTATCCCAGCAGCTATTATTACCTTTGTTATTTTATTAGTTGTTGGAAAACCTGAAGGCGAAGTTAAGCTAGATGATTTGTCTTATAATTTTATACTTATAATCCCATATCTTTTCGTATTAATTACAGCCCTTGCAGGAATGAATGTATTCTTAGTATTAACTAGTGGTATCATCCTATCAGGTATAATTGGAATAATCACTGGCGGACTTACTATGATGACTTTTGCTCAAAACATCTTTGCTGGATTTAGTGGAATGTTTGAAATTTTCTTACTATCACTATTAACTGGAGGACTTTCCTATATGGTATCTAGTAACGGTGGTATTGAGTGGCTCGTTCAAAAAATTAGAGGCTTTGCTAAAGACGTTAAATCAGCAGAAGTTTCAATTGCTCTTTTAACTCTTGTAACAGACGCTGCAACTGCAAACAACACTGTTGCAATTATCATTGACGGCCCTGTTGCCAAAGAAATTTCTAGGGACTTCAAAGTAGACCCAAGAAGATCTGCTTCCTTCCTTGATACATTCTCTTGCGTAATGCAAGGTATAATTCCTTATGGTGCACAAATTTTAATCGCAGCTGGACTTACTAAAGAACTTGGAGCCCTAGCTGTATCCCCTGTTCAAATTATTCCATTTTTATGGTATCAAGCACTACTTGCTATATTTGCGATTATTTCAATCTTTGTTAGATTTGCAGATTCAAAAGACCAATGGGATTTTGAAAATGATGTGCCACTAGTAGAAACTAAGGGAAGCGCAAAATAATTAAGATAAAAAATTTTGATTTGTTTTATAAAAAGAATTAAAGATTTATTTAAGAAAAATTTTAGATTTAATAGATTAAGAAAAGGAGATATTTATGAATAGTAAAGACGAACTTAAGAAAATGCATTTTGAAACTAAAGCAATTCACGGTGGATACGAAAAGAATAAATTTGGTGCTCTAGCAACTCCAATTTATCAAACATCTACATTTATATTTGACGATGCAGAACAAGGCGGTCGTAGATTTGCCCTAGAAGAAGATGGTTACATCTATTCAAGACTTGGAAACCCAACTAATGCACAAGTAGAAGAAAAGGTTGCGCTACTTGAAGAAGGCGAAGCTTGTGTATCTGCAGCATCAGGTATGGGCGCAATTACATCATCAATTTGGCCATTCGTAAAATGTGGCGACCACATGATAGCAGCAAAGACTCTTTACGGATGTACTTTTGCTTTTTTAGAACACTCAGTATCAAAAATGGGCATTGACATTGATTTCGTTGACATAACAAATGTTGACAACATCATAAATGTTATGAAAGATAATACAAAAATTGTTTACTTAGAAACACCAGCTAACCCTAACATGGACATCTGCGACATAGAAGAAGTTGCTAGGAGAGTTCACGAAAAGAATAAAGACACTTTAGTAATCGTAGATAACACTTATTGTACACCTTATATCCAAAGACCACTTACACTAGGAGCAGATATTGTAGTTCACTCTGCAACTAAATATTTAAATGGTCACGGCGATGTTATTGCTGGCTTTGCCATTGGTAGAAAAGAATTAATAGACCAAGTAAGACTAGTAGGAATTAAAGACTGTACAGGAGCTGTACTTGCACCATTTAATGCTTATCTAATCCTTAGAGGAATGAAGACACTTCAAATTAGAATGGATAAGCACTGTTCTAATGCAATGAAAGTTGCAGAATTTTTGGAAAAACATCCAAAAGTTTTGAGCATCCAATATCCAGGACTAAAATCCTTCAAATATTACGATGTAGCTAAAAAACAAATGGCTCTTCCTGGTGCAATGATTGCCTTTGAAATTGAAGGTGGAAAAGAAGCTGGCGCTAAACTTATGAATAGCGTTAAACTCTGCACTCTTGCAGTATCACTTGGCGACGCAGAAACACTTATCCAACACCCTGCTTCAATGACTCACTCTCCTTACACAGCAGAAGAAAGAGCAGCAGCAGGCATCTCAGAAGGCTTAATTAGACTTTCTGTTGGACTTGAAAATGCAGATGATATTATAGAAGATCTAAAACAAGCTTTAGACCAAATCTAAAAAATTTAAAAGGGATTACATTAAGCTCTTTAAATATAATATGCAAAAACCCTAAAGTTGAAATTTATTCAACCTTAGGGTTTTTTTAATAAAAATATGAAATTTATTTTATAAATTCTTATTTAGAATTTTCCTTCTTATCCCTTCTATAGCCAAGAAAAGCAATTAAAACAACAATGACTAAATATTTAATAAGATTATTTCTTGTTCTCTCATTAACTTCAGACTTAACATCAATTTTTATAGGTTCTTTTTCTAAATCAATTTTTAATGAATTATTGTATTTAAAATTGCTAGCCACAGTATCAATTGATTTATCTTCAGTCATAAAATTGTCGTCAAGATTATAGCTATCAAAGAAAATAGATTTAGAATAAACAAATACATAAAACTTATCATTTTTTAACTTATAAACATATAACTTGTTGTAATTAATGTCTTCCTTTAAGTCTAAGGAGTAATTATTAATCTTTTCTTTTTCAAGAGTCATCTTATTATTATTTTCAATATTCTTCTCCTTTATGGTGTAAATTTTATAACCATTAAGAGTAAAAAATAAAATAAATATAATTGCAGCAAGGTAAAATACAAAATAAAACTTTTTCTTCAACATATATTTCCCCCAATTATTTTTAATTATAACATAATTTATTAACAAGAGATAAAGTGAGTTAAAACTTTAGAAAATAAAAAAATCTGTAGAATAAGTCTACAGAATAAAAAATGGTGACCCATGCGCGATTCGAACGCGCGACACCTTGATTAAAAGTCAAG